>JBKJJL010000158.1:0-8062 GCA_046597875.1 Fimbriimonadaceae bacterium | reverse complement strand
TCGGCGATCCATCATCGGGGTGCCGTCGGCTACCACCACCATGCCTGCGTGCTGCGAGTAGCCGATGCCGACGCCGCCGCCGTTATGGATCGACACCCACGAAGCCCCACTCGCGGTGTTCACCAAAGCGTTCAGAAGCGCCCAATCGGCGACCGCGTCGCTGCCGTCGAGCATCGCTTCCGTCTCCCGGTTTGGTGAGGCGACCGAACCGCAATCCAGGTGATCGCGCCCGATGACGATCGGCGCGGAGACTTCGCCCAGACGGACAAGTTCGTTGAAGCGTAGCCCCGCCTCCGCCCGCTCGCCGTATCCCAGCCAGCAGATGCGCGCGGGAAGACCTTGGAACTGGATCTTCTCCTGCGCTTTGGCCATCCAACGCTTCAGAGTTTCGTTGTGAGGGAATAGCTCAAGAACGGCCCGATCTGTGGTGGCGATGTCTGCCGGATCTCCCGAAAGGGCGACCCATCGGAAGGGGCCCTTTCCCTCGCAGAACAGCGGACGGATGTATTCGGGAACGAAGCCTTTGATCTCGAACGCGTCCTCGATGCCGGCTTGCACGGCATAGGCCCGGATGTTGTTGCCGTAGTCGAAGGTGATCGCGCCCGCCTTTTGAAGTTCTCGCATAGCGCGAACGTGAATACCCATGGATTCGACCGATCGTTTAACATAGTCCTCGGCAAATTCCTGGCGAAAGGCTTCCGCATCTTCGATGAGAACGCCCGCCGGAACGTAGCCATTGAGGGGATCATGGGCGCTCGTCTGGTCGGTCAACACGTCCGGAACGATGCCTCGGCGCACCATTTCGGGCAGTACTTCAGCGCAGTTACCGACCAAACCAACAGACCCCACCCCCCAACCCCCTCCCCGCGCACGATCCATCGCGGAGAGGGGTAGTCCGAGCATCTCCAGAGCCTCATCCAGCGACCAAGCGATGCGGTCGCAATAGCCTGATTTGAGGCGCTTCTCTATCCGCGAGGGATCCACGTCGATGCCAAGGAAAGCCGCCCCGCACATCGTTGCCGCCAAAGGCTGAGCGCCGCCCATACCGCCCATGCCACCGCTTACGACGAGTTTGCCGGCCAGCGAGCCGCCGAAGTGCCGGTCGGCACATGCGGCGAAGGTCTCGAACGTGCCTTGGACGATGCCCTGGGACCCGATGTAGATCCAAGACCCCGCGGTCATTTGGCCGTACATCATCAGCCCCTTGGCTTCGAGCTCGTTGAAATGCTCCCAGTTTGACCACTTGCCCACCAGATTCGAGTTAGCGATGAGCACCCGAGGTGCCTCTTCGTGGGTGCGGAAGACGCCGACAGGCTTGCCGCTTTGCACGAGGAGCGTTTCGTCGTTTTCGAGCTCGCGCAGCGAGCGCACGATGGCGTGGAAGCAGTCCCAGTTCCGCGCAGCTTTGCCGGTTCCTCCGTAGACAACGAGGTCGTCGGGCCGCTCGGCGACTTCGGGATCAAGGTTGTTGTGAAGCATCCGCAAGGCGGCTTCCTGATGCCACCCTTTGCACGAGAGGGTGCTTCCGCGGGGCGATCGCAGAGCGGTTGGTGTCATGGAGAGATTATACGAGCGCGGAGACGACGTCGGTCTTCGCGAAATCTTCGCCGACGAAGAGGAGCGGCCTTCCCTCGACCTTGGCAACTGCGTATGCCATGCAGTCTCCAAAGTTCAGTCTGGCGGGATGTCTGCCCTTTCCGTAGCGCTCGAAGGCTGCTTCGGCAGCCCTACGATGCTCGGAACTGAAGGGAAGTTCGGTAACCGAGAACTGGTCCAGCAGGGACTGGAGGCTGGCTCTGGCAAAGTCCGGGCTCGTTCGGCAGGTAACAAGGAAGCACTCGAGCAAGAGGGGAGCAGGGACAATGGCTTCGTATCTATCAAGGGTTTCGAGCAGGAGTTCATGCCCCGTCTCCCTCTGAAGGATGGCGACGAGCGCGGAACTGTCAACGACCATTATTCGCAATATCCGTTTGGACCATAACCCAAGATTTCGTCTTCTTCCTCGCGAGTGAGACGCTTGCCGAGGAGTTCGGGTGGCACATTGGGCCAGACTTCTTTTTCAAGCCATTCGGTAACCCTCTTGACCCTATCCCGCACTTGGACATCAAGTTCCCGGTCCTTCTCAGCTAGAACCGTACGCACGGCCTCAGTCTTGCTGACTCCCATTGCCTTGGCGACTTTCGTCGCCAACCGTTCTACTTCTGCGTTCTTGATATTCAGTGCCACAATTACACCATTCTGATTTGCTTTACACCATTATACGGCGGATAGGCTGGAAATGATAGCCGAATGATCCTCGGCGGTCTCAATCTCGTCCAATGCAACAAGCCGCACGAGCTCACTTGGGTGTTCCAGGAAAGGAGCAATGAAGGAACGTGCTTGACTCGGCGATACCTTGGCCAGGACCGAAATGGCGCAGCACAACACGCCTTGACTGTCACTATTCAGGAGTTCCAAGACTCGGGGAACGACCTTTGGACCCAGTTCGCACAGGCCGCTGCATGCGGCGTCGGCATCGGTCCCGGTCAGCGCCTCGATCAGCACTTCCATGGCTCTCATGTCACCCAACTTGCCAAGTGCGATCAGCGCGTGGTAGCGAACTCGCTCGTCTGGATCGGTGGTTAGCTGAACGTGAAGCATCCTTAGCGATCGAGCGAAGCTGAGGTAGGGAGGGCCGAATCTGTGCCACCATTTCGGTGGTATGGATTCGGCCCTCCTTCACTTTAACCCTATGGGCGTCTACGAGACGCTCTTCAAGTTTCTGGACGCCACTGGCAAGTACATGGGGACCGAGGGAACGCACCCTTGGGCTCAGGGCTTTCCCCTTACAACGCCGATTCCGGGAGGTCCGAGCCTCCCTACGAGTATCGAGTTCACCCACGCCGACCTCAAGTACCCACAAGCCACCGGTGGCATCGAGCTGCTGACGGCCGTCCGTGATTACTACAACCACTTTTACGGGTCGAACATCACGACCGACAATGTAGCGGTCTTCGCGGGCGGTAGGCCCGGAATTTACGCGACTTTGGCATTTCTGAAGCCGGAGTATCGCGTGCTCATCGAGGAAACCGAATACACGCCGTATTGGGATGCGCTGGAGCTCTTGGGTAGAGACTACACGATTATCCCCAGCAATCCGGGCAATCGTTTCCGTCCGGAGTTGTCAGATTACACCTCCGCCATGCAGCGTGTAAGGGAGGGCGAAGCTTCAGCGAGCCGAATCTCCTTACCGGCCGACCGGCTCGCTAACGCTTCGCCCTCCCAATCGCCCTTTGTGGTCAAGAGCAATCCTTGCAATCCAACCGGCGTCACGTGGACCGGCGATCAGCTTCAAGAGCTCGTCAGTTTTTGCTCCCAGCCGGGCAACGGCGGCCTCTTTGACGAAGCTTACGAATTCTTCCTCTCACCTGAGCCCGTTAGCGCGATGCAGTTCATCCCCAACATTGACGACACCAACTGCTTCGTCGTCAGCGCAGCGACCAAGGGCCTGCAAGCACCGGGGCTTCGCGTGGGTTGGGTCGTCGCCTCGAAGCAGAACATCGAGCTGTTCCGAAACTTCTCAAGCATCGCGATGGGGGGAGTGGCGAGGCCGTCGCAAATCTGCACCGCGGGGCTGCTGCAACTGGATCGGGCCAAGCATGCCCGGCAGGCAATCGGCCAGTTCTACGGCTCCCAGCGCGAGCGCTACGGCGAGGCTTTGGCAAAGTTAGGATTCGAGCTCTTCACCGGAAATGGCGGCTTCTATCACTGGGGTCGCTTACCCGGCGGCCTCACGGCAGACGCGTTCAACGAGAGGCTTTTCAAGCATGAAGCTGCCATTCTGCCCGGCACGTTGTGCGACATGTTCCGCCGCGGCCCCGCTTCGCCGATGGCGGATTTCGTGAGGTTCTCATTTGGCCCGCTCAAGGCAGAGTCATTCGAGGGCGATGTTGAAATCCTGAAGGCCTGCTTGTAGCACGCAAAAAATAGTCCTCCGACTCATTAAGTGCGGAGGACTTGCAGGTTAAGGAATCTTGATTTACGGGCGCTGATCTACCGCGACAAACTCCACTGAATGCGGACCTTCGTAGATGCAGGCGGGGCGGATGAGGCGGTTGTTCGCCAACTGCTCCAGCACATGAGCCGACCAACCCGAAACCCGCGCGATCACGAAGATCGGGGTGTAGAGGTCAATCGGAATCCCGAGCGCATAGTAGGCATACGCCGCCGGGAAGTCCACGTTCGGATAGATGCCCTTTTCGGACTCCATCACGTCTTCCAAAATGTCTGCGATTTGGGCGTATCGCTCGGTTCCTTTCTTCGCAGAAAGTTCCTTGGCGACCTTCGTCATATAAATCGCTCGGGGATCTCGCTTCTTGTACTCGCGGTGGCCAAATCCCATAATTTTCTTCTTGGTGGCCAAGGCGTCACGGATCCATGCTTCTGCAACGTCCGGCGAGCCGATCTCTTCAATCATCTTCATCGCCTCTTCGTTGGCTCCGCCGTGAAGCGGGCCACGAAGGGTGCCGATACCGGTCACGATGCCGCTATAGATATCGCTCAAAGTTGCAACCGTTACTCGGCAAGCGAAAGTCGAAGCGTTGTAGCCGTGCTCTGCATAAAGAGTTAGCGAGCTATCCAGAACGTGAGCAGTCTCAGCATCGGGAGCGTCCCCGGTCATCAAGTGGAGAAAGTTCTGGGCAATCGTATGCTCAGTTTTCGGCTGAATCGGTTCTAATCCTTGCCGAATGCGGTGGCCGTTTCCGACGATGGTGCCGGCTTTGGCGAGGATTCGTACCGCCTTGCGTCGGTTCGCTTCGTTATCGGTCGCAACTGCCGCGTAGTCGGGATCGTAAGGTGCTGCAACCGCGAATCCGACCTTCGCAATATCCATCGGGTGCGTGTTCGCCGGAAGCTGGGCAATAGCTTTGTACACTTGATCCGGAACCTGACGCTCGGCGGCTATCGTGGCCTTGAAGCTGTCTAGTTCCGCACGATTCGGAAGCTTTCCGTAGAGGAGAAGGTAGGCGGTTTCCTCAAAAGAGCCCTTCGACGCGAGGTCGTGGACGTCGTATCCGCGATAAACCAGGGTGCTGGTTTCACTGATAATCTCGCTGATCGTTGTGATGCCTCCGACGACACCTTCGAGGCCGGGGCTATAGTTTGGGTGGGTTGCAGTTGCGCTCATGTCAGTAATTGGGGCTAGTTTACCTTGCGAAGGGGGTGTTCGCCGTTGCGAAGCTCCCTTCCTAGTACGTCCCGAATGCATGGGAGTGCTAAGCTTGACGAGCACCTATGGAGCACGATCCATCCTACGAGGTCTTGGCCGAAATCGTCCGCCAATCGGCGTCGATTTGGCATGCCGCCGATCCGTATTGGATGGGCGAAATGCTCGCGGGCGCCACGCTCCTTGAGGTACCTGCTGGTATTACGTACTTTTCGCCGTCCGATCTGGTTATTTCGGTCCGCGGAGGAACTCGTTTATCGGAGCTTCAAGACCAGTGTCGAGCAGAAGGTTTGCGGGTTGCCCTCGGGGATACCCCATTCAGTTCGGAAGACCCAATCCTCGGCGAGGCGATCGGGTTGGCGCTTCCCCATCTTCAAGAGGCTCAGTATGGAACCTGGCGGGAGTGGATTCTGGGCATGACGGTTGTCCTCGGGGACGGGACCGTGGCTAAATCCGGCTGCCGTGCGGTGAAGAGCGTCGCTGGATACGACGCACATAAGCTGTTCGTCGGTGCGCGAGGTGCATTCGGAGTCATCGCAGAGGTGAACTTAAGGCTGTTTCCGATCGGTGGTCAGCCGCCCGCGGCGGCTCGCTCCTCGCGTCCGGAAACCTGCTGGATTGGTCGCACTTTGCAATCCGAATTTGCAAGAATGCGCCAGGAATGCAGGGATCGTTTGCTCTGCGAGGATCCCGCGACCGCGACCCTGTGGGGCAGTGGAGAGCCGCCCGATTGGCCCAAGGAAGGCTGGCTCATGACATCACCTTCAACGACGGGCTCGGAGGATCCGTGCTACGAAGTTGGAACACGGGCGGGACGACCGTGCTTCGGTGATCCGTGGCTCCGCAGGGCAAAAAACCTACTCGACCCTCAGGGCAAACTGAATCCGGGGCAACTGGAGGCACTACCTTGAACGAAACCATTTCCGACCTTGCAAGCAAGTGCATCCGCTGCGGCTTTTGCCTTGAGAGCTGTCCAACTTTCCTCGAAACTGGCGAAGAAACGGAATCTCCGCGAGGTCGGATTTATCTTATTAAGTCCGCTGATCTTGGACAAATCGCATGGGAAGATACTCGTCCTCACCTGGACCAGTGCCTGGGATGCCGAGGGTGCGAAACCGCCTGTCCGAGCGGGGTGGAGTACGGAAAGCTCCTCGAACTCGCCCGCGAAGAACTAACGCCCTGCAGTTCTCAAAAGCTCGCAACCAACCTCGCGACGCGTCCGACGCTTCTCCGTTTGCAGCTCGCCCTTGCTCAGTTGTTCGGCATCAAAGAAATGCCGAAGTGGCTGGAACGAAAACTCTCCGCCCACCCCGCCGAAGCGTGCCCACCCACAATCCACAATCCAGAATCCGTAATCCCGAAATCAGCCGGACCGACAGACAAAGAGGTCGCCTTCCTTGAAGGCTGCGCCATGCGCGTTCTCTTCCCGAATGTCCATGCCGCCTCGAAGGATTTGCTTGCGAGAACCGGGCACGGCGTCACCGGCACCGATTTGGGTTGCTGCGGGGCTCTTCATGCGCATGCAGGAATGCTCGAAGAGGGTCGTCAACGGGCAGAATCCGTCCGAGGAAAAGCGCAAGAGAAGACGGTCGTCACCAACTCGGCGGGATGCGGAAGCTGGCTGAAGGAATGCGGCGTCCCCACCCTCGATCTTAGCGAAGCCATCGCCGATCTTGACTTGTCCCGGGCTCGTTGGGAAGGGAGCGTCACCTATCACGACGCCTGCCACCTTGCCCACGGCCAAGGCATTCGACAGACTCCGCGAGACCTCATTCGGGCCGTGCCGGGCATTGAGTTTGTTGAACTTGCAGAAGCCGACCTCTGCTGCGGCTCCGCAGGCACATACAACCTCACCCAGCCCAAGATGGCCCGCCGATTGCTTAATCGCAAATGGGGCAATATCGAAGATTCGGGCACCCACGCGGTTGTTCTGGGGAATCCGGGATGCCACGCCTGGATTGCTCAAGCAGCCCGAGAATACGGTAGCCCTATCAGGGTTCTCCACCTCGCGGAGTTCTTGCATGAAGCCCTCCGCTGCTACCCTCCCAAGAAATGATTGGTGACGCTGCCCTCACGTGTGCGTTCGTGATTGCCTCGAAGATGCTCAGGATTCAGGTTTTTCCGATTCTCAGAAATCTAAAGGCGAAGGTCCCGCGATGGCTTTCCGATGAACTAGACTAAATCTATGCGTCTGGTCGTCGCCCCAATCACCGCCTCTTTAGCGGCCTGCCTTCCCGGCCAGCCCGTTACGTACGACATCAAATTTGGGGGCACAACTGCGGGTTCAAACAAGGTTACCGTCAAGCCGGACGGCTCGTTTGTATCCGAATCAAAGTTCTCGATTCAGGGAATCACGGTTGAGAGTTCGATGGTAGCGACGGTCAAAGATGGTCGTATCACGACATACACCTTCCGCGAAAAAGCGGGGAAGGACGAGGGTGTTTTTCGCTGGAACGGCAGGACGGTTGACATTGATGTCAACGGAAAGTCCGCCAAGAAAGCGCTGCCATTTGCGCCTAAGACCCGCGCGTTCATTACGAACTACCACCCGATTCTCTGGGCCACGGTGTTGAGCGAGTTCAAAGCATCAAAGAAAAGTCCAATTGACGCAGTTCTTTTGAACAGCCTGGCCGACCTCAAAATGAAGGTCGAACAAAGCGAAGCGACGGTCATCTTGGAAGGCAAACCTACTCAGGTGACGAAGCTCAAAACGGAGCTTATGTCGATCGGGATTGAAATCGCCCTCGTCGACGGTGTTGCGGCAGGCGTTAACGTTCCGGCCCAGTTGTTCCAAATCGTTCGTCGCGGGTACGAGTCCGTGTTCGTAGATCCCCTCGCCAAGTATCCGGAACTCAG
>JBKJJL010000068.1:0-3315 GCA_046597875.1 Fimbriimonadaceae bacterium | reverse complement strand
TAAGCATCTGAACGCACTTTCTTTGGGAGACGAAGCAGCCAAGCGACTGGGCGTGAACACGAAGGTGCTCAAGCCGGTCGTGCTCGGCCTCAGCGCCGCGATGGTGGCGGTAACCGTAGGCGCGATCGGGATTATTGGATTCCTGGGACTAGTTTCGCCGCACATTGCGCGGAGGTTGGTTGGCGTGGATTGGCGGTGGTCGCTGGCTGCTTCCGGTCTCGTCGGAGCGTCACTCCTTTGTGTGGCAGATATCCTTGCGCAGAGAATTGTTACGGATGCCGAAGTACCCGTGGGTATCGTGACTGCAGTGCTAGGGGCTCCGTTCCTGATTGCTCTGATGCGGCGAATTCCCTGACATTTCCAAAAACGTTGTCCGAAATCACGCAATCATGGCGTATCATACAGTCATGGCGGATTGCTATCCAGACACAGTTGATGGAGGTTGTAACCATTCAAACCCTTTTACTTACCAGCACTCTGGCGAAGCCGTACAAGCTAACAGGCCCTTTGTCTTTGACACGAACCTTGGAGGCCCGCACCTCATTGTTAGCAATGCGCCTGAAACCATCGGGGGGAAGCGGGTACGCGGTTACAAGCTGGAAGAATCTGTACAAGTGTCACATCCCTATTACGGGCTCAGTAACCACATATAGAGTTTACTTTTGGCACGTCAACGACTATAGTAGTGGTTCAACCCAGTTTGCCATTAGGCTTTCCGTTCCAGGCGGAGCGACAGTTACGAACTACAAACGGAAATCCTTCGTAGGTACTTACAATGACATCGTGTCAAAAGGAATGTGCATCGCCGAGAGGCACCTGTTCAATCTGCTAACTGAAGTAGCAGGAACTTGGTCGATTCCGACATCGGGGGAATTTGAACTTTGGAACGTCACGGCCACTAACAAGGTAGCCGATCGATACAGTCTGGTCGTCGCCGTTCATGAGTTTGACCTATCCGATTTTGGACAAAGCGGAGAGTATCTAAATCTTCGTTCGATCGTATCACGAAATGGCCAATGGGGTAACGCCGGCGACTATGACGGCTCCGGCGACGATGACGTGGCGGCAGACGCAACGACACACCCCCGAGGTTGGTGGCCTTACAGCAAAGTTAGGCTTAAACACACAGACGTCTTTAACTGTGCGCAGGGGGGAACGCATCCAATGACATGGCAAAGAGGTATCTGCGAGTCCAATGGCGGTGAGTATGAGGCCGAAGCATTTAAGCTGCAAGCAGGTCAGAACCCAGATAACACGCAGATTGACCGCCATGGGCGAACGAACGCGGGTTGCTACGGGGCAGATTTAAGGTACAGGTTGCTCGCGTTCTCGGATGGTGATAGGGGCAGATTGCACGTTGGGCTAAGGTCTCGCAATGTGCAAGAGAAGAATGCTGGCGCGGGGCGTGTGGTCGCTCCTACTCCGCTCGCACAGAGTTGCATTCCAAAATTTCCGTGTGATTACGGCAGCTTGGTTGATCATTGGAATTTCCTTAACTTGTTGGAGTTCAAAAGTCCAGATCGATATTATGCTTTATCCACTAACGACTCCATAGTAGTTGACGTTGACATCGCTATTGCGGGCGGAGCCGCAATGCCGATGAACTTACTCCTGACAAGGGAATCCGTTGTTCCCGCCCCGAACGAAGGACCAGATTGAGATGATCACATTTGCAGTTGTACTACTGGCAAACCTCGCCCAGGACAATGAATTGTTGAACCGCGAGTTGCGAGTTGCGGTAAGGGATCGAGACGTTGGGCAGGTACAAATGTTAGTCGATAAAGGAGCAAAGCTCTCGGCTGTCTATGCGAGGGACAATGTTCGGGGAACCGATGGAGAAAAGTTTCGACTTAAGATTCTTGAGTTGCTTTTGGACCACGGGACGGAGGTGAATGATGGCACGTTGATCATTGCCGCCGCTGGGGAGGGAACAGTTTCGATGGTCCGAATGCTCTTGGATCGCGGGGCGAACGCGGAAGCAAATGTTAGTAGTTTTGGACCCCTTTATTTCGCCATTTTACAGAATCGCCTGGAGGTGGTCGAACTTCTCTTAGATCGAGGAGCAAGTCCGATCAAGCCATGCCAAGGAAGGCACGCACTGAGATCGAACACGTACCACTATGGCATTGTGACGTTTCCCTTGCAACTGGCATCCTATCGAGGAAGATACGATGTGGTGCCCATTCTGCTAAAACGCGGAGCGGAAGTGAATTACCAAGACCTAGACGGCGAATCGGCCCTCCACACCGCCGCGTTGAAGTCGAATAACATTGAGACGATTCGAACTCTGCTATTTCATGGTGCCGATAGAAAGCTAAAGACAAAGCTAGGCGAAACCGCTTTAGACATCGCAACCAGAAAGGAGGATTTCGGAGCGATGGCAGCGTTGAAGTAATGCTGGTTCTATGGAACAAGCCCTTCATGGACGACGGATTCGGCCTCTTCGTGCAACTCGTTCTCTCGCTCGGCATCTTCCTGCTCTTTCGCTGGGCGAAATCGTTGCGCTCTTGAATCGGGGATTTCCCCACTCGGGCCCGATGTTTTCCACCTTTGCGAAAAACTTGTGGAAAAGCTCACAGCACCGAATCTACCGCTGGTAGCGTCTTCATAATCTGCGGGATACAGGATGTGGGATGCGTTGGATGCATGGCATGAGGCCCGCATCCCTGCATACCGCATCCCCCATCCGCAACCCCCCAATGATTTGCCCATTCTGCAACCATCCCGATCAGAAGGTCTTGGACTCCCGCGACGCTCGGGAGGGCCAGAGCATTCGCCGCCGCCGCGAGTGCATCGAGTGCGGGCGTCGCTTCACAACTTTCGAAACCTACGAACGACCGCGCTTGTTTGTGGTCAAGCGAGACGGCACCAGGCAGGAGTTCCTCGGCGAAAAGGTGCTGAACTCCATGATTCTCGCATGCGGGAAGCGCCCAGTATCGGTTGACGTCCTTCGAAACACAGCGTCGAAAATCGAGCAAGATCTCGTTCAAGAGCACGACGACGAAGTTCCTTCTACCGAAGTCGGCGAACGCGTGATGCGGGCCTTGCGGGAGATCGACACCGTCGCCTACGTCCGCTTCGCAAGTGTGTATCAGGAGTTCGAGAGCCTGTCGGACTTTTCGACGATCTTGAAGCGTTGCAAGGCCTAATCGATGACAATCGCGCCGAATGCCTGACCGGTGTCCTTCTCCGAATCTTCGCCTTCGCGGTTCACCTTAAAAACCCTTCTCGAACGCCTCCATCAACGGGAATGACTGCACCGGTGGTTCGTGATGAGCGCTTCTCGCTGGCAAGCCAACAGATTGCTTCCGCAAC
>JBKJJL010000314.1:0-7010 GCA_046597875.1 Fimbriimonadaceae bacterium | reverse complement strand
CGAAGAATCATCGCACGCGCCCTTCTTTGCTACTGAAGGCTCCGGAGGGAAACGTCCTTGTAGATTGTGCCCCGGAAATGCGTCTCCAGCTGTTGCGAGAAGATGTGAAGATGGTCGATTCCGTGATCATTACCCACACCCATGCGGATCACATTATGGGAATGGATGACCTGCGCTCTTTCTGCCTTAGGTCGAAGCGGGACATGCCGGTGTACACCTTGCTTCAGTACCAGGAAGATATTCGCCGTGTGTTCTCTTACGCCTTCGGTGAGTTTCCCCCTGGTATCGAAGTGCCGCGCTATGATCTCCGAACGGTAGGGAAGTCGTTCCCGGAGACTTTGCATCTATCCGGAATGGAGATTCAACTGATGCTCGTCTGGCATGGACCCTGGCCAGTAATCGCCTTACGGGTTGGTTCTTTCGCTTATGTTACGGATGTTAAAACGATTCCTGCGGAGACCGAAGCATTGCTGCAGGATTTGGACGTCCTGATCCTCGACGCGGTCCGCATAAAGCCGCATCCAAACCATATGCACTTTGATGAAGCGGTGGAATGGGCGAATAGACTAGGCGCAAAGCAAACTTACTTCACGCACCTGAGTCACGACTACGATCATGATGTTACGAACGCGACTTTGCCACCCGACATTCAGCTGGCTTACGATGGGCTTGCGATAAACGTGCGGTAGCGGGTGTTGACGTGTTGAGGTATTAGGGTCTTGAGGTGCTGAATAGTGGACGTCCACTAACCCTAACACCCTAATACCCTAATACCTTAATCCCCCTCACCGTCACTTCGGCACTACGGCCTTTACACCCTCCGCTAGTGCGTTTGCCATAGTCGCATAGCCACCTTTGCGAATAAAGAACGCTTCGTCTTTCCTGTTCTGCAGCTTGCACATCTCCACCAGCAACGTCGGAACGCGTGAGTGAATCGATCCGATCAAAGCCCCGTGCTTTCTGCCAACCGCGGTATCCCGGTCGGTCAACACGCCCCGGCCGGGGAGATCTCCATTTAAGCTCTTTACAACCGCGGCGTGAAAAGGCCTTGACATACGCTTACTTTCGGCGATGACATCCTTTGAGGGCCCGGTTTTGTTGCCGATTCGACCTGCGCGATCTGGGTAGTACGTCGCGAGTCCCGATCCAGCACCGGCGTCGCAATGCAATCGCACCATCAGGGCCGCTCCCGCTGAGTTCGCGATTTCTGCTCTCTGCCTGTTCGTCACTTTGACCTTTTCCCCAGATTTCGTCAAAACGACGCGATAGCCCGCGGATTCCAGTGATTTCTCAAGCTCCAGAGCGACTTTCCAGCAAACCGCGACTTCCGTAAGCGTTTTCCCCTTCGTTCCCATTCCGATTTCTGAGGGATGTCCAGGATCAATGCAGATCACCGGGGAAGCGAGGTAAATCAAAAGGCAGAGCATTCAGGCTAAAGTATGCTCCAAAGGCTGTTACCTATACTTTCTGATAATCATTATTATGTCGTAATGACTTTAAACCCCGGCAGTGCTACAATCCCTACCTATGACGGAGCATGTGCTCACCCGCTCGGCGTACGAGAAGCTGCATAAAGAAGTCGAGGACCTTAGGGGACCGACTCGCCTGCGCGTAGCCGAGGCGATTCGCGAAGCGAAATCTCACGGAGATCTCAGGGAAAACGCTGCCTACCACGAAGCTAAACTGAATCAGGCCCGCCTGGAAAGTCGCATTGCCGAACTGGAAAAGCTGCTCCAAATCGCGAAAGTGGTGGAATCCGGCGCGGCGGGGGCGGATATGGCCGACATGGGTCATACGATCACGCTGATGGATTTGCAGTGGAACGACGAACTCAAAATCACCCTTGTCAGTTCCTACGAGGCCGATCCTACCAATGACCTCGTCTCCATCAGTTCGCCTCTAGGAGCGGCCATCATGGGCCAGGCGATTGGAGCCGAAATCGAAGTCGACGCCCCCGCGGGCAAGCAGAGATACCGCATCTTAGAGATTCTTTAACCGCATCAGGACGAGCAGCATATCACTTCCCTACTTCGCCGTCCCAAGGTACATTCAGCCCAATATGGCAGACCTGCACGCATGGGTAACGACGGCAAATCACTTTGACGGCTTCAAGGTAGCCAAGTATCACGGAGTTGTGAGGGGATTAACCGTGAGGAGCCGCTCCGCGATCGGAAACTTCGGTGCGAGCATTCAGACGCTTTTTGGCGGAAACATCACCCTTTACACCGAGCTGTGCGAGACCGCAAGGCAAGAAGCCTACGAAATCATGATCAGTCACGCCGCCGCAATTGGAGCGAACGGAATCATTGCGATGCGATACGACGCGAACGAGATCGGCCCGGGAGTCACCGAGGTGATCGCCTACGGCACAGCCGTGACGATTGCCGCAACCGACTAATATGAGCGCCCGGCAAGGCAAATGCCGCTCAATCCTTGAAACCTTCTTGTCGCCAACCATGAGGCCCGCCCATTTGCGTGCCAAAGATACATGAAGGAGTTACAAGCATGAACGCGCAAGTGTTACCTGGATCGAACGTCAGCATCGTCTTTTACACTGGTGGCAAGCCCGTCGCCCTTTCCGGTGAGCTCAAGGCCACCGACCCCTTTGAGGTCTGGTCGCAGAGCGAAGGTGCCCACCACTTGAGCGAAGGCCGACGCGCCATGCTCGTCGTTCAATCGGGACGCGAGTTTCACAAAGCCGAAGCAGAACTACACTCCTACCCTGGGGAAAATGGTTGGTCTATTACAGCCGAGACATTCGGCTGGGAAGAAGTGGATCGGAGGCGTTATCCCCGCTACGAACACCAGTTGCCCGTCTCCATTCGAGCCGTCATGGAATCGGATAATGGAATCGAACTCACTCACATTGAGGGCACCACTGAAGACGTTAGCATTGGAGGACTTTGGGTCAAGGCACCCAAAACCCTCCCCGGTGCAGCGTTGGTCGAGGTTACGCTTGAACTTGCTCCTGGCAAGGTCATTCGCGCCTTGTCGCTCGTAAAATGGGCCGACAAGGAGCATAATGGACTCGGATTCGGAATCGAGTTCCTCGACTTCCTAAATGGTTCGCGGTATGCGCTTCACCAGCATTTAAACCAGGACGCGGCTTAAGGGCCTTACATTCAGGCCCGTAGTTGACCATACTCTTGCTCATGTCCGAGCGTGAGGCGATTCTGTTCGCGATGAGAAAGGGCCGAATGGAAAGCCAGGCTCTTCGTGTGGCTCCTGGGGGCTACCTTCCGGAAATCGAAGCATCGTGGGAGCTCTTTACGGAGCGCTTCGTAGAACTCGGAGGCCACGTTATCAACTTGTCCGAGAAACCGTATGGCGTCTCGTTGCTGCGAAAGCTGGATGAACTGCGCCTGCCCGCCCGAACCGCGTGCCTCGATGAGGACGCTTCCCTGCTTCTCGAACTCGAGCCCACCGCCGACGCCTGGACCGCCGATGTCGGCATCACTCTCGCCGAACTCGCGATCGCGGAAACGGGTTCGATTCTCATCGAAGCGGGCCCCGGCCGCGCGCGTTTGAATAGCCTCACCCCACCCGTCCACGTGGCGCTTTTGCGTCAAGATCAGTTAGTCGCAAACCTGGAAGCAGCGTTCAATCGGGAACTGACTCGAACCACAATTCTGATCACCGGTCCCAGCCGAACTGCCGACATCGAGGGCGTGCTCGTGCGAGGCGTTCACGGGCCGAAGGACATCGTAGTCGCCCGAATAACCTGAAGCTACAGGTTTAGGTGCTCTCTGAAAAAGCTCGAATACCCGCGCTCAATCTGTCCGAAGGACCCGTTTGAGTAGTTGTGGTCCTCGCCAGGGACGCGGAGATACTCCACCGCGGTCCCCAATCGCTTGAGGGCGGCGACAAACACATCGCTTTGCGAGACCGGCACGACATCGTCGTCCACTCCATGGATCACGTAGAACGGTGGAAGGCCCTCCCGAAGTTGCCAAAGGGGGCTCGCCAGTTCCCATGCCTTCTCGTTCCCTTCGTAAGGGCAAGCCATGAACTGTTCCAAGAATCCGTGGGCGATCAAGAAGTGCTGCTCGACGGGACGCGTCAGGTCGGTTAATCCGCTGATATCTACCACGGCTTGAACCTGCTCCAAGGGATCAGTCGAAAGTCCGAGCATGGCGGACAAATGGCCTCCCGCACTCAATCCGACGCTCCCCATACGCATCGGATCCACCATCCAGCGTTCCGATTCATTTCGCACAAATCGAACAAACGCGCGCACGTCATCGATCGCGGCCGGAAAAGGATGCAGAGGTGCCAGCCGGTAACTCGGACAAGCCGCCGCGAACCCTTGCTTAGCGAGCCCGATCGCGAAATCCCGCGCATCTTCCTTGCATCCGGAAATCCATCCTCCGCCATGAATGCACACGACCAACGGCAAGACATCTTGGGTGTCGGGTCGGAAGAGGTCGTAACGCAGCGACACCCCCGCTTCCTCTGAGTAGGCTTGATCGAGTAGGGCAATCACTGGGAGAGTTTAGCAGGGTCGCGGGTACCATCATGCCTTCCATGGCGATCCTTGTTAACCGAAATACGCGCGTTGTTGTCTGCGGCATGACTGGCCGAGAAGGAGCCTTCCATACAGGGCAAATGATCGACTATGGAACGAACGTCGTCGCGGGGGTTACGCCGGGCAAGGGAGGCACCGAGTTCCTTGGACGTCCGGTCTTTGATTCGGTCGAGGAAGCTGTCGCCGCGACTCAACCCAATGCTTCTCTCATTTTCGTTCCCGCACCCTTCGCGGCAGACAGCGTGCTCGAATGCGAAGCCGCTGGCGTTCCCTTTGTTTGTCTCATAACGGAAGGCGTTCCCATCCAAGACATGGTTAAAGTCACCAATCGGGTCAAGTCGAACGGAACGACAAGGCTTTTGGGTGGCAACTGTGCTGGAATCATCACCCCTGGGCAATGCAAGATGGGCATCATGCCGGGGCATATCTTCGCCGAGGGCCCAGTCGGTTTGGTTTCTCGCTCGGGCACGCTCACCTATGAGATCGTCTGGGAAATGACGCGAAACGGATTCGGCCAAACAACGTGCGTCGGTATCGGAGGCGATCCGGTTCCGGGAACGCGCTTTATCGAGGTCATGGAAATGTTCGAGCGGGACGCAGAGACCAAAGCCGTCGTCATGATCGGTGAGATCGGGGGCACGGACGAGGAAGCTGCCGCCGAGTATATAAAGACGATGTCGAAGCCGGTCGTAGCTTTCATCTCGGGCCGCACTGCCCCTCCCGGAAAGCGCATGGGCCACGCAGGAGCGATCGTTTCCGGCGGAATGGGAACCGCGCAGTCGAAGGTAGACGCCCTCCTCGCCGCAGGCGCGAAGGTGGCCGACAAGACCAACGAGATTGCTGAGTTGTTGAAGTCGGCGATGCGGTGAGCCCGGACACTTCGAATTCCCCGTCTCCCTGCTTCGTTGGTTGTGCCGGAAGTTCGCTATTCCGAGCTTGTCGGAAGACCTGAGCGCGAAAATCGGCGTATCTTTGCTTGTGATCCTTTTCCTCGCCATCTTCGCGCAAGCCGCCAGTTTGGAGCGCACTGTTTTTGTTCGCGGAGAAATCATCAGCCTTCCCGTTTCCGCGGCGGGGATATACGATGTCGAGGGGTTTCAAAAGAAGGAGCTAGCGGCCGGAAGTACGTACAAGATTGAAACCGCGAAGCTCGCTCCCGGAAGCTACACCGTCAAACTGGGCTCGACGAAGGCGAAGTTCACCCTCGTAGATGCGCCGAATCCGCAACGCTACCCAGTCTGGAAATGGGGTGGAACCGCACCCAAAAGCTTTGCCTACTTCGCCGATCGCGGCTTCACGGGCGTGTCGTCGCCCATGGTTACCGCGCCACCCGACCCCGGTGCCAAGCAAACTGGGGACATCAAGAAGAGCCTCGACGAAGCCGCCCGCTTCGGCCTCGATTACGGCATTTACTTGAATCCCCTCTACGACCCACGCTGGAAGGACGACGCGAGCGTCCAGGCTGAAAAGTATGATGGGAGCAAAATCGCGAAGCCCTACCCTCGTGACCCGAGCGTTATTAACTGGGCCAAGACGACCGCCAAGGGCACGGCAGAAACCTTTAAGGGCTATCCTGCCTGGAAGCACGCCTTGCTTGGGTCCGAGTTCCAACTCGACTACAATTTCGGCGCGAAGGCCGTCGAACTTGGACAGCAGGAAGCAAGCGTCGACGTCCGAACGGGTGCGGTCATCAAGCAGCCCGCCGCGAACCTTCCCAAGGGCGGCCTCATCGAAGACGATAATCCGCGTTACCGCTATCAGAAATGGTGGTTCCATCGAGGCATGGGCGACGCCGCCCTGAATGAAGCCATGAGCGGTGCCCTGAAGTCAGCCCGTAGCGATATCCTGACCTGGCACGACCCTTTCCGGCTGGCTCCCGTTTTCGGAAGCGCGAAAGGATTGGACGCGATCAGCACCTGGACGTATGCGCAGCCGGACATGACGAGGCTGCTTTACACGCGGGTTCTCCAGGCGGCGGCGAGGCCGGACAAGCAGCAGGTGATGCAGACGATCACGCTGTTTCAGTATCCGCAGTTCGTCGAGTCGGTACAGGGTGCAGCTGGATCGCTGGAGAACGACAAACCAGGCGGGAACGATTTCTACACGGCGGGGCCCGATTTCGCCCGTGAAGCAGTCTGGATGGCGTTCTCGCAACGGCCAGACATCCTGAACTTTTACTACGGAGGAGCCCTTCAGCCCGACGATCCCAACGTCGACAAACGGCGGGCGTCTCCAGAAACTTTCGAGGCGATTCGAGACGTCGTTGCGGAGTTAGTGGAGCCTTATGGCCCCGCGATAAAGGCGGGTCAACCCGAGCGCGCAAGGGTCGCGGTGCTCCTTTCTGCGGCGGCGATTTGGCTGGGCGACTCGCCCAAGAATCCGGGTTACTCCAACGAGCAGATACTTCCTTTTTGTTCTCTTCTGGCAATGAATCATGTGCCATTCGACGTCGTCTTCGACGAGGACATCCTGGGTGGGCGGCTGA
>JBKJJL010000165.1:0-3600 GCA_046597875.1 Fimbriimonadaceae bacterium | reverse complement strand
TGACCCCCACTACTACCTTGGATATTCCGGGGGCGGTGTCGTACCCGCGGGCAGAATATACAAATGGTTCTATGAATACGACTTCTATCTGGGTACACAAAAATGGAGTCGCACAATCCAGAATGAGATAGTCTATTACGAGAGATTGCGAAAGTATGATGCCAACATCACCGCGTTGCAGCTTGAAGATACAGATGGAAGCAGCGGCAATGGCGAAGGCAGCTAAGCAGGCGGAAGCTCAACAGTGATCATAACAATAGCCGCAATCGCAGTACTTCAAGTTCAGGTAGCGCCTCCAATTCGCTTCATCGTTAGTCATCGCTCGGTTACTGACGCCGAGCGAAAACTTCTCTCAGAGCCGATCGATACCCTTGAAAAGGAAGCCGGCAAGGTCTCCTTTGTCATCAGGAAACAAGACGATTCGATCGCGATCTATGCTGCCGATCTGTACGATGTTCACCGGGTGGATCGAGCTCTAAAGGGCCAGCTAGCACTGGCTGAAATCATTAGGCGAAAACAAACCAAGTTTTCCCTTGGCGATTTGACGGGCGACGACAAGGAGGGGCTCACGGAACTTATGAAACGAGGTGCTCAAAACATCGGGACAGCGGCCTTAGATCCCGCTACGCAAATATCGGTTGGATTCCATTACTACGTCACGATTGAAGCCAATGGGAAAAGCATTGAAGACGTGATCTCAGTCGTTCCGCCTGCCAGCGCTTCGCAAGAGGGAACTCAGAAGAAGAGCGAACCCTACGTGGATGCATCTCCGCCGCCAGACATCAATAGTCTATCTGTGATCTACGATCCTAAGCGTACGCCCTCGCAAAGGCGTACAAAAGCTCTTTCAGATTTGATGATTTACTTCGGCGAGATCATTAAAAAGCAGAATGAAACAATCGGTAAAACGTTCGCTGCGCTTGAGGAAGCAGGCTCGTGGGAGCAAACTATTTCGAAGGGCATGACCACTAAAGGGTTGGATGACCCGTTGAAAAAGAGCCTGCTCAGTAGCCTCTCACAAAGCATGGAGCGCTATGGCTTTAAGACTAAGGGCGATATTGAGCGATTCCTGGACGGGGGAAAATTCTCAGCCGTTCGACGCGTCCCTTCCCTTGGGGCGACTGGCGTTCTTAATGGCAAGCCCCGAACGGCTCACTTTAGCGCGACCGTGAATAGAGGAGGCTGAAGCGCTACGACTCACTCTTCCTCGAACAAGTTCTCCGTCTGCGTCTTTACTGCTTTCCCGACTCCCTTGTCAGGTCCGATTAGGTAGCTATCGGGCACGATGGCTTGCTCGCCTCGCTCTAGGATTCCTTCGGTTGAAAGGATTTGGTAACGGGGAATCTTTCGTTGGCCGGGCCAGTCGGCGTAGCCCATTTGCTCGGCGATGAGTTTCATTTCTTTGGTTGGCTCTTTCTGCGCGATCATGATTCCGAAGACGGCTTTGTTGTTTTCGATGACATGGGCAAAGTCGCGAACGTTGCTGAGGTTGAGGCTGTTTCCGCCTTTCACCTGGATAATTCCTTCGCGATAGCTGCCGCTTAGGTCCCAAAGCTGGATGACGCCATCCTTCCCGCGATCTGCTCCGGCTTTCTCGTTGTACTTTCCGCCGACGAGGGTGACCGCCCATTGCTCGAAGGGCTTGTGGTTTTGCTTCTCCGTGTTTTGGAAGAGGGCCTTTGCCGCGTCCTCGTCTTTCGGGGTTCCGAGGAGTTCGTAGACGAGGTCGCGGTCTTGGTGTTTCTCTTCGTTCAGGCGAGCAACGACTTCGTTGATGGCGAGGTAGGTGATGTCAATGCCGATCCACTTGCGATTCATCCGCTCGGCGGCGACCATGGCGGTTCCGCATCCGGCGAAGGGGTCGAGAACGACGTCGCCTTCGTCGGTGGAAGCGGCGATGATGCGTTCGAGGAGGGCGAGGGGTTTCTGGGTTGGATAGCCTCTTGCCTCCGAGCCTGGATGGCGACTACTCTGAAGCGGTGGAATATCGGTCCATACATTTGTGACGATGGATCCCGCCTGTTCCGACAAGTAGCGCTTTAGTGAGATGCGCTTCGTTAGGTCGGGGCTTCCATCAGGGCGTTTGGGAAGGTGCAATCGTCCTTCTCCGTCAAGTCGCTCCATTGTCTTCAGTTCGAACCGCCATCCTTTCGGCGGGCACTCGTATCCCTTGTACACATACATCATGTTGGGCCGGGGATTTGGACTTCCGGCGTCGGAGAGCCGATACAGACCGCGGCCATCCCCGTCGTCAAATCGGTAGAAGTCGGCGATGTACTTGGGGTCGTGGGCTACATAGACGGGTCGGAATTGCGCCTTGTTGCTCTTAACATAAAACAGGAGCGTATCAGACACGTTTGAAAACTGGTGCTTAGCGTCGCTGTGAGCACTCTGACGCTTCCACGTAATCTCGTTTCGAAAGTTCTCCGGCCCGAAGATGACGTCGAGGATGATCTTGAGATAGTGGCTGGCGACGGGGTCGCAGTGGAGGTAGAGCGAGCCGGTTTTCTTGAGCTTGCGATGGAGCTCCAGCAGGCGCGGGGCCATCATGAGCAGGTAGGCCATCATCTCGGACGGGCCGAGGATGCGGTGGAGGCTGTCTATCAGTTCGAAGAGCTCGGAATTGCGCGGATCGCCCTTGAAATCCTGCATGAGGAACGCGCTGTAGGTCCAGGTGTCCTCGAATCCCATGATCTGGGCGGGGGAATCTTGGCCCTTGTGCTGCTTGAAGAGGAGATTGTAGTTCCGCGCGGAGTTGAAGGGGGGGATCGAGGTAGATGAGATCGGCGACTTCGTCGGGAATGGCCTTATCCACGCCTTCGCCGCGAAGGCGGACGAGGTTGTCTCCGTAATGGAGTTGATTCACGAAATCTCCCATGCGAGGATGCTACCACGGGTTGAGCGGCCGGAACCCCACGTATCTTGTGCGTTCCGCCTAACTTGATTTGGCGATTGTGGATAGGCCGCATCCAAGATCCCCAAGCTGAAAGAGCCAGTGGGAATCCATGATAGAATACGAACTATGGCGATCCAGCTTGGCGACACCGTTCCTAACTTCACCCAGGACTCCACGGCGGGGCCCGTGAACTTGTACGATTATGCGGGCGACGACTGGGTGATTCTCTTCTCCCACCCGAAGGACTTCACGCCGGTGTGTACCACCGAGCTCGGAGCGGCCTCGAAGCTGAAGCCTGAGTTCGACAAGCGTGGAGTGAAGATGCTCGGTTTGAGCGTCGATTCGTTGGCCAGCCACGCCGGCTGGGTGCCGGATATCGAGGAAACCCAAGGGGTCAAGCTGAATTTCCCGCTGATCGCCGATCACGACCGGCAGGTCTCGAACCTTTACGGAATGATTCACCCGAACTCGGACGACGTGTTCACGGTGCGATGCGTGTACATCATTGACCCGAAAAGGAAGCTGCGGCTCACCCTGACCTACCCCGCGCCGACGGGTCGGAACTTCGCGGAAATCCTGAGGACGGTTGATTCACTCCAGATGACGGATCGGAGCAAGGTCGCGACGCCGGTGAACTGGAATCAGGGCGACGACGTCATCATCTTGCCGTCGGTCTCGGACGAGGCGGCGAAGGAGATGTTCCC
>JBKJJL010000119.1:0-6566 GCA_046597875.1 Fimbriimonadaceae bacterium | reverse complement strand
CTCATCACGTCAGGATTCTCATCCAACCCCAATGCGAGGGCAACAGGGCCATCCGTGACCAAGTTGATCCACAGAAGCTGCACAGCGGTCAAGGGAAGAAGCAGAGCGCCAGCGCCATCACGAAGATTGAGGACAACCGAGCCAAGCGCACCGCCCATGACAATGATGACCTCCGCCAAATTCGTCGAGAAGAGGAACCGGATGAACTTCTGGATGTTCGCGTAGATGCCCCTGCCTTGCTCGATCGCCGCTACGATGGTCGCGAAGTTGTCGTCGAGCAGCACGAGGTCGGCGACTTCTCGGGTGACATCGCTGCCGCGCTGTCCCATCGCGATTCCGACGTCGGCACGCTTGAGGGCGGGGGCATCGTTGACGCCATCTCCGGTCATGGCGACGATCTCGCCCTGAGACTTGAGCAACTCGACAAGGCGAAGTTTGTCCTCCGGGAGAAATCTTGCAAAGACGTTCACCTCCGAGGGAAGTGCGCTGAGTGATTTCAGTTCGCCCCCAGTAAGGGCACCGCTCGTGGGCAGACCTACTGAGTTTGCAACTGAAAGCGCAGTGGCCGGATGATCGCCGGTGACCATCACCACCCGTACTCCAGCAGCCATCGCCCGTCGGATTGCTTCAGGAACTTCAGGGCGGGGCGGGTCCCACAACAGCACGATGCCAAGAAACGTGAGATTCTGATCCGGATCGTTCTCGCTGGATGCCAAGGCAAGTAACCGGTGCCCGGTCGATGCCGCCTCGTCGATCGCGTGTTGCCATCGGTCTCGTTCAGACGCTTGCAGGTTGGAACGCTCCAGCAAGACCTCTGGCGCACCCTTCAGAAAATGCACCGGTCTCCCATCTCGCTCGCAGGTCACACGCATGAACTTCAAGGCACTGTCAAACGGCAAAATGTCTAGGCGACGATTCGAATCCCGAAGTGCGGCTGGATTCAGCCCACGCTCGGTGGCATAGGCGTAGAGGGCAAGCTCAAGCGGATCCCCTGCTTGGCCAGCCGGATCGGCGTCGCTAGCGAGCACCATCGCAGCGCGGGCTTCGTCCGGAGCTTCCGAAATCAAATCGCGCACGAACATCCGGTTCTCGGTCAGCGTCCCCGTCTTGTCGGTGGCGATTACGGTGACGGACCCAAGGGCTTCGACCGCGCTCATTCGGCGCACCACCGCCTTGCGGGCTGCCATTCGCTCGATCCCACGAGCAAGGGTCAGCGTGAGGACGGCGGGCATGCCCTCGGGAACGGCGGCAACCGCCAGGGCGACCGCAAAGAGGAGGACTCGACTGAACGAGTCAAGCCCTTCGATGGCAACGCCCGCCACGAGGAGCACGACGGCAAGCACGAGAATCCACCTGGCGACGAGGTGGCCAAATCTGTTGAGCTTTTTTTCAAGCGGCGTTTCCTCAAGTTTAATGGCCTGTAACGACGTCGCGAGCTTGCCGAGCGCACTGGCAGGTCCGGTCCGAGTGACCGAGACGAATGCCCGCCCCCGAACTAACTGCGTGCCGCTGAAGACTTCCATTCCGGACTCTTTGTCGACCGGCATCGACTCGCCAGTTAGCATGGACTCATCCAGCATCACATTTGAAGCGTCAATGAGAGTTCCGTCGGCAGGGATTCGGTCGCCCGCTTCAGTTCGAAGCAGATCGTCCGGAACCAACTCGCTCGCAGGGGCATGAACGAGCACCCCATCGCGATACACCCAAACAAGCGGTGGGGCCAAATCCTTAAGCTTGCTCAGAGCGGCGTCGGCCCGATACTCCTGATACACACCAAGACCCGCGTTAAGGAAGAGAATAGCCGCGATGGCGAGCGCTTCGAAGGGAAACCCGCGGCCACCCTCCCAGAGCCAAATGCCTATATCGAAAACGAGCGCGAAGAGCAAGAGCCAGATGATCGGGCTCGCAAACTGACTCAAAAGCCTCGAGAGCAAAGAAACGCCGCGAGCCTCGGGCAAGACGTTGGAGCCGTACTGCTGCAGGCGCTTCTGAGCCTCGTCCTGACGCAATCCTCTTGTGGCCACGAACTAGCCTCCTCCGTCCTGGGCGTGTAGATCAAAGTCTTTGTAGTCAGGAACCGTGTGCCAATACCAGTCCAAGCTGATCAGAGCTTCAACATCTCTAGCCTGCTGGAGCGACCTGAACTTCCCAGAGCCTAAGCCGCCAGCAATGCCGACCAGAAGCAAACGAGCCATTGGCGCTCTACACCGTCTCAGCGGACACGGCCTTGGTTTGCGGACGAAGAACGAGGACTGAATAGGGTTCGCTGACCACTTGGTGGAACGACTTGCTGCCTATCGTCAGTCTCTCGAAGAATCCGTGCCCCTGTGCCCCAATAATCAGAAGGTCCGCTTTCGTCTCCTCCATGACTTGCTTGATCGCCTCGTTCGGGTGCCCGTCAACAATGCGGGATTCGCACTTGGCGCCAAGCGGGGCGAGCTTTTCGCAGATAGCCTGGTTGCGCTCTTCGATCTTCTCCTGAATCCAGTGCGGCGCAACGTCTTTGAGGTCGGGTAGGTCATTGACGAGAAGGCCCGCTATGCCGGCCGACATTTCATTGGCGGTCATTACGGTCACATGGGCGATACCCTTGGGTGCCATGGCCGCGAGTAGGTCCACGCATCGGTCGCAGTACGGCGAGTGGTCCGTCGCAAATACGACATTGAGTCGTTTGGGTTGCAAGTCCTCGCCCTTCACAATCAAGATGCTTTGATGGGCGCCGATCACAAGGCCCTTAGCTACGCTACCGAAGAAAAGAGAGCCGTAATAACCTTTCAAGGCGGTCCGAGCTGCAACGAGTTCACAGCGCTCCTTGTCTGCGTGCTCAATCAGCGTCTTCGCCACGTCGCCTTTCTGGAGAAACGTCCTCGATTTAATCCCTGCTTCGCCAAGGGCGCCGGCTGCCGAATCCAGCGCCTCCTGGCCTTGGCGCTCGTGTTCTCGATACATTTGCATAAGCGGGTGGTTCTCACGCACTTCAGGGAAAACCCCGTCAGGCAAGACCGATTCGATCACGTGCATGAGATCGACCTCAACGCCAGGAAGTCCAAGGTTCAGAACCATCTGAATAGCCGGGGGATAGGCATTGTACGTGTCAATTCCGAGAAGAACGCGCATAGTATCAAGCCTACCTGTTCAAAGGCAGATGGGACCCGAAATGTCAACCCTCGTGCGAATCGCTAAATGGCAGCGTTCGGCGCGTTGCAGAGGAGGGATTTCACGCACGTAGAACAAGTACCGAATAGGGCTCGACAACAACTTCGTGCATCACAACGCTGCCAATGGTGATTCGATCCTTAAGGTTATGACCTCTGGCGCCCATGATAAGGAGGTCGGCATTAGTATCTTTCATGGCCGACGCGATGGCTTCGCGGGGCTCTTCCTCGCTAATCCGAATATCGGTTTCAACCCCAAGTTCCCGGAATCGTTCGGCCAATGCATCGGACTTTGACTTCAAGCGGCGGACAATCCATTCATAAAGGTCTACCGGTTGGAGGTGCGAGACCTTCAGGGCCATGTCAAGCATGTTCAGGTCTGTCCAATGCGCCGTTACAACCGTGAGTTTGCGAATGCCTCGCGGGCATCGGGCGAGCAATTTGTCGATACAAGCATCGCAATAATCCGAGTGGTCGGTTGCGAGCACAGCTGTTAAGGGGCCGTCTTTTGCGATCTCGCCCTTGGCGACCAAGAAACTCTGAGGGGAGCTTATCGCGAGAGCACGGGTAACGCTGCTGAAAAACAGGGAACCCCATTTACCCTTCCGCTCCGAGCCCACGGCGATAAGATCTGCATGCTCCGTCTGAGCGAATTCCTGCAACTGGCCCGGAGCCGTGCCGTAGAGGATGGCCGGGAGCGCAGGCACCGAGGCTTTACCCAACTCGGCAATCACGGGGTCAACAAATCCTTGCGTTTCTGCTTCGTTATGGAGAAAGGCGTGCTGGTAGTAATGGTTGGGCATGAAAGAAGCGAATTCCTCAAACGTTTCAACCACATGGACGACTTTGACCTCGAGCTCGGGAATGTCCAGCCGCAGCAACAAGTTGAGCGCTTCTCTATAAGAACCCTGGGCATCGACTCCAAGGACAGCCTTCATGGCGGCAAGTCTACCACTGCATGTAATTTGAAACCGTGCGCGCTCCGGCGGTTATGCAACTCAGGGAAATCGCCCAGGTGGGGACTCTGCTGGATCAGTCCACAGTGAGGCACAAACGATAGTCAGAGGCGGTTTCGCATTGCAAAAGGGCACAACTGCTGTCGAGTGGGCCGGTGACCCAGTTTGCGCGGTGATCCCTCTCAATAATGATGTCTGCTCGCCGTGGTTGGAGCGGAAATACTGGTCCATGCTCAGGACCTGCATAGGCTCTCGCCACACGCTTTCGGAGATGGTTCGGGCGAGGTAGGTCTTTTCCCTGAACAGGAGCCGATTAGAAAGTGGACGAGCCATGTTGTCACCCCCGAGAAAAAACACGCATTGTGTCAAGGCCGCGTGTCTTTGGGCAAAATGCTGGTGCGAATAGCCAAAGGTCTGCCTGCGCATCTACAGCATCAATAGGAAGCACGAGGCGATGATGGCACCCCATGCAGGACATGAAAGCCCATGACCGGGGATACCTCAGGGAGGTCGCTTCGATGATAGCTGAGAGTGCCTGATCTGCCGTAGCGGGGCTGAATTTGAGTAGTACGGTAAGAACGCAGAGCTCATGAAGATGTCTAAGAACATTATCAAACCAATCGCAGGAGATCAAGAGTCTTCTGAATCAAGCGAAACTTAAGCACTCGCTAAGTTAACTAGTCATCCGTTACTCCGGATCGGGTTCCGCAAGATATCCGCCCAGGAGGAGTTGCTCGCGGATCGCGAGCGGCGTTGCGGGA
Source organism: Fimbriimonadaceae bacterium (assembly GCA_046597875.1). Taxonomy (GTDB): domain Bacteria; phylum Armatimonadota; class Fimbriimonadia; order Fimbriimonadales; family Fimbriimonadaceae; genus JANJUB01. The sequence goes on along the minus strand of JBKJJL010000119.1, from coordinate 1,694 downwards.
TGCTCAAAAAGCACGTCTACCGTTTGCTCCTCTTTGTGAACCTGGACGGCCTTGACGCCGTCCACCATCTTCAAAGCCATTTCGACGTTCTGAACGCAGCCCGCGTAAAGGACGTGCTGTAGGTGAATCGTAACTCGTTCTGTTTCTTGACTCATTTTTTGATTCCTTCGCCGAGCTCCGCCATTTGCATGGTCGGCTTGGCTGAAAGCGATTCGGGAAACGCTTTGGCGAGCTTTAAGATATCGATCGACACCGGCATTTCGCCGCCCGTCGGCGTGAAGCCCAGATGGTTGCATTCGGCTCGCATCTCCTTGACGAATGCCTGGAGGTCGAAACCCTTCCGCATTGACTCGGCGATGACCAGGCTGAGGAGCTTGGTGAACAGAAGGCGGCGGTAGGTGAAATCCACAACAATGTCTGCGTTCTGCTTAGTCGGCGCGATGAAGACTTGGTAGCTGGGCCGGACGAAGCGCTGGTAGCGATCGACGATTTCTTCGATGGTCGAGCCGCGTTCGGGCACATCGCGCAGGATCCTCCCGAGCAGCCTTTGGTCGTCGTCCACGTCGAGAAAGCTCGTCACATCGAAAAGCTCGACCATCGGTTTGGAAAGCACGAACAGGCCCTCGACGATCAGAATCGGCTTCGGTTCGACCGCCAGCGCGTTCTCTTGACGGCTCATCTCGCGGAAGTCGTAAAGGGGGGCGGAAACCGGCTTGCCTTTGCGCAACGCCTTGATGTGATCGACCAAGAGTTCGAAATCGAGATGGGCGGGATGGTCGAAGTTGACATCGGCGGCGCTTTGACCGCTGTGGTTCGAACGGAAATACTGATCCATGCTCAGGATTTGCACGTGCTCATGCCCGACGTTTGCGGCAATGGTTCGGGCGAGGTAGGTCTTCCCGCATCCGGAACCGCCAGCGATACCCAATATCAAAGGGAGTTGCTTGCCCACTTGCATGTAAGTATGCCGCCCCACCGGGCTGCGAACATGCCGTCCCTTCGGATGACATCAAAGAGAGGACTTGCAACTAAGATCAATCAACGCCATCATTGACTCGGACCGCGCCACGCGCACGGTTCATGAGAAACCAAATGACGACGTCGAAAGCCGTTTTAGACTGTATCGAAGCTTGCCGATCCTGTGCACAACTCTGCACCACTTGTGCCGATGAATGCAAAAAAATGGGAGGCATGGATGATTGCGTTCGCCTATGTACCGAGTGCGCGACCGCGTGCAACCAACATTCAGGGCGATTGCAATCCGGCGACCATGCTCACGCGGGGACTTGCATCACCGCCTGCGAAGCCTGCGCGGTGGAGTGCGAGAAAGGCGCCAACCACATGGAAGTCTGCGGGCAATGCGCCGAATCATGCCGCAACTGCGCCGACACCTGCCGAGATGCTGAGGAGACCAAATCATGAGCGAGACAACTACCTATACTGATCACACCGTTGCGGTCTACGCGACTCACGATCAGGCTGAAGCCGCCGTTCGCAGTCTCAGCGGGGATGGCTTCGATATGAAGAAGCTGAGCATCGTCGGCCAGGATTACCACACCGAGGAAAAACCCATTGGATTCTTCAATACCGGCGACCGAATGTGGTCATGGGGGCAGTACGGCGCATTCTGGGGCACGATCTGGGGCCTTCTCTTTGGGTCGGCCTTCATGTTCCTCCCAGGGATCGGCCACGTG
>JBKJJL010000055.1:0-8772 GCA_046597875.1 Fimbriimonadaceae bacterium | reverse complement strand
GCATCCGAAGTGCTTCTCGTAGGTGTGAACACCGAGCTTAACCTGAGTCTGGACCGACTCATCGGTGCCCAGCAACGGCAAGTATCCGTGGGTCGCACCGCAGGTGATGACCTCGATCGACCCTTGATCTTGAAAGTATCGGAATCCCGAGATAATGGAACGGTCCCACCGAGTTTGAAACTGCTCAAGCGCGCGCCCAAACACTCTTTGCCACATGCCGGCGAGCCCGACCATCGCGAGTTCGCCATCACGTGCGAATCTGACGGCGTCCTCCTTGGCGGATTCGATTTTGGCGAGGCAATAATCTTCGAACTCGTGTTTGAATGCGGGATCTTCGAGTTGCTCCGCCAAAATCGGAGTCATGTTGATCGTCCAGCGCGGTTTGATTCCCTGGGCGAGGAGCCGATCCAACGCGTCGAGGATCGGGAGATAGCACTCAGCCGCGGATTCGTTGATCCAGTCCGTCCCGTGGGGCGACTTGCCGTGCGACAAGACGTACGGCATATGGGAGTGGAGGCACAAAAGCAGTCGGCCGAGGGCCATGTCTTATTGTGGACGTTCGCCCGGATTATCCGCTTACGCGGCACATGGTATTGAGGTGTTAAGGTGTCAAGGTATTGGGTACTGGGTATTGGGTGTTAGGGGTCGTTGAGTTGTTGAGATATTGGAGAGGATGGAGGTGGGGAGAGGGCACCAATACCCAATACCCAATACCTTAATACCTTAATACCCAACACTCCCAAGCCCCTTCACCGAATAGCAATCTTCCGAATCCGATTGAAAGCAACCGGATCGCCTCCGGTTCCGTCCGCAACAAACAAGTAGTTACCGTCATCGGAGATTGAGAATCCTTCCATGCCGAAGAATCTGGACTCTTCGAGTGAGCCGTCCCTAAATCCTGCGGTTCCGTCTCCCGCCAACAACCCAACTTGATCGCCGACGATCTTACGGAATCGGTGGTTATTGTTGTCACCGACAAACACGTTCCCGAGGGCATCGCATTCGACATCTTGGGGGCCGTTAAAGAGAGCCGCGGCGCGAGTTCCATTAACGTAGCCCGCGCCACCTTGGCCCGCAAAAGTGGTTACAACACCTGCAAGCGTAACCCGCCGAATGCGGTGATTGTTCTGATCAGCCACCAAAACATCCCCATCGGGAAGCAGGCACATTCCGTAGGGACGATCAAATCTCGCGGCGGGGCCGGTTCCGTTTGCGAACCCGGACGTGCCGTCTTGGCCCGCAAGTGGCTGGATCGCCGTCGTCGCCGGATCCAAAATATGGAGGACGCTTCGGGTCAAGTTGGCCATCAGAATTCGACCACCCGAAAGACCGAGGAGGGACCTTGGCCTTCCGATGTTTCGCACAATCACAGTGGCGGCTCCGGTGGCGAGATTGACCCGCCAGACTGTTCCCGTCGTGGCGTCCCGAGCCAGGGCATCGTTGGCGTCCGTCTGCACATACAGATTCCCGCCCGCGAAAGCGATACCGAAAGGACGGGCGAAGTTCGCTTGGTTTACGAGAGTCGTCACGTTCCCAGCGAGGTCGATTTTTCGAACACGATCGTTGTCGAAATCGCAAACGTAGAGCGAGCCATCGGGCCCCTGCGTGCAGTTCACGGGATTGTTAAAGCGAGCAACGCCCGCCCCGCCGTCCACCGCGCCAGCGGCGCCGCTTCCCGCGATCGTTGTCGACCCGCCTCCAACCGCGCCACCACCGCCACTCGTTACACAACCGACTGAAACAAAAGCAAAAACACTGAGCCCGAACCATCGTCCAAAACGTCGCATAACGTACAGACGGAGCTAAAGCCCGGTGTGATCCGAGCAATCCATAGGTCCTTCAACGGAACCAGAGCGGGTAACCTCTTCGTACCCGCCTAGTGTGGATGGAGCATCCGGCTCGCCGTTCTCAAACCGTGAACCAAGCCCACTCGACTGACCATATCGTGTTCGACCATGCGGAGGTGAAGTACTCCGAATATGTCTACGGGCTTCGTGGCGTCAGCCTTTCGATAACTCGGGGCGACTTTGTGTTCTTCCTCGGGCAGACGGGATCGGGCAAAAGCACGCTCCTGAAACTTCTCACGCGTGAAGTGAGGCCGACCGCGGGAACGGTTCATTTGTGGGGTCAGGACATCACCCATCTTCCCGAACGTCAGGTCCCAGAACTGCGCCGGCGCATGGGGATTGTCCCGCAAGATTACGGCTTGCTTCCTCGAAAGCGCGTTTATGAGAATGTGGCGTATGCCCTGCGGGCGATTGGAGCCTCGCGGAAGGAGACCCGTGAGCGGGTGCCGGAGATTCTTGAACGTGTCCACATCGGGCACCGAGCAGATGCGTACCCGCATCAACTGTCCGGAGGTGAGCAGCAGCGTGTGGCGATCGGGCGGGCGCTTATCAATAATCCTCCGTTGCTCATCGCTGACGAACCAACGGGGAATCTGGATCCCGACCACAGCTGGGAGATCATGGAACTCCTTCTCGAACTGAATTTACGAGGGACGACGGTACTGGTGGCTAGTCATGACCTGATGGTTGTTGAGCGCGTTGGTCGCCGAATCGTCACGATGCAACAAGGGCGATTGATTGATGACATGACTCCGGAAACGGTCACGTTGAGGTCGATTGTTGAGCACGTCGAAGCAGAGATGCAGGCCGAGCATGAGGCCACCCTTTTGGCCGAAGGGTCACCGACCAAGGACGATGAGCCGCCTCAGGAAATCGAAATCGACTACGAAGACGTGCTGTTCTCGATGCCGAGCGTCGGAGTTGAAGTGGAGATTGAGCCGGCAAAGGAGGAGGAACCCCATGCGTGATCGCTGGCAGTTTCTTCTTACGGAGGCGTTCATCGCGCTTCGTCGCAATACCCTGATGACCTTTGCGGCCATCACGACTTCGGCAGTTGCCCTGTTTTTGTTGGGCGGTCTGGCCTACGTGTACGTTCGCGTTAATGCAGTGGCAGGCGATGTATCGGGGCGATTCGAGATGCGCGTTTGGCTGCGCGAGAACATCACGACCGCACAGGTTAAAGTGCTCGCTAAGGAACTAAGAGGGATTGAAGGGGTCAAGGAAGCGCGCTGGATTCCCCGCGAGCACGAGTGGAAACGCACCCGCCTGGAAATGCCGGAGGCGACCGAAGGCCTGGAGAACCCCCTTCCCCACAGTTTCAAGCTGATCTTGATCAATCTTTCCGACGCGGGGCGGGTTGCTTCGCGCGTTCAGGCCTTGCCGCTCGTAGAAAGAAATGGGGTGCGCTACCTCAAGGATGAGCAGGAGATGATGGATCAGTTGATGCGCATGATGCGCTGGCTGGGCGGGGGATTGGGCAGCCTGCTGCTTGTTACTGCGGGCATTCTGATTTATAACGCGATCCGGCTCACGATCCTTGCTCGGAGGCGAGAAATTCGGATCATGGAACTTGTCGGAGCCTCGCATTTCACGATTCGATGCCCGTTTGTCATTGAGGGAATGTTTCAAGGCGCCATTGGGGGTTCTTTCGCTGCCGTGCTGATCATGGCGGCTCAGGCGGCCTTAGAGCAGCAGATGAAGAATCAAATGAGTGCGGCGGCATCTTTACCACCGTTCCCGTTGTTGGTAGCGATAGGATTTTTGGCGGCGATTGGAGCAGGCTTTGGCGCGCTATGTTCGACCTTGGCCTTGCGCGATCCGTTTAAATTCCGGAGGGGGCCGACGGCATGAAGTTGAGTTTTTCGAAGATTCCAGCGGTCGCGCTCACTTTCACTCTCATTCTGGGAATCATGCCCTTCGTCGCTTTCCCTCAAAGCAAGAAACCGGGCCAACCCAAAAAGCCGAACATTGGCGCGCTGAAAGGGGACCTCAAGGACATCCGAAAGAAGAAACAGGATGCCAAGGGGAAACTGAATGTTGTCCGCGGAAAGATCCGAGTTGTTAAGGGGACCCTCGAAGAAGTCAATGCTCGGATTGAGAATATTGAAATCAAGCTGGAAACAACCCGAGAGCGTCTAGCCAGTAGCAAGAAGGAGCAGACGAAACTCGGCGAAGATCTGTCGATTGCAACCCATAACCTGCAACTCAAGACCACCGAGGCTCGACACCGAATCAAGGTCATGCGGATGCGGGGCGAAGGTTCATTTGCCTCCGCGCTGGTTGGAGCGAAGAGCGTCGGGGATTTGGCCTCACGAAAATTCCTCTACGAGCGCATTGCCGCGAAGGATCACAAACTCTTCACCGATGTCCGTGAGCTGAAAACCGCAGTCGCAACGAAGAAATCGCGTCAAGATCAACTCGTCAAGCAGATTGCGGGACTAATCACGGATCAAAAAGTTCAACAGCACGACCTGAGCGAGACGAAGCAAGACCAACGCGCCCTCTTAGTTCAACTTCGCGACAAGGAAGGCGACATCAAGAAGGTGCTCGCCCAGCTCAACGCCGAAGAAGACCAGATCGAAAACACGATTGCCGCCTTTATGCGCGACACCACGAAGACGGCGGGGCTCGTCAAGCCCACGGGGCGCTTACTCATGCCGGTTGCGGGCGGGCGAGTGGGAAGCGGATACGGGATGAGGATGCACCCGATTTTGCGTTATCGCAGACTGCACAAAGGCGTCGATATCGGTGCGCGCTCCGGCAAACCGATCCGCGCGGCGGCAGACGGGGTGGTCATATCTGCGACCTCGATGCGAGGCTACGGAAATGTGATTATCGTCGGCCACGGCGGAGGCATTTCGACGCTATACGCCCACTGTTCCAGGCTCCTCCGTTCCCCAGGGGCAAGGGTAAAGAGGGGGGAGACGATCGCTTTAGTTGGATCTACGGGGCTTTCGACGTCGCCTCACGTACATTTCGAAGTTCATGTAAACGGCAAGGCCGTGAATCCGCGCAGTGGCTGGCTGTAACCTTGTGGATACGCTCAAACTGCAAGAGGTCTTCGCGGAGCAGATTGTCCATGTCGAGGAGCTTCCCGCGGTTCGCGGCCACTACATGGAGCCGCAATCATCGTTCCATCCCCGCCTTTCCGAGCGAATGGCCGAGCTTGGGCTGAGCGAGCTTTATGTCCACCAAGCATTGGCTTACGACGCTGCGATTGCGGGCAGAGATCTCGTCGTCGTGACCGGAACGAGCAGCGGCAAAACCCTCTGCTACAACCTGCCGACTCTCCAACACATTTTGAGCGAGCCCGACGCGCGGGCCATCTATCTATTCCCTACCAAAGCCCTCGCCCAGGACCAACTTGGGAAGCTTCAAGCCCTTGCGCCTTCCGACATTCGGGTCGCCACCTACGACGGCGACACACCCAAATCGCAGCGTGCTACGATCCGACGCTCGGCTCAAATCATCCTGACAAATCCGGATATGCTCCACATCGGAATCTTGCCCGGCCACGAGAACTGGACGAAGTTTCTGAAGACGATCCGGGTGATCGTGGTAGACGAAATGCACACGTACCGCGGTGTGTTTGGGTCACACGTCGGTAACGTCATTCGGCGCTTGCTGCGCCTTTGCGAGTGGCACCACAACCGGCCCCAAATCATCGCATGCAGCGCGACGATCGGCAATCCAACCGAGCTCTTTCGCAAGCTCACGGGGCGAATACCCACGCTCATCGACGATGATGGTGCGCCAAAGTCCCGCCGGACCTTCGTGTTTTGGAACCCGCCGATGATCGACGCGATGTCGCGATCTAGCGCGAATTTGGCGACTTCAGAGATCGTTTCGACCCTCGCCCAGGCGGGCATGCGGACGCTCGCGTTTTGCCGGGCACGCGTTTCTACCGAGCTCGTGGTGCGCCAGACGAAGCAACGATTGGAACGCCTGAACGCGGATCCGAACTGGGTAGAAAGCTATCGCGGAGGATACACCCCGAAGGAGCGCCGATCCATCGAGCAAGCACTCTTTAAGGGCAAACTCCGAGGACTGATCGCCACGAATGCAATGGAGCTCGGCGTGGATGTCGGCGACCTCGACGCGGTGGTGATGAACGGCTATCCGGGAACCGTGGCGAGCTTTTGGCAGCAATCGGGCCGGGCGGGCCGAGGCAAGAAACCGGGCCTCGCCATCCTCGTCGCCCACGATGACCCTCTTGAGCAGTTTCTCCTGCGCGAGCCCGAAACCCTAATGCGCGCGACGGTCGAAAGTGTTGCGGTTAACCCTTCGAACGGAACGATCCTCGCCCAACAGCTCAAATGCGCCGCCCACGAGAGGCCCTTGAGCGTGAATGAACTGGCAGCCTTTGGTGAAACCGCCCTGACCGTCGCCGAAGTCCTCGATCAGGCGGGCGAGTTACGCTATCAGAACGGCGCGTTCTACTATCCATCCTACGATCCGCCCGCGAACGGGGTGAACATCCGTAGTGCAGGCGGAAGCGCGATCATTCTCATGGTTGACGGCGAACAGCTTGGCTCAATGGAGCGCTGGCGGGCCCTTCAGAATGCTCACGCGGGTGCCATCTACTTACACCGGGGCCAAAGCTACTTCGTGGAGACTCTGGACCTTGAGGCGGGCGTCGCCACGGTGCGGCCCGAGCAAGCGAGCTACTACACTCAGCCCCTCGTGCAATCGGTGATCGAGCAACGAATGGCGATCACGGAACCAGAGAAACTCGCCGGTGGCGAGGAGTTTTCCTGCAGTCTGGTTGGGATTCGGGTCACCGACATGGTGCTTGGCTACCGTCAACGGTCTCTCGACGGCGAACGTGTGCTGGCGATTTTGGACCTCGACCTTCCCGCCGAAACCTTCGATTCCATCGCGGTCCGCTTCGATTTGCCGACATCTCCCACTTGGGAACGCGAAGATCCTCTGAGCCGCAAGTTCGATGACGAAGGCAACGATGCAGACTACCTCGCCGCGATCCACGGAGCCGAGCACGCGCTTCTCGCCGTCGCCCCTCTCATTGCCGGATGCGACCGATCCGACTTGGGTTCCGCTTGGTACGGGGTTTCACCGGACACGCTTCATCCCGCGCTCTTCGTGTTTGACCGCACCCCGGGTGGGGTTGGCTTGTCCGAGCGATTATTGGTGGATCGGGTGGAATGGGTCGGCGCGGCCTTGCGACTGTTACGGGGCTGCCCGTGCCTGGAAGGGTGCCCGTCGTGTCTGCTCAGCGCGCGTTGCGAGGCGAATAACGAGTTGCTAGACAAGCGCGGCGCGATGAGGCTGCTGGAGGAACTGGGATAGGCCGGTAGCTAAAGCAGGGCGGGCTGGGGCACCGACCAGTTTTTGCGCTCTTCCCAAATCGACTCGATGGAGTTGCAAGCGTGGGCACCCGATCGCACAAGCGCGGAGTTGTCGGGCGCACTTCCTTCGCCGATCCAGACCAGCACGGGCCCCCAGTCGTTTTGTAGGGCCTCGGTTGCGCCTGCCCAAGTTCCGCCGGTCCCCTTGGTACAGGCCACGACCAGTGTGCCGTGTCCGAAGGCGTAGATCAGCTTGTTTCTTCCCATCGCGTTGCCGACACTAAAGCCTGCACTCGGAGCATAGGGAGTCGCGAGGCACAAGCGTCCATCATCAATCGCTTCGCGAACGGGCTCGCTTCGAAGGGCCCGCGCCAAGGAGTCTGCCATAAAACCGACGGCACTGCCGCCCGCCCCAATGCATGCGAACATCGACTCTTGATCAACGCCGCGCGCGCCTCCGGAAACGACGCTGACACCGCTTTCGGCACAAGCAACCGCTACTTCGCGCGTAGTTCGAATTCCACCATCGTCAATCTCGCGTGATCCGACAACTCCGAGGGCATCCGAATGAAACAAATGGGTGGCGCCCGCCACGAAAAGCAGATTCGGAGCCTTTTTCCCCAGCCTTTCACTCAACCGAATGGGATAGTCTTTATCATCCTGAATCAGCGCATAAATGCCCTGTTCCTCAAGGCTCTGGAGTTCGTCGGCGTACTCATCTAAGCGCGCCAAGCGCTCGGCAACGGATTCCGCATCGGGCAGGTCCTTCGCCGATTGAAGGACGCCCTCGGAATCCCCCTCGAAAGCGGGAATGAGGAGCCGAATAGTGTTCGCCGAGATCGTGGGCGAATCGGAGAGCAAATGGCTCGTGAGCGCAACGAAGAGGAGCTTTTTCATCAGTCTGAACGCGGCCGGGACGATGCGAGGGCGAATGGAATGACCATCGCAACTCCGGCACGCTTTAATCGTACTCCAACCGCGGTGAGCGTCCAACCGGAGTCCACGATATCATCGACCAACAAGCACGGGCCCGGCAAGATGGAACTAGGGTCAACTTCGAAGGATTCCCAGATATTGAGAAACTGTCGAGTTGAGTTCCGCATGAGTTTCTGAGGCTCAGTATCCTTGACTTTCCTAACACAAGCGGCGTGAGGAATCCCAAGTTCTTGCCCGATGCGAAGGGCGAAATCGTCTAGCAAGTCCCGATGAAGTGAGGGAACCCAGCAAAGCCAGGCTGGTGCAGTATCCATCTGTCGAATGATATCGGCGGATGCTTGCACGAGTTCATCATCGAACCTGCCCGTCACATATTTTCCATTTTTCACTAAAGGCCCCCAGCCTGCATCTCCGTAAGTACAAAGGGCCCGACCAGCTTCGAGGCATTGCTCAGCCGGGATCTTCTTGCGGCCCTCCGCTTCAAATCCGGCGGGAAACATATACTTGATTTCGATGGTTTGAACGTCATGCCTCAGGAACTGAATCGCTCGCAAGACCAACTCTCTGGACGGAGGCAGGTATGGCCGATCGCAGCAACGATCACACCGTCCGCAATCGCGTGGTTGAGGATCGTCAAGCGCTTCGGCGAGGAACCGCATTCGGCACATTCGACTTTCGCCGAA
>JBKJJL010000046.1:0-18792 GCA_046597875.1 Fimbriimonadaceae bacterium | reverse complement strand
TCGCAAGTCTTGGGGGCCGAAGAGAAGGCAGTTGCCTTGGAGATCGACCTCTTTGCTAGGCTGAGAACGAGGGTCGCCGAGCACACGCAGGCGCTCCTTAAGTCGGCCCGTGCGCTCGCCGAGGTGGACGTGTTGGCGTCCTTAGCCGAAACCGCGGCGGTGCGTGGATACGTGAAGCCAGAACTCGTGGAAGAGGATATCCTGGTAGTTGAGCAAGGAAGACATCCAGTCGTAGAAGCGACCGCAACGACGTTCGTACCAAACGACGTGAACCTGGGCTCCCCTAACACCGAAACACCCCAACACCCCAACGCCGGCACCCGCACCATCATTCTGACCGGCCCGAATATGAGCGGGAAATCCACCTTCCTTCGCCAAACCGCGCTCATTGTTCTCCTCGCCCAAATCGGTTCGTATGTGCCAGCGAAGTCGTGCACACTGGGCTTGTGCGATCGCATCTTCGCCCGGATCGGAGCGAAGGATGAGCTCGCCCTCGGCCAGAGCACGTTCATGGTCGAGATGGTCGAGAGCGCGAACATCCTCAATCACGCCGCCCCGCGAAGTCTGGTTATCTTAGATGAAGTGGGCCGGGGGACCTCCACTTATGACGGCCTCGCCATCGCTTGGGCGATGGTCGAATACCTGGTTTCCATCGGCGCGAAAACGATGTTTGCGACTCATTATCATCAGCTCAATGCGCTTGCGGACCAGATGGCGGGGGTGGCGAATTTCCGAGTCGCGGTCGAAGAATATGGCGAACAAATCGTGTGGACGCACCGCGTCCTGCCGGGTGGAACGGATCGTTCCTACGGAGTTCACGTGGCCAGGATGGCGGGGGTGCCTTCCTCGGTGCTTAGGCGCGCGGACGCGATTTTGCTCGAGCTCGAGAACAAGAGCGCTCCGCCCGACGTCGTATCCACTCAGCGGCTGCAACTCACGCTGTTCGAGGTGGAACAATCTCCCATGGAACGGGAGTTGAAGGATCTGGATGTCAACTGTTTGACCCCCATCGAGGCGCTGCGGTTGCTTGACGACTGGAAGCGGCGTGTATAATTAGGACATACCCACGCAGGGGTATAGCTCAGTTGGTAGAGCGACGGTCTCCAAAACCGTAGGTCGCGGGTTCGATCCCTGTTGCCCCTGCCATTTATAGGTTCAAATAGCCTTTTTCTTGCGATTCTTCCCTTTTGTGTTCATACTCTTGTTCACACCCGCGTCGTCAATGACCTGTGCAAGCGCGGTCCTGTCGATCTGGAAATAGTTGTTCCTGATCGCCTCCGAGGATTCCAGCCCAACCGAAACCGCAACCTCTTCCGAGTTCATGATCCGGCTGAGCTCGGTTACTCTCATGTGCTTGAGGTCGTACAGCTCTCGAGGCGTCAGGCCAGCGGCTTTTTGAGCTCGTCGCCACTGCGCCATGATCGTAGTGTCGCTGTAGGGCTTGCCGGTTTTGGGGGACGGGAACACGAACAGACTCGTTCGGGGGAGTGCCCTGATATTCTCTGCGGCCGCAGCCGGCACCATGACAGGGCGTGTGCCGGATATTCGTTTGGCTGATTGCTTCGTGATCCACATGCGCCCCTCCTTTTCCCCAATCTCTGCCCACATGAGTTCCCTGGCACTCTTGGGTCTGATTCCCGTCCAACGCAGCAGGAGCAGGACCGCTCGATAATCGGCAGCGCAGACCTTGGCGAGCGCGGTTTCAAAGTGCTCGGTACTGATAGGCTCTTGCCACTTCTCCGGGGCGTATGTGGGCGCCTTGGCTTGCGTGAAGGGGTTGCGGGAATCGTCCACCCATCCGCGCTTGGCGAGCCACTTGTACAGTTTTCGTCCGAAGTCCCTGACCTTCTTGGCGGTGCGTGGCTTCTCGCGCCAAGTTCTGAGGGCACGCTCGATCCCGTACGCGTCCAAGGCGTCTATTCTGACCACGCCAAGGGCATGGGACAGCAAGGCACTCACGAATCGGTCATCTTTGAGGGTGACGACGCGAATCTCTTCTGATTCCCGGTCTTCGATGTAGAGCTCGATCGAGCGCGCGAGGCTCATGGTGCGGGTTGGGAGTTTGCCGACGTTTTCGGACACCCACTTGTCGGCGCGGATCACGACAGCGCGTTCGGATTCTCTTTTGCGCTGAATGAACTCTTTGCGCACGGGCAGTCCATCCGGCCCGATGTATTGGCGCGTGGTTTTGAACTGCCCCCGGGACGTATAGGTGCCGGTCCGTTGTGGCCTCACGCTTTGCATCATATCACGAAGCCTTGCGTTCGACGCCGACAGACTCACGCCATTCGAGGAAGGCGTCTAGGGTGTCGCGTAGCCATTTGGTTTCCCCATTTTCGAGCAGATTGAACGAGCGGAGCCGGGAGGGATAGAGCCGAACGATCTTGATGAACTGGGTTTCAGACTCGCCCAAGTAGGCCGCGGCGGTATGACGGTCTAGGACCGCAGGCCAGGCTTGTATCACTGCAACGGGGGCGAGAGGCACGGGTTAGGCGACCTCCATAATCGGCTCACCGCTGATGAGGGCGTTCGCGACGTCTTGCCAATCGCGGTCCATTTCGAGCGCGATGGCCTTCGCGATGTCGTTCAGGTGGTAGCGGCCCGGCTCAGCAATTCGGAAGTGAATCTGCCTCGATTCGGTGAGCCACCAGCGGACATTTGGCTCAGGCTGGAAAAGAGTTGATTGGCTCATGCGACCTCCATGAACATGCCCGGTGTAACGCCTGCGATGCGCTCACGAGCGAGCTTCACGTATTCCGGGTTCAGTTCGATTCCGATTCCTCGTCGGCCGAGCGCAATCGCCACGGCCACGGTGGTCCCAGAGCCAAGAAATGGATCCAAGACGGTTCCGCCTTCGGGGCAACCCGCAAGGATGCAACGTCGTGGTATCTCGGTTGGGAATGTCGCGAAGTGCGCTTTCTTGTAGGGTTGTGACGCGATGGTCCAGACCGTGCGCGCGTTGCGCGTCGGTGCGTCGGGGGTTTCCTGTCTCCAACCGGGCGCCCGTCCGAAACTGCCTGATGCTCGGTCTAACGTTCTATCGCGATCCTTTGTGGATCGTCGGTCTTGACCGGGGCCATTCTTACGCCCCGGTAGTGAGCCATTGAAGTGATCGGGGACCCTGACCACATTGTGAGCAATTGCCGTATGGATCCCGGGCCCGCTTGCCCACCAAACGCTTTGCTCCAAGATAGCATCGGCGTCGTGCCAATACTTCGCGCTCTTGGTGAGAAGAAAGATGTATTCGTGGCTTGTGCTCGGACGATCACGAACGCTACTCGGCATCGGGTTAGGCTTGCTCCAAATAATATCGGAGCGCAGGTACCAGCCATCATCATCTAGGGCGATTGCCAGCCGCCAAGGAATAGCGCAAAGGGTCTTTTTCTTTCTTCCGATGATTCCCGCCCGGCGATTCGGCTTATCGTGGCTTCCTTGGTTGGTTCCCTGTTTTCCGTCGCGGTTTCCAGCGGCCCCTGATGCCGAGTAGGTGTCCCCCAAGTTGATCCAGCACGTGCCGTCCTTTCGCAGCACTCGACGCACCTCGCGGAAAATCTCGACCATCTTGGAGACGTACTCTTCTGGGCTTGGCTCTAGTCCGATTTGCCCCGTGCATCCATAGTCGCGAAGGCCCCAGTACGGCGGGCTCGTGACGACACAGTTGACCGATGCATCCGGGATTTCGCGCAGTCGATCCAGGACGTGACCGGTAAGGATGGTGAACCGGTCGTTCATGCCGCCCTCCGGACTTCTTCTCGTCGCAACCTCGCGAACGGGACCCAGCGGTCACCATTCAGGTCTTGGAACGAGCGGCTGGGCGGGCGCTCGAATATGCGTCTGGCGGGTTATCTGGGGTGACAGAAGTCAAGCAGGGGCCGGTTACGCAAAAGTTCGACCAGAGCACGACGGCTGGCAGGCTAAACGCGAGTTTCAAGCAACGAACGAGCATCTACATTTTGCCGAGAGTTTGATATGAGAACGACTTCGGGGCTTGCGCTTTACAGGCATCAACTCGCCCGGTTCGCGGCGGTGGCTCAGACGGCCCGGCAGATGCACTCTCAGATTGTTTATGAGTCCGCAACCGATGCGCGGCGTTTGACGTTTGGCGGGGTTGGCTCACAGGGGCCGGGTCGCAAACGGTGGCTTTCGAAGAATAGACCGTTCTCCCGCAACATCGCAAGGTCGAAGCTCAGAGTTACCCCGCTTCCGATCGGCGTGATTTCGGGGCAGGTTCAGCGCGGTTGGCGATTAGCAAGGGGGCGCGGCGCGGGCCAGACGTTCGAGCTAAGGAACCGGGCCAGACACGCCAAATACATTTTGTTCGACTCGGGCACGGTTAAGATGCGCGGTCGCGGGTTCCAGAAAGAGATTATGAAACGGTTCAGGGCACGAAACAAGGCCCTCGTGGATACGGTTAGGAAGAGGCAGGCAAAGTAACGCAATGGCACAAACTACAGGATTTCTCGCAGTCAAGCTCAAAGGGCAAACGACCTCTTTTGAATCGTCGGGGCTCAAAGTGTGGCAACCCGTAGATGCGGCAATGATCGCCGGTGACGGGATTCTGCTCGACATCAAGGGCGACGATATCGGCTGGTACTACAACAGCACGACCGATAACGTGTTCCTTATCACGTCCGATGGTTGGGCGGTCGAACTCGTGCGGTTGGGCGATTACTGGCAATGGGTTGTCGGCGCTTCTGACCTCGGCTCTGGCGCAACTGATCCGGGAAGCCTGATGTCAAAGACGGCCCAGATTGTCGTAGAGCGCACGGTAGGCGGGGTTCGGTCGAAACTGACCAGCAAAGACTTCGCTTTATCGGTTGAGCGTCAGTACGGTTTTGTGGCTGGCTCTATTGCGGGCCTAGCCGCCCACTTCGACGCCTACGACTTGACTGAGGCTGACGCGGCGGTTGTGACGACGTGGCAGGACAAAGGCCAGTACAACCGGGACGTCACGGAAGCGACGAACAAGCCGACGAAGACGTCGACGGGGCTCGGGCGTCCGTTCGTGGCTTTCGATGGCACAAACGACCTTCTCACTTCGACCCTAGCCGATGTGGGGCTCGCTTGTACGGCGTTCGTAGTCGCCAAGATCGGTTCTTACGACGCGACGACTCGGGGCATCTTGCAAGTGGGTGGCACAAACGGCGCTCGGCTTGCGTTCAACTCGACGAACCTTAAAGGGCTCAGCGGTGCCGACGTTGCCAATACGACGCTTCCCGCGCTTGACGCCTGGTTTGTGGCGGTGATTACGAAGACGGCATCCGGGGCGATCACGGTACAGAAGGGCACGGCGGCGGCGGTTTCTACTGCATCGGTCGCGGCGGTGACGGCTGGCACCATCGGCATGGGCGACACCGTGGCAGACGCGGCTGCGGATGTTGACGTGGCTGAGGTCATCATCTACGATTCGGTACTGACGGCGACGCAGATCGAGCGGACGGTTCGCTCACTCCAAAACAAGTGGCAGGCGACGGGCTAAGCGGTGCCTCTTCCTTTTAAGCCTCATACGGTGACCCGGTGGAAGGTCGCCGAGAATGTTTCGCCCTCTACGCTCGTCGTACGCGGAAACTACTACACGTCGGCACAGACAATCCGGGGCCAACTGACGCCTATGAGCGCTCAGGCGGCGATGGAACGAACCGGGGTCGAACTCGACCGCCCTCATCTGTTCATGTGGGATTCAGCAGACGACATTGAGCCGATGGACTTGCTCCAAAGCGGAGGCCGGTATTTCGTGGCATCCAAGCCGATGGAGGTTTGGGACGCGGAACCGATCACGGCCCACCGAACGATTGCGCTGGAAGAGGTTAAGCCGGATCCGGTTGACGCATCGAACGAGGATTTATAAATGCCCGCCTTTCGCACTTACGATGACCTGATGGCCGCGATTTCGGCGGACGTCTTGGTGGCATGGCCCGATACGAAAAAGGTCTACCACGGGTATCCGCGAGTGGTGATAAATGTTTGGCCGGTCGCGGTGATCGCGCTGGAGCCAGAAGCGCCGATCTCGCAGGATTGGGACAGCGTTCAGGGGTTGACTCAAAAGCCCAACTTCACGGTCACTCGCCTTGCGACGTTGCCGGTTGATAAGACGGTTTCGGTTCAAGGGCTCCAAGTCGAGCAGGCGAACGCGCTTATTGCTCGTTTGGAGCGAAACGCATATTTTCAGTCGGTAGCGGCCTTGAATGTGGCCCGGAACCCGGTTGGGATGTTGGGCGCGATTCCGACGCCCGGCGACAAGGATTCGGTTTACGAGGTGGACGTCCAGTTCACCTGCGAGATTCGAGAACTGCACACGAGCAAGTTGAGTTAGGTTAGAAACACTATGGCAAACGTACAAGGCAACGGCGATCTTTCGGTTTTTAGTATTGGCGGCAACTCGCTTCTCGCGCTCATCAAGAACGTCGAGTACGAGCTTTCGCCCGAGAACGCGGACACCACGACCATCCTTCGTGCGGGCAAACGTCGGCAGAAAGTGAAGGCCGGGACGACGATCCGAACGGCCTTGATGAGTACGCTCACAGGTGACGCGGGCCTAGTGTCATCGAACCTTGCGGTCGGCGCGTTCACGATTGGCGGCGTTGACCTTCTCGCCTACCTTCGCGGTGGTTCGTTCAATGGGACGTTCGACGTTCGCGAGGTTTCAGGTGTTGCGGCGGCGTACAAGTGGCCCCAGATTTTCGGCAAGGATTACACATCTGAGGTGACGCTGGTTTTGCCTGCGGCCGCAGATTCGCAGACTCCCAACGCGGCGCGGTCGTTCATGGCCTCGTTCCACGATCCAGACCTGTTGGATCAGGACTTGACGCGGGTCATCTTCTCGATCACGATTGACGGGACGGCGACGACGGTACCGATGATCGCGCGGACGGTCAAGCACCAGATCAACGGGCAACAGGAACAGGTGTTCACTATTTCCTTGGAAGGCAACGACCCAGGAACGGGTGCATACCCAACGGCACCGGTTGGCACGACGAGCTTGCTGGAAGCGGCATTCAACGCCTACAACGCGCCATTGGCTGCGGTGCTGACGACGGGGGCCGCGCTTTCGGGCGAGACTTACAGCGGCAACGTCATTATTACGTCGTTCGGGTTCAACTTCAACGACGCGGAGATCATCGAGATTTCATACGAGTTCGCATCGAGAGGAACATTCGCAGCGGCGGCGGCATAACGATATGAGAAAAGACACAGAGAACAAAATGGTTACCCCCGAGTTCGCCACAGAGACGCCGGAAGAGACGGCGCGACTGGCGCAAGAAGCGAAGAAGCGCAAGGACGCTTACCGCAAGGCAAACGGCATGGAGAAGAAGCCGGGGGCAGGGTTCGGCGGCGTTGCGGAGGCGAAGGAGCGGTTGATCGATTAGACCGTCCAACGAAATCCGCAGTTGCCGCATTCCCGGGATGTACTGACGGTGCGCGGCCCGACGCACGCCATGATGATCCCGACAATGATCATGATCGCCCCAACGGCGGACACGGGCAGGCAACAGAACAGCCCGGTTCCAAGAAACGCGAATCCCACGATAAGGATTCCGCCCGTGTTGTTCGACTGCTGCACTTGGAATTGATTAATGTTCAACGCTTGGCATTGGGGGCACTTACCGCGACCTGTGTTCGTGTGAAATCGCGCATGGGCGACCATTTGGGCTCGTTGCTGGATGTTAGCTTGCTGTTGGGCGACGAGCGTTGTCGCTACCTGGTGACATGGTGGACAGATACCTCCTCCTGAGTTGCTCACGGCTTTCGGAATGTGAGCCTTGCATTGAGTGCAGTAAATGGGATAGAAGCGATCGTCGTCCGTGAACTGGTAAGCGGGTTGCATCTTTTTTCAGCGGGGCATTTTTTCTTCATCGGCCTTCCGCTGTCGTTCCTGTATCTCGAAGGTCTTTTCCATCTTGGAGTTCATTTGATCGAATCCGTCAAGTACCTCTTTCATTTGACCCGGTTGGTACGGCGGATTAATGATTCGGTCAAAGGTTATCCCAGTGGCAACCCCGATCACAAACACGACCGCGATGACTGCGGCGAAACCAATCTTATCCTTCATCGTTTCGGACTTTAGCACATGAGACAAAAAGAAACACCATTTATTGAATGCTATGAATAACCCTGACGTAACATCGCCCGCGCCTTCTGCGGGCATCGTTGACATGATCCTGGAGGCGTTCCACTCCACCGAAGACACCGTAGAGGTTCCGGTGATGGACAAGGCCGGGAACGTGGTTTGCGCGTACCATGTTCGCAAGCTAAAGAGTTTCGCGGACTTGGAAATGTACAAAGCCAAAGCCGCGGCGTTTATCGCATTTTGCACTCGCAAGGATGGGCACCACGAAGCATGGAAGCCGTTCGTTCCGATGTCCGCCAAGGAAGCGGCGGCGGCCTATGCGATCCATTACTTCTCGGCTGAGCCTCAGAAGGTTCTCGAACTCGACGCGATGCGGCTTGTGAAGTTGGGGAACCCGTGGATTGTCGAGAGCCTTATTGCCGCTATCAACGAGAACCAAGTTGACGCGAACGCCGTTCAGTTTGTGGAATCGGTAGACGCGGAAAAAAACGAATCAGGGGTGACGCCATCCACAGGTTCCGGCTTAGCGTCGCCCGAGACATCTACGGAAAACACTACCGGCGAATGAGCGCGGACGAGCTGTCCGACCTCGACGCCATGATCGCGCTTTGCATCATCGAATCAGAAGAGGCAAAGGCCCGCGCGTCTGAGCGTTAGCGGCTGTTCTGCGCTTCCTCGTTTTTGTAGTACCGGTCACTCACGAACAAGTACCCCGAGCAGAATATGGTCATCCCTAGCGCGACGCCCACGGCGATCAGAACGACGAACTTTATGGGGCTTACCTGTTTTGGATTTTCAGCCATGCGAGCTATTATATGGCAAATGTTGTAGACACCCTGATAACCCGGTTCCAGATGGACGATTCCGGCTACGTGCGCGGATCGCAACGGGTGACCCAGTCCACGCGCCAAATGGTGGACGTGATGGGCACCGCATCGGGCTCTACGGGTGGAATCAGCGGGTTCACGTCGGCTATCAAGCTCGCGGTGTCCGAACTGGATTCCAGCGTTCCAGTTCTCGGCGAAGTCCTTTCCGTAATCAAGTTCCTGGGGATCGCGGCGGTAGGCGCGGGGGTTGCGATTGCTGGATTCTCGGCCTATGCGATGGACGCGGCGGCGGATATGCAGGCTTTAGAGCTTGCGGTTCGGCAATACGCGGGCTCCAACGAAGAGGCGGAGCGAACTCTAAGGCGACTCGTGGACGTTGCCAAGCTCCCAGGTTTGGGGCTGCCAGAAGCCATTAAGGCATCTACCCGGCTCCAAGCGGTTGGGTTCGACGCAAGGCTCGCTGAGCGGGCTATTCTCGGGTTCGGGAATGCACTCGCGGCGGCGGGCGGTGGCAAAGAAGAACTAGACGGGGTGATTCTCGCCCTCACGCAGATTGCCTCAAAGGGCGTTATCTCGGCTGAGGAAATCAACCAGATGGCTGAGCGGGTGCCACAAATCCGAAAGATACTCCTCGATGCGTTTGGCACGGCGAGTACGGAAGCGATCCAGAAGATGGGGATCACGTCGCAAGAAGCCATCCTCAAGATTATCGCGGGCGTCGAAAAGCTCGAGAAGGTTACGGGCGGATGGAAGAACAGTTTCGCGAACGTCGGCGACGTGTGGACGCGGGTTATTTCTGGAATCGGCGCGGTGCTGAACACGGTTCTGGTTCCGGCGCTCAATCAGGTGACGGTGTTCGTCGAGAACATGGTTGACGGTGGGTTCTTCACACGGCTGGCTGAGGACTTTGTCCAGTCGGCTTCGAGTGTGACCTTCCTTGCAGATGCGCTGCGGATGGTGAGCGATATTGGAAGCTCGGCGGGAATCTCGGCATTGACGGACGTGTTCAAGTTCATCACGGACGCGGATTCTTTGGGTGACGGCTTGGTGCGCGTGGTCTCGGTAATCGCGGCAGTGGTGATGAACCTTCCGGGGGTCATAGGGGCGGTCGTCCAGATCATCAACTCCCAAATGAAACAGATCAGAGCGTTCGTGAATGGAATTATTGACGCGCTCAATATGGTGCTCGGTCAAATCGCGAAGGGCGTCAAAGTGAAGTGGCCTTTTGGCTTACCATTGGGGCAGGTTGGCGGCGGCGGATCGTTCACTGCCATCGGCAAGGTAGGCGAAGGCGGCGGCGTAGATATGTCGCCCATGAATGCACCGCTAAACGGGATCGCGGCCCAAGCCGATGCGATCTACGAGAAGTACAAGAAGGGCCGTCCGAGTTCGATTGACGGCGACACCTCAAAAGGTGGATTCCGGCCAGGGTATGAGGCCCCAGGCTCACCGATTAAAGACATTGAAGAGAACACCCGCCGAACTGCGGTCGCATCCGAAAAAGCATTGCAACGCTTTGAATCCGCGGTCTTCGGGGGTTCTGAACTGGGCAAGATGGGCGTCACGGCCCGCGAGGTTGGCTCCATTCGCAAGGGGTCTCCAGGTGGCGGCGGTTCTGGCTTAGAGGCTCAGATCAGGGCGGGCGTGGACATGATTATTGAAGGGGTTCTCGCGCACTCTGCCACAACGATGCAGGCTCAGGCTAGGTTCTCGCGCTAATGCCCGACACGCTGACGATTTCCATAGACCACGAGCAGCCGCGGCTCAAACATGACGCGCTGGGCTTCGTTGTTGTGGGCGCGACGGACGAGAACCGGCTAACCGATCGGCCTACCGACGCATGGTCAGATTTCTACCGCTCGCAAACGAGCAACGAGGACGATACGTGGCTCGACCCGATCACAAATACCCTCATGCTCATGCCGCTCCCTTTGCTGAACGCTTGGGGGACGACGGGAAGCGGGGCGTTCAGCCGATTGGCACTCGTTGACCTGAACATCATTACGACGGCGAACTGGGTACTTAGCAACGTCAACGGCAGTTCGTCGGCCTACGTCCACGGGTTCAACTCTACGGTGTCAGAGGCGATCAGTACGACGACGATCCATGCCGTAAACCGGGCGATCTATTTCAGCGCCAAGGTCGAAGCTCCTGATTCTGAGGAACGAGCATTTCTAAGCGTCGGATGGGACAAGGCGAACCGCAACACGGCGACGGCAGTCCAGTCGGCGCGGCCCGTCTACTTCAACTTCTTCACCACGGGCAAGGTCGAAGTTTGGTTTAACAACGAGCTTGTTCAAACGGACTCGATCAGCTCGCCCGGTCAGAAGACATCGGCGGGGTTATGGGGCGATTGGACGAAGGTTCTGCTCATCCCGATTAAGACGGGGATTCTCGTCTACTGCGCGAACGGCGGCGGGTTCTTCTGGGAACGCCCGGACATCGAACCTGACGACGTGGATCCGGTCATCACGCCAAACGCGGATATGTGGTGGCAGTCCTACGGGGGCGCGACGGTTGAGTTTGCGCCGCTCAAGTTCCGAACCTCCGGCTACCGATGCTCGGTTCCTGCTCATTGGACGGTGCCCCCGCAGGTTGGCGCGGTTGCCGCGCATTTGTTCTTCGGCGATTATCTGACGGGGGTTACCGGCTCCTTTGTGGACAGCAACAATACGGGCCCCTTTGTGCCGGATGGGGTGACGAAAGAATGCCGCGTGAAGGTCGCATTATCGGGCGACGGGAACAGTACCCCGTTCGTATTCGCGGGTCATTCAGCGTATTCGAACGAACTGACGACTACCGATGGCAGCGAGGAAAAGGACGTTACGCCTTATGTGACGGCGGCGTCGTTCGACGTTCCCGAGTGCAAGGGCGAGACGTCGTTTGAGTTCACGCTGAGTCACCTTCGCGAGCTTGACGAGGAGATTGGCCCGGTACCGCATTTGGAGACGATGACGATGCGCCCGGTTATTGCCCGGATCGGAACGACGGCGTTCTTCGATGGCATGATCGCGGAACGTCCCAGAATCCGAAGGGGCTCCACGCTCAACGTAGACCAGATGCAGGTCAAGTGTGAAGGGCTTTACCGGCTCATGAAACGGTTCCGGTTCAAAGACCCGGTGCCGCTGGACGGGGCAACGTGTAAAGAGGCTTTAGAATATATTGCGATTCGTTCCGGCATCCCTGTAGACCGGTTGGACATCGAAGAGTTTGGGATTAGCGTCGGGCAGTTCACCCGCTGTTCAAAGGGCGAGTTTCATTTGGTCGTTCAGGTTGGCGACGATGCGGCGTCGGTTTGGGATCGGATATTCGACGAGTATTTACCGGATTGCCATTGGACGGAAAAGCCGACGCCTAGCGGTACGAAGATCGTGGCGTTCTCGCCCGACAATATGCCGGCGCTCACGACGCCTTATCGCATCTTCGATACTCACGACGCGGCCATCGCGCATTTGGGCGGGCTTGGCTACACGGGCGAGGAGTTGGAAAGGCTTTCCTATTCGCGGGTTTTCAGGACGCTGGATGAGGAAGGATTCGAGCCAGAGGCGAACGCGGTCTACGTTCAGGGCAAAGACCGGCGGCTTATGCGCCCGATTGTTTGGTATCAACAGTGGCCCGAAGGTACCGCGTTCCCTCAATCGGGGTTACCGCCCGCGATCGACCCAGAGGTGCCGCCGAGTTTGCGGACTGCCCAATGGAGCGGCGACGAGAACATTTACGGGCTCATCAACGACGCCTTTGCGACGGACGCTCAATGTCAGGACGCTTGCGGGCGACTCTACAAGCGGTTGGCCTACGGGCGCGACTTGCGCGAGATTGAGATAGACCTGATGATCGATCCCGATACCCTGCTCCCGTTGTGGACGGGTAACGAGATCGAGATACAGCAGAACCGGGACGGTGAAGAGGTTGTTTCGCGCTGGACAATCGTTCGGTTCGGTGGCGAGTTCGTCAAGGAGTTCCCGGGCAATATCTTAGATAGGCCGCCAGGTGGTGGCGCGATTGTCTCCCGTCCGTGCCGCTACGTTTTGGAGCGCATCCAAGAGGAGATTGTTACGACGAACGGACTCGGGCACAACGTACCGGGCAGAAGTCTTGCCGAGATGCGGGCGTTTATGGCGCTTCGCCAAGCGCGAAACTATTACGGCCGGCCTAAGAATCTAGCCCCAAGGATCAGCGCGGTCGAGTTCGGGGCGTGACGGTGAAAGAGGAAACCCTGAGATTGACGCTTGGCTCTGTCAAGGATGGAAGGCTCATTTGTGAGATCACGGGCACGGACGCCCAACTCCAATGTGTGCGTGAAGCAATCCTTCGGGCGGCTCACGCGGCGCAGGAAATGGAAGGGGCCGAGCCTAAACCTTGCGGATGTTCTGGAAGTTGATTTATGGACGCGGGGCTTATCTTTGCTTGGGACATTCTGGAGCTGTCCTGCAATCTTTCCGCGTCTCGGGTCAGGACGACGCAAGGGGTCTCCGCGAACTCTGCGCTTAAGACGCAGTGGTGCCCCGATTGGCTGACGACGACGGACGGGATCCTGCTTACCTGCGAAACGTTGCATCTGGTTACAGAGGCCGACGCGCTCGGTACCGGTAAGGTTCGACTGCGTATCCCTGATATGCTCGTCGATAAGGAGTTGAACTACACGGGCGGCTGGCAGGGTTCGCTCAGTGGACGCCTTGAAATAGACAACATCAAGCTCCACCTAGTCCAAGTCGCGGGGGTTTTCAAGTACCGACTCTCATGGACTGCAATGCGGTTCTACGCGGGCGCGACTCTCGTTTGGACGGGCGTATCTGGCTCGTTTTATTCGGGCTACATCACGGCGACCGGGGTTCCGCTTATTGGGATTCCGGGGACATTGACCGGTTCGGCGGGCGTCAACCCTGCGCCCATTTTAGGAGCAATCCCTACGGCTGGATGTGCCACTTCCGCGCTGGCCTCATATTCAGCGCAAGGGACGGGTACGGGCGGTTGGCGGTTCAAGGAATCGGGCTCTGGGGCTTGGTCGACTTTGCCGGTCACGTACCAAGATGAGCCGGTGCCCGCGATCGCGTGTGGCGTGACGGCGACGGTAGTAGAGCCGGTAGCCACTACCACCTACGATGGATCAGTCTCGTTTATGGCGGAGGTGACGGACGAGACGGTCGCCGGAACCGTCGTTACGAACTGCCAGATGTGTTCAACCGGGTTGGGCTCTGGCTGGACGTTTACGCCGTATCACAGGACTATCGCGTACCGATTTCGCGGGGCGTCAATCATGCTCCTTCCGAACCTTGACAAGAGCGTCGAGCGGTGGGGCGACGGCGCGGATTATGGGGCGCTTATCGCCCGGTACGGGTTGCCGTGGACGAAGCGTACAGCGTCGGCCTCTTGCTTTAACTATGTGACGAGCGCGGATACCGCAACGGGGACATCTACGGTAGAAGTCCATCCTGAATACACGTCGTTCCTCGCGAAGGTCGAGAACGCGCCACACGTCATCGAAGACCCGTTCAATGAGGTCTCGTATGCGCCTTACTTTTACGAAGGGTTCGAGTACCGGGCAAGAGGGACGTGTGTGCTTACGGGGCCGGCTGGAGTTTGTCCCGCGCCTGCGCCTGAGGCACCGCCCGCCGATCCGCCTACCTACTGCGGCCCATCTTACGCGGACGCGATCAGCCATACGGTTTCGAGTCAGTTTGTCACTTTGACGCAGGACGATCACGGAGCGGGCGCGAACGTGGATTTGCTTTCGCCGCTTTATCATGTGGACACCGCGCCGAGGTACCTGAACTATGTTGTTCACCCGCATTGGTCGTATCAGTATTGGTTCCCGGCCAACACGAGGGACACGGACGGCGACGGGATCCTAGACGTTCAGACGGTTTGGAAGCTGTTCGGGGCGGATAGCCCGAACGAGTATTGGCACGATCTGAGGTCGCAGTGGATATCTCACCCGAGTTTGCCGGGCGGCGAGAACGACCGGACGCGCAACAGTTTGGTTTCGGCTCCACTTCGGGACGGGGCATTGTCCTACTGGATGCGCGATACTTGGTTCGGCACCGAAACATCGTGGTGGGGAATCCACCGGTTTAAGGCGCGGGACTGGACGCCGCTTGCCAACAAGAGCGCGGACATAGATTCTTCGTCCTTGTGGAGCGCGCTGGACGCAACGTTGAGCTTTGGGGCGGTGTACGTGACAGTCAACCCGAGCGCGACGCCCTGCACGGTTTACATGGACTTGGGATCGCTCTCGGTCGAGCCGTATCTGTATCCGCACTTGGCGAAGAAGATTATCCTTGATTGGGTTGGAACCAATGTTACTTCCCTGAGCTGCTACCTAGATTCTGCGGACGGTTCTGAGTCGGTTCTGATCGCGACGTCGGCGGGGACTTGGGATATTCCGATCACGGGCAAGGATGCCAAGTACGCGGGCTCGTGGAAGCAGGATTTTGGAGCAGGGTACATCAGTGATGAGGGCGTGGACTCTCTCCCGTCTGGAATCTCAGGGGCGACGATGGGCGACACGGAGCGCGTTGTGGCCTTTTCGATGATCGGCGGGCAACAGGGCAAGCGGTTGCGATTCGTCATCGAAGTTGCGGACATCGCCGTTGACGTCCTGCTGAAATATCCAGGATGGATCGCGCCGACGAGCGCGCCTTTCGTCTTTCAGGAATCAGGGCACCAGTCCGCGACGGTTTGGGCTGACGGCGCGGGGTTGCGGTTCGGGTCGTGGCGCTGGTTTGATTACACCGGGGTTGCCCTCCTCACGTCGCCTGTCGTTTGTGAGCCGGGAACGCGCTTCGCTGTTCAGGGGCATAAGTCAAGCGTCCTCGATGCTTTACGCTGGGAGAACCTCGTGCTGAACGCCAAGCCCTACGACGACGGGGTAGGCGCTTTGATTCTGACGCTTTATGATGCGATTGAGGGGCAAACGCGCACCAATACCGCATACGACACTCTCGCTTTTATCGTAAAAGGAACCTAAAACAAATGGCAATCTACTCTCTCGCGCAACGCACTACAAACCTGACGATCACTCAGGCGTCTATCGAATGGCGAACCCCGGCGACCGTTCGGCCCAAGGTATTGGAAATCTCCATCATCCAGGCGACGGGTACCGCTCAGTCGCTCGGGCTTGGCAGACCGCAGGCAATCGGCGTGACTCCGGTGAACGTCCTGTTTCAGGCGGACGACACCGGCGATCCTACATCGGTGATGAACGGGGCGCTCTCTTGGGCAACGTCGCCTACGGTTCCGCTCATCTTCCATCGGCGTTGGAACTCGGCGGCAACCATCGGGGTGGGCATCGTGTGGACGTTCCCACGAGGTCTGGTTATCCCGGTGTCCAGCTCGCTTGTGGTTTGGAACATCACGGCGGCGGTCGCGAACGACATCAACTGTGTACTAGATGAGTAGCATCGACGACGGCTACCTGAAGTTGGCCCGCGACCTGGGCGATAACCCGGTCACGGTCTCGATCACGATTCGGCTCCATCAAAGCGGTGCTCTCAGCGTCGAGGCCCCATTAGGTGACCCGGCATTTTGCTACCGGATGCTGGACGAGGCGCGGGACGCTATCAAGCGGCAAAGCCCGATCATTCCCGCGTGTGACGTGGATAGCCGCGCCAAGGAGCGGTACGACGGATGAGCCAGTTTATAGGCATCGGCGAAGGGTCTGTGTCTTTGCTCCGGGCGAACGATAACCGCATTCAGCCTCAGTCGTGGAAGCCGGACGTCCATATGTTGCCGGGTGATGAGGATTTCCGTACCCCTTGGTGGGGTTGGGGTTCTACCGGGTTTGTGGGGGCATCTGTAGACGGGCTTGGTATGTGGGGCTCGCTTTGGTACGAGTCGCCCGAGATGACCCGTGGTCAGAACTCGAGGCTTGGCATCCAAGGAGTGACCCGCGACGTTTACGGATCGGTGCTTGGCTCGTGTACGGTGAAGCTGTTCAGGACATCGGACGATGCGAAAATAGATCAGATAGTAAGCGATCCAAACACCGGGGCCTACTTGGTTTCGACACCGTACTACCCTGACGCGCACTATGTCGTGACCTACAAGGCGGGTTCACCGGACGTGTTCGGGACTTCGGCAAACACCTTGATCGCGAGCTAAAAATGCAAGATGTGCGGCTAGGCCCGAATACTGGGCTTGGATATGTACCCAACGGTCAGAATGACATTCGGTTGTATCCGGACGGGTTTTTAAGGGGCGTATCCTACCTCGCTCCGCCGTTCCCAAAACGCCAAGTAGGCATCCTCGTCAACACATGGGCCGAGCTTCCGCCGTTTGCCTGTTTTCCGATGCGGGCGCGGAACACGGCGACCTTTGCGGCAGACGGGACATTCTCACAAGAGTCGTGGAGCCTCGCGCAAGAGCCTAGGCGCTACGTTTCAGCCAAGACCCAACTGGATGTCATCAACCCGTCAGGGAGCGTCGCATGGACAGCGGCGGCCCCTTCTTCGCCAAGCGCGTGGTTCATCTCCGAGCATCGTCACGCGGTTGACAACAATGAAGGCCCGTTCCTTTTGCGCGGGGCTGGGAAATACGTCGCCGAAGGGAGACCTTGGCATGGGTACTTCGACATCCTGCGGGCGCTGGAGTGGCCCGATACCGCGAACTGGATCAACTACGACGTAAGCGAGACCCGGCGGCACGTAATCGCGGTGGGTGATCTGACGAACAATGTTTCGGTTTCGGTTTCGCAGAACTCTTTGAGCCTCGATTTCGTGAACGTGCCTTCTGGCATTGTTGCGACGGCGGGATGTGTGCGCTGGCTCGTCAAGCGCGAAATCGGATTATGGACGGCGGAAAGCGGAACGATCAAACAACGGATCAGCGCGGATGAGGGAGCAACATTTGGCATGGCAACGACAATAGGGGCCGGAACACAAGTCACAACCATCGTGACCCCGCAGCGGTTGCGCTACATCTACCGGGCGTCGGGGGGTGTGGTGATCGTCCAGATTCGCGACTCGGCGAACGCGCTTATCAAGGCCGATACGACGGTCTTGGCGTCGGGGGTTGACGACAAGCCGATCGACGGCGAGTACCGGCCTTTGGCTAATGGAAAGTTTGGGTTTGTGCTCTGGACAATCGAGTCTGGATCACTCATCGAAAGATACTCAGAAGACGGGATAGTTTTCACGTAGGAGATAAAAACATGGCAGACACAACACTAAGGCAAGTAGACATCCAAGACAATTCCGTCCTGGACGTCCTGATGAAGGATATTGGTAGTTCCCAGTACGCGCCGTTCGTGGTGACGCCGGGCGGGGATACTGTAAACGCCGTCCAGAAATCCCAACCAAAAAGCGCGGTTGGTTCGGGTGGGCGAATCACCGCGAACGGAATTCTGCATACGGGCACTTGTACCTTGTTGGGGATAAATGTCCAATGCACAACTGCGGGCACGATCGACATCGCGGCGGGGGTAGCGGGCGGTGGAACGTCCTTGTTTACTCTGACCGGGGTCGCTAATCAAAGCTACTTCGTGCCGCTTCCAGGTGTCGCCTTCGCGGCTGGTATCTACGCGACTCTAACCACGTTCACCGGCTCGATCACGGCATTCGTCGGCCCGGCGGTGCAGTAATGCCTTACGGTCAGATTAGCGCGGGGACACTCCTAAACGCGGGGTCCGTTACGACCGGAATCCCACGGCCAGTGCCTCGAGGCGGGACGTGGGCGCGCGGAAGCGGTCGCTGAACCATGCGCCGTCTTGGACTTGGAGTGTCGTCGTCACGGAGCCAGGCGTGACCCACAGGCTACGCGTTTCGGAATCGAAGAAGGGGATCTGGGTGGGCATTGAAACCGAGTACATACTACTAGGTTTGAACCTTTGGCAAGACTTTTGCGTTGAATTGCTTAAGGCGACCGCAACGAAATGGGGGCCTCAAGACGTCCATCGAGTGA
>JBKJJL010000342.1:0-10262 GCA_046597875.1 Fimbriimonadaceae bacterium | reverse complement strand
ATGCCCGACAAAACCCGCGTCGAGAAGGCTGTTGACAACCTGCAGCGAGTTCAGCGCAACCGCAGGCCAAGCGAGTGCCCAGACCACTCTAGCGGCATTTTCGGGCGGAGTTTCGCGGGGCAATTCGGTGACCACAGGACGATTTAAGGTACCAGGGATCAGCCGAGCTGGTTCTGCATCGCGTCGCGCAGATCATCAAACTCGAACTTAAATCCCGCGTCCTGAGCCGCCTTTGGAAACGCGCGCTGAGACGCGAGGAGAAGCGATGGCTCCGGCCCGCCAAACCAGTTTGCAACCGTCAGCATGAATGCGGGAACCGGCACCGCCCACGGTCGTCCGATCACGCCTCTCAGAACCGCCATAAAGAAGCGGTTCGTCGAAGGATTCGGGCTCGTGGCGTTGACGGTCGCCGGCATCTCGTGCTCCATGCAATGGACAAAGAGCCGAACCAGATCCTTCTGATGAATCCAACTCATGTACTGCGAACCCGAGCCGATGTGGCCACCGAGGAACCAACGAGTTAGGTTCGTCAGTTGAGGCAACGCCCCACCCTTCTTACCCAAAACGATGCCGATCCGCATTCGCGTTTTCCGAGTTCCCTCGACGACCGCCTGGTCGTGGGCGGCTTCCCAGGCGACGCACGTATCAACCACAAAATCGCGCCTCGCGCCTGGTCCGGATTCTTCCGTCAGTTCCTCTGCACCGCGATCGCCATAATATCCGACTGCGCTCGCATTTATCCAGACCTCGGGTTTCGATTTCGCCTTTTGGATCGCCTCCGCGATGACGTTCGTGCTTCTCAATCGAGACTGAAGGATTTCAAGTTTGGACTCCTTCGTCCACTTGACCGCAATGCTCGAGCCGGTCAGGTTGATAACCGCTTTCGCCCCGTCGATCTCGTCCGCCCAGGCGCCGAGCGAAAACCCGTCCCAAGCCACGCCCGTCGCGCCTTCGGGGGCTTTTCCCGAACGTGAAAGCACGACAACTGCGTATCCCAATCGCATCAACAAGGCGGCGAGTTCGCTCCCAATAAATCCGCTTCCACCCGCAATAACGACCTTGCTCATTCGACCATCCATTCTTTCATCAAGTTGTGCTCAACCCCTAGATTCTGCAGAATCCGCGAGACCACCGTGTCGGCAAGTTCTTCCAGCGTCGTGGGCCGCGTGTACCAGGCGGGACACGCAGGCAGGATTGTGGCACCAGCTTCGGCGAGGGAGGTTAGGTTCCGCAACATGATCAGGTTCATCGGCATCTCCCTCGGGACGAGGATGAGCTTGCGGCCCTCTTTGAGGCAAACATCTGCCGAGCGCGTAACAAGGTCGTTGCTGATCCCGTTCGCGATCCGGCCCGCCGTCCCCATGCTGCACGGAACAATAACCATTCCATCGTGCCGAAACGAGCCGCTCGCGGGCGGGGTGAAATAATCGCTGCTTTCGAGGAGGTGAATGTTCGTAAAGTCCTCGCCGAGCCATTCGACGGTGCTGAAGGAAGCGGGATTCAAAGAGATTCCCAACTCTTGAGCCGCGACCTGGACGGCTTGCTTGCTCAGGATGAGATACACGTCATCGAAGTGCCTCGCGGCACGCATCAGGAATCGCTGCGCGTAAATTGCCCCACTCGCGCCCGTTACCGCCACCACTAGTCGACCCATTGCCATGCGCTTGACAGTCTACGCGTTAAAGCGCGACGCCGTTGCGCTAGTGAGTCACTCCGGGAGTGTGGCATGGTCGTCCCGATCCTGCACCCTCCGCAACCGCGCCCGAGAATGTGGCATGGTCGTCCCGATCCTGCATCTCCGGCACCGCGCCCGGGAATCGTAGCAGGATCGTCCCGATCCTGCATCTCCACCCGGTCCGTGCATACTAACGGAAATGGTTCCAAGCGCGCCGCATCGGGAAAGGATCGAGGACGTTCAACTTCAAGACTTCCGGTCTCGCTCCCAGTTTCTGACTGCCCTCAGTTGGTGAAAATTCACGTCGCGGCTGGACAATTATTGTCGTACAATATGGCTACCGGAGGAATCCAACATGATCGTTGCGTTGTTGACCGTAGCCTTGCAGTTCTCACCCGTTCAAGAGTTGTCACCGCTCTTCGAAGGTACGGGTTCTTACACCAGGCCAGTCTCCTCAGTGCCCCTTGCTCAAAAGTATTTTGACCAGGGTCTGAATATGCTCTTCGCTTTCCATCACGGAGAATCGAAACGCTCCTTTCGATCTGCCATTGCTGCAGATCCCGATTGCCCAATGGCGTATTGGGGCCTTGCGATGGCGAACGGCCCCCACGTAAATAACATGGCAGTCGCGCCGGAAGAAGAGAAAGAAGCGTACGACGCCATCCAGAAGGCGGTATCCCTGATCGCGAAGGCTAAGCCTGCCGATCAAGTGCTGATCCGCGCCACCCGTGTCCGGTTCGCCCAGCCGCAGCCCGCCGATCGGACCCCACTTAATCGCGCCTATGCAGCCAAAATGAGGTCAGCTTGGCGCGCCAATCCCAACGATGCCGATGCCGCGTGCTTTTTTGCCGAGTCCATGATGAACTTGCGCCCCTGGGACTACTGGACCGCGGACGGAACACCCTATCCTGGGACGCTCGATTTCGTGGCAGCGATTGAAAAGGCGATGACGATCGAGCCGAACCATCCGCTTGCACTTCACCTCTATATTCATGCCGTCGAGGCGTCGAACCATCCGGAAAAGGCGCGGGCGGCTGCTGACCGACTACGCGAAGTGCAACCAGGTCTGGGCCACAACGTCCACATGCCTTCGCACATTGATGTGCGGGTCGGCGATTGGCAAAAGGCGATTGACTCGAACGCGAAGGCGATGACGGTTGACTCGCGCTATCGGGCCGAGCATACGCCCGCCCCGGTGTACCGATTCTACATGGCTCATAACAACCATATGCTCGCCTTTGCGGCCATGATGATTGGCCAAAGTAAACGGGCCGAGGAAGCAGTAGATGCGATGGTCGCCGCGGTACCGGAGGATGCCCAGATCGCAATGGCTCCTGTTATTGACGGCCTCTTTGCGATGCCGATGGAAGTTCGCGTCCGATTTGGTAAGTGGGACGAGGTGCTGGCGATGCCGCTGCCCCTTGATCGCTTTCCACTTTCGAAGGCGATGGCGCATTGTTCACGAGCGATCGCCTTCGCCGCCAAAGGAATGCCCAAGGAAGCGCGGGGCGAGCAGGCTGAATTCTACTCGGCGAGAAAGGCCCTACCAGATGGATATGCGTTCGGCCAGAACAAAGGGGCAGATATCCTCATGGTCGCGACCTATCTGATGAACGGAGAGATTCTCGTTTCGGAGGGCAAGGTTGACTCGGCGATTTCTACGCTGCGGACCGGCGTCGCTCTCGAGGACAAGCTCCGGTACTCCGAACCTCCCGATTGGATCCAGCCGATCCGGCATCCGCTCGGTGCGCTCCTGTTGCGCGAACGAAGGTTCGTGGAAGCAGAAGCGGTATACCGCGAAGATCTGAAGGATCTCCCGAACAACGGTTGGTCGCTCTTTGGCCTCGCGGCTTGCCTAGACGGCCAAGGGAAGGCGGAGCAAGCAGCTAACTTTCGCAACCAGTTCGAGAACGCTTGGAAAGGATCTGATATGCAGATAACGTCCTCGTGCTTGTGCATTCCGCCAACACCCTAAGGGGTTATTGGTGATCTGAACCGTCCGGTCGGACGTAAAGTCCTGACCGGGCGGTTTGATCGGCGCATTACCCCCGCCCAACGTCTGGGTGTGCCTGAGCGATGGTTTTAGTTGTGGGTAATGCCGACTTGATCCAGGAAGTCGGGCGTAACGTATACGCGGCCTTCTTCGACGAAGGGACTCGCAGCGAGCATTTTTTCCTGCCCATCAACCTTGACGATCCGATCGTTGAGGTCAACCTCCGCATTGCGCCCCTTTACATTAAGAGTGGCTTTCTTCGCGGTGTTGTCCCAACTGATCGTGCCGCCGAGCTCCTTGACGACTTCAGCGAGGGGGACGTACGTTACGCCGTCTTTCGTTTTGGAAGAAACGGTTGAGGGGGAGTCTGGGGTGTTCATGATATTTCCTTAGGCGCCTAGCGCAAAAATGCATACGTCGGCGAGGAGGAAACGGTTCGGCGGGTGTGTGGCTTGGACGTCCCGCTCAAGGGTTACTGGACCGTCTCGGTCCAGTGAGGCGCTGGCCAGGGGCGAGACGCCCCTGCAAACCATCGGCGGGATGCCGATGCCACAAGGCGTTGTGGGCGCTCTACTCCGGAAAAAGTTAACCTTCTGTGTGGCTTGGGCGTCTCGCCCAAGGTTTGCTGGACTGTCTCGATCCAGTGGGAGCTAGACAGAGGCGAGACGCCGATGCCACAAAGCGTTGTGGTCGCTTAGATTACCGAACAACTCCTCCAGGCACCGTCGCGGATCGCAGCTTCGCTAAGAGTTTTCTCTTCCTCATCGAAAAGGGGAATGCCCCCGAGTACTGCTCCGTCACCAGCACGAACATAGAACTTGACTCTTTGAACGGTGCGACCCGCAAAATGCAGTTATGCGGCGTCGTCTTTGATTTCAGCCCATTCTACGGGCGAGAAGGCGAGTACGATGGAAACCATCTGCGCTTCTTCACCGAAACTGCGGCGAATCAACTCCCAGACGCGCTTCTGTCGCTCCGAAATCTCCACTCCAGTGAACTCGTGATGAACGACCTCCCCGACGAACATACCTAGTCCTTCGTCATACTCAAAATTGGCGAAGTCTCCGTATTCGTTGGGACCAAACAGGCTATTCAGTGATTCGGAACTAATAGACATTCTCGCACTCCTCAATGATAATCTGAGCACATTGTAACATCGTTTGCGTGTCTCTACGCAACCGCGTTTCCTTTGGGCCGATCTCAAGCTTTGCCCTAAACAGGTACTTTTCCAACCGATCTGTTGGCGCATACCGATGTGATACGGACCATCGGATCGCGAGGCTGTTGAACGCCTCCTGAAGTCGGCCACCCCGACTGCCAGAGACCTTGCCTAGGACGCCACTCCCTTTAAGAAGTTTCGTCAAATCATGCCCCGCATCCCAATTTCGATCGATTTGAAAGCGAAATGCCCGCAACATGCACTCAACCGCCACTCCCGCCAAGTAGTGGGCAACCACATAGTGCCCACCCTGGGCCGCGTGTGAGGCCGCGTTGAACTTCTCGTGGCTTGCTCTGCGGTACTCCTCGGCGTTGAAGTTGGCCACACGCTAGAATACCTTCGCAAAAAGCTCATCCACCTTCACGAGCCCTTGTCCCCCTCGTCGCGAGAGCGTACGCCGACGGTGCCCTGCTCGATGTCCCGGTCTCCCAGAATCAGCATGAGCGGCACCTTGGAAAGCTGCGTGTTCCGGATCTTCTTGCCGAGAGTCTCGGAGCGGTGATCGACCGTTACTCGCAATGGGCGCGAATCGTACAGCTGCGAGCGCAATCGCTCGGCCAGCTTATCCGCCTCCTCGATGTGCCGGTCCGCGATCGGCAGCACAGCGATCTGCACGGGGGAAAGCCAGAACGGGAACGCGCCTGAGTACTGCTCCGTCAATAGTCCGATCATCCTCTCCAGCGAGCCAAACGACGCGCGGTGAATCATCACCGGGCGATGCGGCTTGGTGTCCTCTCCGATGTACTCTAGCTCAAATCGTTCGGGCAGGTTGTAATCAACTTGTACAGGTCCCATCTCCCGCTCACACACTAATCGTGCAACTTTTTCATGCTCTTTGCGGATTTAAGCTTGCTCGCCATCTCGAACGGCGTCTGCCCATTAAGCTCACGGATCGATTTTTTGGCTCCATGCCTCAAGAGAAGAGCGACCATTGAGGCTTGATCGTTGGTCACTGCCCAATGGAGTGCCGTACGCTCGGTACGCCGCTGCTGAATGTTCAGCTTCGCTCCGGCCGCGATCAGGCGAACGGCAAGCCCCTCGTCGCCATGCTGAGCGGCCCACATCAAGGGAGTCTTTCCTTCTTTGCTAACCTGCCTGTTGACATCCACTTTCTTGCCAAGCAGAATGCCGATGATTTTGTGAGCGCCTGTGTCCATCGCCGAAAAGAGCGGAGCATCCTTCTCCGAGTCAAACAGATGCGGGCTGGCACCTTTCTTCAGCAAATATTGGAGCAGTTCTCCGGATTCTTGGAAAACGGCATTCCGTATGGGAGCCCCTTTGTAACCATTCGGCGTAGCGCCGCGCGCGAGTAGCCAGTCCACACACTTTTTCACGTGGGTCACGTTCACTGGGTATCGGGCCGTGGCGACGGCAATTGCCATCGCGTCAGGGGGGCGATCGCCCTTGGCAATCGGGTACCGAACTCGTTTAAACTTTTTGTAAAAGCGTTCTCCCCACTCCCAGTTTCCATGGCTAATTTCGTAGCCGAGCCATGTCGAGTGATCAGTGGAAGGAAGGAGCCTTGGCGGCGCATGGCTCTGTGGCCCGGTTAGGAGAATGATGGTTAGACCAAGGCACATCATTGAGGCTCCTCCACGGGTTTCGGGGTTACGCAGAGTTTGAAAATGCTGTAGTTTAACGGAAGCGTGGCGCCCCCGCCATTGGTGATCTCGATTTCAATAGGCTGATTTCCAGAATTTCCTGCGATAGGAATTGTTTGAGTTGGAGGTAAGCCGTCGTTTAGAAAATAGCGACGGAGGTGAACTACGGGATTAACATAGTCAAGCGGAAATTTCGGCAGCCCGGTCGTGTAGGCGGAAATTGGCACGGTGAGTCGACCCGCACCCCAATACTTCGCGCCCGTGTTACGTGCGAAGAGATAGGCTTGGATCAGGCCGGTTTCCGCACCGGAATTGAACACGAAGAATCGATACTTGAAGTTGACTCCGTAGCACCCTCTATTGTCGGTGGCGTCAGCGGCATTAAAGGAGTTGCCCGCCGAGAACAAAACTTGCTCGGGTCCAAGATCGGGATTTGATTCTAGGTCGTCCCCGACTTTCCCGCAGATTTCCATATCGCGCCGCAATCGTCCGGTCGGAGGATTAAGACTTTCCACAAACTTGGCGTCCAGTGCATTTGATACCTGTAGGAGAGCTGCCGAGTAGGGCCAGCAGCCTCGCCCATGAATCGCCGCTGGGTTACTTGGATTTTCAGGTAGCTCCAGGTTAGTGGCATAGGGGCAAAACGTCGAATCCAAGCTTGCAGATGTCCACAGCCGCAGCGAGCCCAGACCAGCTAGATCGAACTCGAGAACTGCACACGCAAGCGCGAATCCGCTTGAAGCCTTCGCGCCCATATTCCAAACACGTATGTTCGAAGGCCCTGCCGAGGGATTCAGTTCGATTAGAGCAGGCGGATTGAGCGGCTCTAGAGAAGCAAAAAGCTGCGCCTTTGAAAGGCAAACTCCAGGCTCGCTGAGGTCGCCATTAACCCCAACGAACTCTTCGAAGCTGACGTTCGTAATCGTAGCACTTCCAGACGTGCACTCAGCCCTAAGTGCCAAGGCCCGCATACCATTCTGTGTTGTTATAGTGCCAGATGAAACAACGAACCCGGCCAGCCGTAACAAACGGAAGCGTAACCTTCCAGAGGTTCAATCTCGGTTTTGCGGCGCTTAGAAGAATTTCCTCGGGCGCGTTGCTAACGAAAAGTGCAGGTCCAGAGGTAGAAACGAGATCCGGATTGGGAATGTCCCCCGCCCCCCAGTCAGAGGGCGAAGGGCTAAGATTCGGTTGATAGCAAGACATCTTGAAGGTTTAACGTATCAGATATCGGAAAAGTTCGGCTTGTTTCTGGTTGGCGGCCAAGGCACGGACCTAGCCTTACCGCGACACGATTCATTCGGATGGGAGGGGAGCTAGGCAATCACCTTCCCTAAAAGCTCCTCCACCTTTACCGAGCCCTTGTCCCCCTCGTCTCGAGAGCGCACGCCGACGGTGCCTTGCTCGATGTCCCGGTCTCCCAGAATCAGCATGAGTGGCACCTTTTGAAGCTGCGTGTCGCGGATCTTCTTGCCCAACGTCTCAGACCGGTGATCGACCGCTACGCGCAGTGGGCGGGAATCGTACAGCTGAGAACGCAATCGTTCGGCCAGCTTGTCCGCCTCATCGATGTGCCGATCTGCGATGGGCAGCACCGCGATCTGCACGGGGGAGAGCCAGAACGGGAACGCGCCCGAATACTGCTCCGTTAACAACCCGATCATCCGCTCCAGCGAACCGAACGGCGCGCGGTGGATCATCACGGGGCGGTGGGGTTTGCTGTCTTCGCCGATGTACTCCAGCTCGAATCGCTCTGGCAGGTTGTAGTCCACCTGCACCGTTCCCATCTGCCACTCGCGGCCGAGTGCGTCGCGGATCATCAGGTCCAGTTTCGGCCCATAGAACGCGGCATCGCCGACCGAAATCTCGTATTCGAGACCCAGCTTGTCACAGGCATCCGTGATCGCTTTCGTCGAGGCGATCCAGTTGTCGTCATGCCCAACGTACTTATCGCTCGCAGGGTCCTTCACTCCAACACGGACTCGGAAATCCGTCAGACCGAGCTTCTTCAGCACCGTCTGCATCAGATCCACCACGCCGATGAACTCGTCCTGAAGCTGATCCGGCGTCACGAACAAGTGGGCGTCGTCTTGCGTAAAACCGCGAGCCCGCAGAATCCCCGTGACTTCCCCGCTTTGCTCGAACCGATGGACCGTCCCGAACTCCGCGTATCGAATTGGCAGGTCGCGATACGACCGCATCTGAGACGCATAGATCTCGATGTGGAACGGGCAGTTCATCGGCTTCAGGATGTAGGTTTCCTTCTCGCCATCGTCCGGCGAATCCACCTCCATGAACGGGAACATCTTCTCCTTGTAGGTGATGATGTGGCCGCTTTTTTCGAAAAGTTTGCTATTGCCGATGTGAGGCGTAACAACGGGGTCGTACCCTCGCGCCAGCTGCTCCTTCTTCATGAAGTCAATGAGAATGTCGCGCAGAATCGCCCCCTTGGGCAGCCACAGCGGCAGGCCCGTGCCGACCCGCGGTGAGAACATGAACAGCCCCAGTTCGCGGCCCAGCTTCCGGTGGTCGCGCTTAATCGCTTCTTCGAGCATGAAGAGATGGGCTTCCAGCGCTTCCGGCGTTTCAAAGGCGGTTCCATAGATGCGCGTAAGCTGCTTGTTCTTCACGTCCCCGCGCCAGTACGCGCCGGCGAGGGACATGAGCTTGAAGTTCTTGATCTCCTTCGTCGTGTCCACGTGGGGGCCACGGCAGAGGTCGAGGAAGCGGTGCAACGTGCCTTCGCGATCCGTGCGCTGCTGATCGTAGAAGCTGATCGCCTCGCCTTCGGGAATGGCGTCAAGGAGTTGGAGTTTGTATTCGGCGACGTCTTTGCCCATGCTCGGGATGGAGTCGTCTAGGATCAGCGCGCGTGCCTCGTCGCGTGAGACTTCCTCACGCACGATGCGCTGATCGAGCTTGCTCAGCTCCTTCATGCGCTTCTCGATTTTCGGCAAATCCTCTTCCTTTAGGGGAGAAGGGAAATCGATGTCGTAGTAGAAACCGTTCTCAATAGGCGGGCCGATGGAGAGCTTCGCGCCGGGAAAAAGTTCGGTGACCGCCTGAGCAAGAAGGTGAGCGGCGGAGTGGCGGAGGCGATAAAGGTACGAGTCTTCGTAGCGTTCTTTCATGTGGAGTTCCTTCCCTGACAATGGGATTAGGTTGTGAATTCGTGCTCATTATGGCACACGGGGGAAAACCACGAAAAATGGCGAAAGTTCGCGAAAGGGATTCAAATTAGACGTAAATCGCAACCCGCGGAATGCGATCCTCACCTCGGAGAGGTGAAAGCCCAATAGCCCCACGGTCGAAGACCTGGGGACCGGCCCACGTCTCCCCCGCACCACGGAGTGGTGCCAGACCTGCGACCCGCTTTGGTCGTGAAATGTAGCATCCCACCGCCTATTACATTTGGCACGAGCTGCAAACGGAAGAGGCCTGTGATAATATGGGATTATGTGCTGGCGTAGTTGCACGCTATGCGGAGGAAATTTGATGATCAGTTACGGCATCCGTGGAACCACCAGACTTACATTGAAACGGGATCAATCGCGAGGGAGTTGCCGTGGCAATTAGCTTCATCGCGATGCTTGCAGGTCTCGTTTCAGTTAACTCCCCGCCGGACCGACTGATCGTCGCGACGGCGGAAAAACCGACGGACACTCTCGTTCGAGACCTTGGCGCGATGAGCGTAGCGAATGCGCTGAAACACCTTGAGTCCGGTGGCTTTGTTCAGATGGTGCAGGACGGCCGTATCTATCTTGTCGATCCCAT
>JBKJJL010000245.1:0-28522 GCA_046597875.1 Fimbriimonadaceae bacterium | reverse complement strand
AGGGGCTTAGAGGATGAGGGGGCGAGGGCGGAAGTGGCTCAGGATGTTGTGGCGCTAACGAAGCGGTTTCCCATACACGTGAACTCGGCAGAATAGCCTCGTGGCACGGACGTCCTGTCCGTGTGTCCGGTAGCCCCCGAAGGCAGGTGGCACAGGCGTCCCGCCCGTGCGTACCACCACCGTCCCGGTGGTGGCCTTCCGGAGCAGTGGCACGGACGTCCCGCCCGTGCGTCCCACCACCGTCTCGGTGGTGGACTCCGATCCTCGGAAAGCTACCGGAGCGGGACGGTCCGGCTACGCACGAGCGAGACGCTCGTGCCACGGGAACCTAAAACTGAACCTTCACGGGCTCTCGATGGGTAGGCTCTTCCACCAGGAAGAGCTCGCGCGGCTTGAATCCACCGGACGAGGCGAAAATGCTTGAGGGGAACGTCTCGATTTTCGTGTTGTAGTTCGTCGCGACGTCGTTGTAATATTGGCGAGAAAATGCGATCTTGTTCTCCGTTTGAGATAGTTCTTCCTGAAGTGCGATCATGTTCGTGTTCGCTTTGAGGTCGGGATAAGCCTCGGTGAGTCCGAAAATACCGGTGATTGCCGCGCCGATCGCCGCTTCGGCGTTTGCTTTTTCTCCCACGGTTTTGGCTTGCAAGCCCATGTTTCGAGCTTGAATGACCCGCTCCAGCGTGTCCTTTTCGTGCGACATGTAGCCCTTAACCGTCTCGACGAGATTCGGGATGAGGTCATATCGGCGCTTGAGCTGAACTTCAACTTGGGCCCACGCGTTGTTGGCCTGCTGCCGAGCGCTGACGAGTCCGTTGTAGAGCGCTATTGCGCCCACCAAGACGAGAACGAGGATTCCGATGATCACAAACAACATGCTGAGGCTCCTTCCTCAATGGTACGTTACGGCGCGCAATTTGGGTGCATACTTAGAAGATGTTCGCACCACTTATTGCGTTATTCCTCTTCGTCCAGCAGGGTCCACCCGATTTCGGCGGCGCGATTCAGGTTGAAAAGATGAAACCGATCCAGTTCCTGGTGGGCAACTGGAAGGGAAGCGGCTTTTATTTGGCAGGCGAGAGGAAAATCGAGGTTGAGTGTTCAGAAAGGGTCGAGTCGGCCGCGGGCGGGACCTGCTTGCTGATCGTCGGAAAGCACTTCATGAAGGGCCCGAATGACCAAAAATTGCTTATTCACGACACCGCCGCAATGGTTCGTTTCGATCCAAACGCCAACAAGCATCGCATTCTCACGCAGCTCGCAAACGGGTTGGGAAATGACTTCGAGTTGAACGTCGTCGAGAAGGGTTTCGATTGGGGACACAAGACCGAGATCGCCGGCACGACGCGCTACACGATGACGCTCACCGAAAAGGGCGAGTGGTTCGAAATCGGAGAGCGCTCGACTGACGACGGCAAGACATGGACAAAGTTTCTGGAAATGCGGATGTCAAAGGTGTAAAGGTGCTGTCTGCTTTCAGATATATTTAAGTGACTCTCGTCCATGCGGTGCGCTTCGGGAGCGTAGTTACTCGCCCCTCTCATCTTTGTTCTTCATCCGTAGCGAACCTATGATCCATGTCAAGTCGAAAACAATGTTCAGAGCCATGGGAGCGGTTGCTCTCACGATAACCGCATGCCTAACGTTGGGTCAAGTTAGCGATAGCGAAGCGAAAGCTCGCGCGCGAGCATATGCCATAGCAATCTCCCAGCCACTAGAAGGGGACGTCCAAGTAATCCGCAGAGATCAAAGAGTGTCTCAAGTGCACACGTACAAGTACGTTGAGGTATCCGATGGACTTGCTGCCGTGCGGTTGGACTCAAAGGGCCTCTTTACCGGATACATTGATTTGAAGCCCAATACTTCCAGCAGCCCGGTAGGCGCGCGCCCAGTCAATACCGAAGCAGATGCATGGGTAGCATTTGACCGCATAAAAGGCGCGATCGATGCTAGCGAAGGGCAGATAGTCCGAAATGCGGAACGTATGGACGCGCGTCCGGGTCCTCCCGCGCAGTGGCTTGTTGCAACTCGGCCAATGCCAAATGGTTACCCAACGATGGGTGGAAATGAAGTAAAGGCCTCAATCCGAGAGCAGGACGGTCGGTTTTTGCTGGTCAGCGTTAGCCGTGGTTGGACCTTTGAGGCCCCGAACATAAAGGTCAGCAAAGAGGCCAGCCTTGACAAAGGTTTTCGCGGCTGTGGGCGGATCCCAGAGTGACTGGGATTGCAAACTGGAGTATTGGACAGACTATAGCCACAGCGCCCCGGATGGGATACGGGAGCTGAACCAGATCAAGACGATGCGGCTGTGTTACAATTGTTCAAGCCCTACTCGATCAGCGCTCGTGGATTCAGTAAGTGGAGAAGTTTTCGCAGTCAAGCAGATTGGTGCCGAGCGGCCCACCGGAGGAATACGACATGCGTTGCCGTCCGTGGGAGTTACGTCTCCAAAGCGCGACATTCAGGTCCCGCAGAAAGCGCGGGGGAGCAACTTGTGGCCAATCCTGATACTA
Organism: Fimbriimonadaceae bacterium; assembly: GCA_046597875.1. GTDB lineage: Bacteria > Armatimonadota > Fimbriimonadia > Fimbriimonadales > Fimbriimonadaceae > JANJUB01. The sequence continues at coordinate 26,009 of JBKJJL010000245.1, read as the reverse complement.
GGCTTCGGCGCGCTGGTTGCTGGGGGTCTGCTTTGGCGGGGTCTAGTTCCTCGAAGTGTCAGGTAGGCAGTAAAAGACGCGAGCCAAGCCTCGGAAACTCCCGAGCAGATCTGATTGGGCTTAGGCCGACAGCTACGCCTTGCTCACCCAAGTTGGGTTGTACAGCACGGCTTCGGTGAACTCGACCGGAAAACGATTCCCCTCCGTGACGCGCGCAAAGGTTCGACACGCGGTCGCACGAACCGGTGCAAAGGAGCCAAGACCCAACCCTCCCCCGGACCTCGTCCGACCCTCTCCCTTGGGAAGAGAGAGGGTCTTTACTCTAAACCGTAGCTCGGGTTCTTTGAATGACCTGATCCAGGAACGCGGTGTTGCTTGGGGTTTTCTTGAGCAGTTTGATGAGCTGATCCGTTGCGTCAACCGAGCTTTGCTGGTTCGCGACCATTCGGTGCAACTGCACGACGCCTTCGAGCTCTCCAGGGGCAAGGAGCTTCTCCTCATGCCGCGTAGAAGAACGCTTGACGTCGATCGCGGGCCAGATTCGGCGTTCTGCCAAATCTCGGTCCAAAACGATTTCCGAGTTGCCCGTTCCTTTGAACTCCTCAAAAATCGCGTCGTCCATCTTCGAACCGGTATCAACCAATGCCGAAGCGATCACCGTTAGCGAACCACCTTCTTCGATGTTCCTCGCCGAACCGAAGAATCGGCGCGGTCGATAGAGGGCGGAGGGATCCAGACCGCCTGAAAGCGTTCGTCCAGAGGGATTGATCGTCAAGTTCGAAGCGCGCGAGTAGCGGGTGAGCGAGTCGAGAAGAATCACGACATCGCGTCCGGCTTCCACGAGGCGCTTAGCTTGCTCAAGGCACAGATCGGCGACACGCATATGGTTCTCGGCAGGCTCGTCGAACGTGGATGAGATGACTTGTCCCTTCACAGAACGTCGGAAATCGGTAACTTCCTCAGGTCGCTCATCAACGAGCAGAACCATGAGGTAGCACTCGGGATGATTGAGGGTGATCGAGTTGGCGATCGTTTTCAGGATCGTCGTCTTACCCGCCTTGGGAGGGGAGACGATGAGGGAGCGCTGTCCCTTTCCTTGGGGTGAAATGAGGTCAATGACCCGGGCGACGATGTTGTCGGGCGTGGTTTCGACGATAAGGCGCTCATCGGGGTGGAGGGGGGTGAGTTCGTCGAAGTTCTTACGGCGCTTCATCTCCTCGGAACCGGTGCCGATGCCGTTCACGCTTTCGACGCGCAGCATGCCTTGATACTTTTCGCCCTCTTTCGGGGTGCGGACAAGGCCGAAAACCATGTCGCCGGGTCGCAAGGCGTAGCGCTTGACCTGCTGTTGCGAAACGTAGACGTCGTTGTTCGACGGGACGTAGTTATCCCGGCGCAAGAATCCCCAGCCGTCGTTCATAAGCTCCAGAACGCCGCGGCCGTATTGCTCGTCGGGATTGGCCTTGAAGAGCAACTGCTCCATGACCTCTTGGCGAGTATTGGTGGTGGTGCTGAGCTTGGCAGCCTTGGCGGCCTTGGCCAGGTCGGCGATAGTCATTTGGTCGAATGTGCCGTATTCAACCTCTGGCAAGCCTTCTAAATCGGCTTGGTCGGTGTTAGGAAGGCCTTCACGGCCTCGGGTGGGGCGTCGGCGGCGATTATTGTTATTATTGCCGCCGCCGTCGTTTTTACGCGGGCGAAACTGATGCGTCATAAGTCTCCAAAATGGGGAGGTGGGATACAGACGTACCGAAAAGGGAGCTGGTTAAGCCGACTCTTCGTCGCGTAGAATCGCGATGTAAGGAAGGTTTCGATACCGTTCCTTGTCGTCTAACCCGTATCCTACCACAAACTCGTTAGGAATCTCGAATCCGATGTACTCAACCTGCGCTTGAACCTTCCGCGCTTCGGGCTTGGAAAGGAGGGCGGCCACCCTGAGCGACTTGGGCCGGCGGGTGCCGAACAACTCGCGCAGATGCTGGATGGTGAGGCCGGAATCAATGATGTCCTCAACGACTATGACGTTTCGGCCCTCCAAAGAGATGTCAAGATCTTTGCGGATTTGCACAATTCCGGTGGATTCTCGCTGTCCGCCCCAGCTGCTGACCTGGCAAAAGTCCACTTCTGTGGTGTCGGGAAGTCGCTTGGAGAGGTCGGCGAGGAAGTAAAGCGAGCCCTTAAGGACTCCGACGAGAAGGATGGGTTCGTCCCCATAGTCGCGGATGATCTCGCCCGCGATGCGGTCAATCGCCTCTTGAACTTGGGCTGAGGTAAGGAGGACTTCGAGGCGCATGGGAGGTTGAATGTTACCTAGGGGGATGGGGGATGGATTGGATGGATGGGATGGGTGGCCCGGAGGGAAGATTCAACTTTCGACCATCGAGCATGCTGGACGCTTTGCTACAATGGGAATCATGCAGGGCATTCCCGGTGGTCACCGTGCTTGGCAAAACCTGCGGGCAAGGAGGCGATGGGTCTGGAGCGAAAAGCCAGTTGACCCCGTGGCTTTTGCTTGATGAGAACGTAGCGCAGGAGTTGTTCTGGATGCTCATTCCAAGCTTTGAACGGAAACACGGATAGTCACGAATAGGGAGCGGATGTGCACGGATTCACCCATGATCTGTGCCTATCTGACGCCTGAATCCGTGTTATCCGAGTTACTGGACGAAGTTCTCGTGCAAATGTGTACCGGACCGCCGCTACTGGGTTTGATCGAGCGAAGCCTGGCCGCGAGAACCCAGTCGAGGATAATGCAGAAGCAGAACAAGCCCAAGATTGCCTTTGTGGCCCCAGGAAGGATGTCCTGATCGCCGGCGAAGCTGAGTGCGATAGCTGCGGCGATCATTGAGAACCAGGGAGTCTTGAACGGTTCCATCCATGACCCGATCACTTTGCCCAAAACGAACATCACCAAGAAGAGCGTGATCAGGTTCTGTACGAGTGGCGACCATCCGAGCGCAAGTTCCGTTTCTCGCTGCCGCTCGGTGTCCAAAATGGCGGAGACGCCTACGAATAAAGTCAGAATCGCGAAGAGCCCGAGCCGAGTGCGCGCAGACTTTTCGTTCGGGTACTCGGGTACATCGGTCTGCGATTGGCTGCCGTCCGGATTTAGCATCCTAGCCAACCATACCCAAGACGGTACAATCCCTATGCCGATCAACGGCGATCGAGGTTCCAAACGATGTCTACCATGTCCCCCGCGTCCACCCTCAATAAGCTCGATTTCCTCCGCCTGATGATGACGAGTCGCGAGGGCGACCGGCGGGAGGGGATTCTTCTTCGCCAAAGCAAAGGCTGGTTCCAAGTCGGCGGAATGGGCCACGAAGCGCTCGCGGCGCTGAACTTCGTTCTTCGGCCCGACGATTACATTTTTCCTTACTACCGAAGTCGGGCCCTCATGCTCGCCCGCGGGATGACGAACCACGACCTCGCCCTCGCCTACTTCGCCAAGCGCGAATCCAGCAGCGGTGGCCGACAAATGCCCGGCCATTACAGCAGCCGCGAGCTCAACGTGTTCAGCGTTCCTACCCCCACCGGGGCAAACCTTCTTCCCGCCTGCGGAGTTGCTTGGGCGATGAAACTTGAAGGCAAAGATAGCCTCGCGCTTGCGAGTATTGGCGATGCCGCCAGTCGGCAAGGCGAGTTCTATGAAGCCGCCGCGTTCGCGATTCAGGAAAAGCTGCCCGTTATCCTCATGATCGAGGACAACAAGTACGGCATTTCGACGCCGACCCACAAGTACAACCCGATGCATTTGGAGCTTTTCAACGAAGCCCACGTGCTGCACTGCGACGCGCGGACGATGGACTCGGTTTACGATGCGGGCAAAATCGCCGCCGATCGGGCTCGAAGCGGGGAGGGGCCGACCATTCTTTGGTGCGAACTCGACCGGCTGGGTTCTCACACGTCCAGCGACGATCATCGCGTGTACCGGCCGCTGGACGAGATTGACGAAATGCAGCTTCGCGATCCGATTCGCCTACTTGCCGAAGAGCTGAAGGCCTCGGGCGAGCTGACCGACGACCAGTTCAAGCACATGAGCGAGGAAATCGCGGCGGAGGTTGATTCGGCCTACCAAGAGGGTGAGAAAGCCGAGGACCCCCGCGCCGACGAAGTGCTTGCGCACGGGTGGGGCGATGAAGTCGCGCCCAAGATGCCGCCCATTCAAAACGGCCGTCAGACGATGGTCTCCACCATCAACCAAACCTTCCGCAAAGCGCTCGAGGATGACCCCAAAGTGATCTTCTTCGGCGAAGACATTGAGGATCCGAAAGGTGGGGTTTTTGGGATCACGAAAGGGCTCAGCGAATCGTTCCCGAAGCAGGTTTTCAACTCGCCCTTGGCGGAAGCAACCATCACCGGTGTCGCGGTTGGCATGTCGATTTACGGTATGCGCCCGGTGTTTGAAATCCAGTTCATCGACTTCATTTCCCCAGGTTGGAACCAGGTCGTCACCAACATGAGCACCCTCCGATGGCGCTCATTTGGCAACTGGAAGTGCCCGATGACGATCTACGCGCCGATGGGTGCGTATCTTCCGGGTGGCTCCTTGTGGCACTCGATGTCGGGCGAGGGTTACCTCACGCACACGCCGGGCTTGCGGGTCGCGATTCCTTCAACCCCCGAAGACGCAGCCGGGCTGTTCTGGACCGCGATTCATGGCGACGACGTGTCCTTCGTGCTCGTCCCGAAGCATATTTTCCGCAAGCAGATGGATGTCAGCAACGTGGTGCCCGTTCCGTTCGGGAAGGCGCGAATCGTGAAGGAAGGATCCGATGTCACGCTCGTAACCTACGGCAACTGCGTCGAACTCGCCGAGGACGCGGTCGCGAAGCTTGGCAACGAAGTGTCAGTCGAGATTATTGACCTTCGCTCGCTGGTGCCGTGCGATTACGAAACCGTGACGACTTCCTTAGCCAAAACGGGCCGCCTGGTTGTTCTGTATGAGGACAATCGGACGGGTGGATTTGGGCAGTCCGTGGTTACGGAGATGGTGACAAATCCTGCGCGTTGGGGCCTCTTACTTGCACCGCCGCAGTCGGTGGCGAGGCACGATGTGTCGATTGGCTACAACCCGATCTACGAATATGCGGCGTTGCCCAGCCAAGAAGACGTGATCGCGGCGATCCGCACGACGATGAGCTAAGGTTGGCTCGACCTTGTTACCGGCGACCGCGGAAGAAGAAGCCTCCGCCGCCAAGCAGAAGGACGAGGACAATGATAATGATCAGAGTTTGAGTAGACATCAGGTTCCTGGGCCCAAGCCTTTCGCCCGTGCCTACCCTATAGACTCCCATAATCGAAAAACGGGTCTTGGAGACATTAAAGCCAGGATTTAGGGGGGCAATAACAGCCCCAGGTGCTTGGGCGCGAACATATTTGCGGAGGGCCGAAACCACTCATCGTGCTCGATTCTCTACCTCCGCCAACTCGCCATCGCGGAGGAAGACGCGGTGTGATACATCAAGCATCTTGGTATCGTGCGTCGCCGAGATAATCGTTACGCCGTGATCTTGATTCAGAGCCCGAAGGAGATCGATAATTCCTTGCCTGTTTTGAGAGGGCTCACCAACGGATATGGAAGGCGCAGTCCCGGGCGCATAGTAGCCGGGCGTAGCCTTCGGCGGACGTACCGGTCAAGGCAACGGGCGCAAAGTCATCAGGCAGTGCTGGAAGCCCTGCAAACCCAAAATCATGAGAGCCTAGGCGGGCTTAACGACGTCAGCCGTGTGCTCGTCGTCTTTTTTAACGACTTCTTCTTTATAAGAATCTTCGAGCTGTCGTTTTCCTTCGTGAAGTCCCTTTTGGAGTTCTCCAACGCCCTTGCCGACTCCGCGCAACAGTTCAGGAATCTTCTTGCCTCCAAAGAGGATAAGAATGATGACCAGGATAATAATCCACTCTGTACCGCCGGGCAGTCCAAACATGCGTGAGCTCCTTGGGTTTCTTTCGATTGAAAGTCCCTACGCTTATTATACGTCCGAAAGGCATGGTTGTTCAGATTAAGGGGCCCAACATCGGGTAAACCTTTCCCATGCCCCTTGTTGCTTTAGCTTTGGTTTGCCTTTCCCAAGCGTCTGCGTCTGCGGGCGAAACCGCGCTGCGTTCGATGCTGGATCGGTACGAAAAGATGCGAAATGTTGAGATTTCAATCAGCAAATCAGCTCGCGATCGCAAAGGGGACGCCTTTTCACCTGGGCTCTCAGGAATCCTCTCATACGAAACCCGATCCCGATTTCGTTTCGAACACTCGGAGTATTGGGGCGGCGGTAATGCGTACATCTCGGACGGGAAGACGCTCAAAGTGGTGTCGGTTGATGGCGGGCCGTCACGTTTGCGCAAATCGGGTGCAACTTTAATGAGGTCCCATGCGGCCTTTGGCCCCGGCGGTGGCTCCTTCGCCATGGTCTTCCTTTTTCTGGAAGGATCCTCCGCTTATGGTCGTCTGGCGGCCCCTAACTCGCCCATTTCACTGGTGGGAAATCGGATTGAGTTCAAATCGAAAGATTTTGGACAGATGACGATTTTCCTGGAGAATGGCTTGGCGCGGGAGGTTATGTTCGATAACAAGCCGAATCGAATGGCAAGCTACCGTATGGTGCCCATGTTCGGAGACCGTCCCGAGGATCCGATGGAGGTCGAAGCGATCTCGTATCGGTTTAGCGCACGTTTTGCTGGCCGGACGTTTGATACCCGCGTGAAGAAGGGCGAGGACGTTTTGGACGAGCGCAAGCCTGGGAAGTGAGGCATCTTTAAGCGCTTTTCTTCAGCGCGAGGTGAAGGCTTACGTCCAATGTTGTATCCATCTCATCAAAGTGGGTCACCTGATTGCGTCCGTTTTGCTTGCTCGCGTAAAGGGCCGCGTCTGCGCGCTGGAGGACGTCGTCTGGCGCCTCATCATTTGCATTGATGGTCGCCACGCCAAAGCTTGCGGTGATGTTCCTCTGGGGCCAGTTTGCGCCTTCCATGGAGTCTCGCAAACGCTCGGCAACCATCACGGCTTCGCTTGCGACCACTCCGGGGAGGATGATCGCGAACTCTTCGCCGCCGTATCGGGCAACTGACTCGTGCGACCGGCAAGTAGCCTTCATCACGCTTGCAACCTGCTGAAGCACGACGTCTCCGGCCGGGTGCCCAAAAGCGTCATTGTACAGTTTGAAGTGGTCCACGTCCACCAAGATTACCGACAGCGGCTCATTCATGCGGGAAGCCTTCGAAAAGGCACTGTCAAGTTCTTCGCGGAACCGGCGGTGATTCCAAAGGCCAGTTAGGCCGTCCGTGACGGCGAGCGTCGACAGTCGTGCATTCGCCTCTTCAAGCGCGATCTTTTGCAGTTCCAAATCCCTTGCGAAGAGCTCGACGCATTGCTCGGCTCGACGACGTTCGGTAAGGTCCTGCGTCGTCGCAACTCCGCCCAGAATCTCGCCCGAGACTCCGTGCAAGGGAATGACGTTGCAGATCATGAAGTGCTCTTCGCCTTCAATCTCCAAATGCCAGTCTACGTCTTGCATCGGCTTGCCCGCGAAGATGCCTGCGACGAGTTCCGGGCTCCAAAAGTTGCCATCTCGACCCTCAAACGTCTCCCACAACGCTTGCTTTTTGGCAAGTTCTGGCTGGGTGCCGAAGAGCGTCGCTGCCGTGCGATTCCATTCGTGCACGCGGCCACTGCCGTCAAACGTAAAGCAAGCGACCGGAAGGCCACTGAACAGTTCCTCGAAGCGTCGAGAGGCTAAGAGCAGCCGCTCGTTCATCGATTGGGCCTTCTCGCCCGCAATTTGCAGTTCCTCTTGTTTGCGTCGAAGCTCGTCTTCACCGGCGAGAATCCGATGCCCGACTTTGAGGCGGGCAAAGAGCTCTTCGCGATCCAGGGGTTTGGTGAGGAAGTCGTCCACGCCTGCGTTGTAGGCGTCCATGCGATCCTCTTTTTGCGTCTTTGCGCTGAGAAGGATCACATAAACGTACCCGTGGGCTACCTTGCGAAGTTTGCGGCATAGCTCGATGCCGTCCATTTCGGGCATCATCCAATCGGAAATGACGATCCGGTACCCGTGAGAGTCGTACTTTAGCTGAGCTTCTACTCCGTTCTCAGCGTGATCGACGCGATAGCCCCGTTGTTCTAGCACTTTGCGAAGCAGCAAGGCGGATACCGGATCGTCCTCGACGATCAGGATCCTCTGCGCTGAGCCGTTCATCTCGGCCCCGGGGTAGTTACCGCCGCTCAATCAGTCCTCCAACGGCCCTACACAGGTATCCGTTGGATTAAATGATCGGCAAACGTTCAGGCTTTGAACGCCGTACAGTTGCTGGGATTTTCGACCCCTTACTCGTGCAAGTTGCTCATTCGAGTCTCGACCATGCTGATCGAATCACCTTCCGCCCAAACTCCGCAGGGGAGGGAATCCGGCGCGTCGCCAAGTTCGGCGATAGACCCGTCCATACGGTAAACCGGGTGGTACCACTGGCCCACATCTTTGGAATCGCCGCTTAAATAGTGACCAATCAAAGCGCGGCGGAACCGGTCTGGACTCCGGTTTGGAAAGCTTCCGTGGACCAGCAATCCATGGAAAAAGAGGACATCACCCGCCTTCATGACGCATGGTTCGATGTGCTGTCCATCAGGAATCGGTACGGTGATATCGGTGAAACTTTGGGTCGTGTCGGCCTTGGTGGTGCATAGCAGGGGCCATTCGTGGGAGCCGGGCACGACCTGCATGCAGCCATTCTCCTCGTCGCAATCGTCGAGTGCGAGCCAGGCGGCGAGACAGCAGCCGGGCATTGCTCTTAAATAGAACTGATCTTGATGCAGCGCCTGGCCCCGAGCGCCAGCTGGCTTAAAATAGAGCATGGTTTGCACCGCGTAGGGCTCCAAGCCACCGGACACCGTACTGAGGAGGAGACTGAGGCGCGGATCGGTGAGCCAATCCAGACTTTTTTCATCCCATCGGTGCATATGGATCATGCGCGGGAAGCGTTTCAGCGGATCGTCGCTCTTCGGATCGACGCCGTCGAAATCTCCGGGGTAAGTTCCGGACTGCCGGAGCTTCATGTAATGATCACGAAGCTCCTTCACCTCATCGGGTGCAAAGAGTTCGCGCGCGATCGCGTATCCGTCCCGCGCGAACTTTTGCTTGAAGGGCAGTTCGGTCTCAACCATCTCAGTCACTCTTTTGCCCCGGACGCCAGGGCTGGCCACGCGCGCCGCCTTGGGCTTGCTGTTGCTGCGGGCTGAGCGCCTCCTTGGGGGCATCGTCCGGGAATGGCGTGCCCATAGGGGCAGGGCCCCCTGAGAATGGGGGTGGGGTGCCGGCAAGAGTCGCGGCGGCGTCGGCTTCCGTGCCGAGATCGACCAAGCGCTTAAACTCGCCAGGGTCTTTCGCTTTGTGAACGGCGTCTTCGAATGCCACCAAGCCCTTGGCGACCATGTTGGCCATGGATTGGTCCAGCGTAATCATCTTTTGCTTCATGCCGGTTTGGATCATGGAGTTAATTTGGTAGCTCTTGTTCTCTCGGATGAGATTTCGGATGGCATTCGTGGCGACGAGGGCCTCGTAGGCGGCGATTCGCCCTCGACCATCCTTTCTCTTGACGAGCGTCTGTGAAAGGACTCCGACGAGGTTCACCGAGAGCTGCATACGAATCTGCTGCTGCTGGTGAGTGGGGAACACGTCAATAATTCGGTCGACAGTCTGGACCGCATCAACGGTGTGGAGAGTTGCAAAGACCAAGTGGCCGGTTTCCGCGGAAGTGATCGCTTGATGGATCGTTTCCAGGTCGCGCATTTCGCCGACGAGGATGACGTCTGGGTCCTGGCGGAGGACGAACTTGAGGGCGTTGTAAAACGTTAGGGTGTCTTCGTACAGTTCGCGTTGGTGGATGAGCGCCATTTTGTCTTCATGGACGAACTCGATCGGGTCTTCAACGGTGACAATATGAACGGGCTCAGTCGAGTTGATGCGATCAATCATCGAGGCGAGCGACGTTGATTTTCCTGAACCTGCCGGACCCGTTATGAGGACCAAACCGCGCGGTTTTTTGATGAAGTCATAGACCGCGGGCGGGAGCTGGAGTTCCTCCATGGATTTGACGTGGTACGGAATGACCCGGAAAGCCGCCTGCGTGCAGCTACGCTGCTGGTACACGTTGCCTCTGAAACGGGCGACGTCCACGATTTCCGTGGCAAAGTCAAGGTCGTGCTCCTTGTAATAGCGCTGCTTTTGCTCTTCGCTGAACATTTCGAACAGCGCAACCTGAAATTCATCGCTGAAGAGGGGCGCCTCATCTTCGAGCTGCTGGAGCTCGCCGTAAATGCGGACGTAAATCTTGCCGGTATCGGTCTTGAAGTGGAGATCGGAGCCGTCCATCTCGACGGTCTTCCGAAGCAGTCTTTCTATGCGTTCATGCATGTGCGGCCTCCACGTTGATGCCCATCTTAATGGCTCTAGCTCTAAACTCTAAGGGTACTGATGCTTTGGCGAGCGCATGCTCGTAGTCAATCGTGCCCAGGTTGACAAGTCGAAGGAGGTCGTTATCCAGTGTTTGCATACCAAACTCGGAACCGGTCTGAATCTCGCTGTACAGCTGGTGGGTTTTGCCGTCCCGAATGAGAGTTCGGATGGACGGAGTGACCGACATTGCTTCGAAAGCACCAACCCGACCCTTACCATCCTTCGTGGGAATGAGAGCTTGGGATACGATTCCTCGCAAGGTTACACTTAGCTGAGTGCGAATCTGCGGCTGTTGATCGGGATCGAAAACGTCAACGATGCGGTCTATGGTCTGAGCCGAGTCAACGGTGTGAAGGGTTGAGAGCACCAAGTGGCCGGTTTCCGCGGCGGTGATCGCGAGCTGGATGGTTTCGAGGTCGCGCATTTCGCCGACGAGGATCACGTCGGGATTTTGGCGCATCACGTGGCGGAGGGCCTCGTGGAAGGCGAATGTATCGGTGCCGAGTTCTCGCTGGTTGATGATGCTGTTCTTGTCCGGGTGCACGTATTCGATGGGGTCTTCAATCGTCATGACGTGGCATTTTTGGCTCTCGTTGATGTGGTTGATCATCGCTGCGAGACTGGTGGATTTCCCCGAACCCGTAGGGCCAGTGACGAGAATCAGGCCGCGTGGGAGGAGGGCAAGTTCCTTGGTTAGCTGGGGCAGCCGCAACTCATCGATCGTTCGGATTTTGAACGGGATGACGCGGAATACCGCACCCACCTTATGGCGCTGCCAAAACATATTGACCCGAAAGCGCGCTACGCCTTTTAAATTGTACGAAAGGTCAAGTTCGCGTTCGTCGCGAAGTCTGGTTTTGCGCTCTTCGTTGAGAATGCTGTACAGCAGTTTCTCGGCGGTGTCGAGGGTCAGTTTGGGATAGTCCGAACGGACCAGGTCGCCATGGATGCGCATGATCGGGGGCTGTCCCGCCTTCAGGTGAAGGTCGCTGGCATCCTTGGATACCAGATCTCGCAAGAGCTCGTCGATGGAATCGGTCACGCCCGTAGTTTAGCGCGAAGTTCGAAGAACGCGCAAACTTGGGTCAAGGCTCGTCCATATCGTACGATTCTGCAACCCATTTGGACCATGGGCTGACGCGATAATCGAAGAGAACAGAAAACGGCTTCTTCGCGAGATTGACCGGCGACTTGAGATCGAGTCGGGAGTCCGGACGAATCACCTGCACCTTGAGGTCTTGCGAGAGGACCTTCTTACCCGTCACAAGTCGCACGTTCCGAACTTCTACTTCATAGGGCCAATCTAAAAGGTACAGCTCGATGTCGCTGGCGGTAAATGGCGTGTACTGAATTGCTGGCTGGCCTCCGTGTTTGCCAGAGATTTTTTTTCCGTAGCCATATCCTGTTGGATTGCTGTATCGAAAGTCTATGATTAGGCAGTCTCCGTAACTGGCGACACGCTCGTCGATTGGCTTTAGCCGAAACTGTTTCTCGCCATAGGGAGGAATACTCACGGACTTTGGCAATCGGTCCAACATTGGGGCGTTGTTCCACCTTGCGTCTTGGATGGTAAAGCCAATGGTTACTGGCCGGTAGTTCCTCGCGAACACGATGATGTGTTTCTGGCTCGCATCAATTCGTGCATCGAGATCGAATAGTTGGGGCGCGCCAGAAGTGTTCGGCCTGAACGCGGGGACGAGGTACCGATACCGATAGCCGACAAAACCAGCGATCATCGCGACGAGCAAGAGGGGGAGTACCCACAGTCTCTTGCTTCCATCCATCTCTGCCGTAGGCGTCTCCTAGCGCCGAAGCATCTGCTTTAGCTCGGACTGGATACCCGCGTAGTTCAAAGCGGTTTGCTCATCCACAACGCCCGCCTTCACGAACTTGTACAGAGATTGGTTCATCGTTTGCATTCCCCAGAACTCGCCGTCATTCATCAGCTCGTACAGGTCACTGAAGTGTCCGTCTTCAATTTTCTTGCTCACCGTCGGCGTACAAGCGAGGATTTCCATGGCGCAAACGCGACCATTTCCGTCCGCTCTTGGAACCAGCTTCTGCGAAACGATATAGCGCAAAGAGTTCGCAAGCCGCATACAAAGGTGATCCTTTTCGTGGGGCGGGAACATGTTGATGACGCGGTCCATCGTTTCGTAGGCGCTGGACGTGTGAACGGTGGAAAAGACCAAGTGGCCGGTTTCACCGGCTTGCAGCGCGGTCTGGAACGTCGTCGTATCGCGCATTTCACCAACGAGGATGACATCGGGTGCTTCACGGAGCACGGCGCGCATCGCGGGAAGAAAGTCTTCGGTGTCGATGCCGACTTCGCGCTGGGTGACGTAGCTCATCTTGTCCTTATGAACGAATTCGAGCGGGTCCTCGATCGTGACGATGTGGCACGACCGCGTGATATTGACCATGTCCAGCACGGCGGCTAGTGATGTGGTTTTTCCGGAACCGGTTGGTCCGGTGAATAGGATAAGACCCATTCTCGGATCGCCGAGACGTTTCAAGGTCGGGTGGAGACCGAGATCGTCAATCGAGAGAATGTCAAGCGGAATAATTCGGCAGACGATACCGTCGGTGCCTTTTTGACGGTGAAGGTTCGCACGGACACGACAAAGATCCTTGACCGCGAAGGCCAAGTCCATCTCGTAATGCTCTTCGTACTTGCTCTTTTGACGCGGCGTCATGAGGTCATGATTGATGCGTTCGGTGTTTGCCGCGTCCATGACGGGCCATTCGCCCGGGACGGGCACCATCTTGGCGTGCTGACGCATCATCGGAACCGAGTTTGCCTTGACGAAAATGTCAGAAGCACGCTCATAGAAGCCGATTTCAATTAACTCGTGAATAGAAACTTGTGCAGGACTGCGCATGAAAACAAAGACTCCAGATTAAACGCCTCGCCGGTTCCCTCCGGCTCTCAGCAGCGACAAGTATACCAACGCGCCCAGAGCCACTCCAGCAAGTGAGAAAAGTCCGATCAACATGATGGGACTCGGTGAGGAAGACGGGGTGGGAATAGGCTTTTGGTTCACGGGCGGCGCATATTCGTCAGGAATATTGATCAGGTTGGGCTCTTGAGCGATGAGCTTGACCTGATACTCGATTCCAGGCGGAGTGATACTCGCCCGACCCTGAACCTCCACGACCCCAGGGGCAGGGAAGTCGCGCAGCATTTTCTTGGTCGTGCGCTCCCCTTCGAAGGCGATTTTCATCCCGTGAACCGTGTGCGGAGCGGGGGCCCCGGCGAAGGCTTTGACGATAGGTCCCACGCGAACGGTTCCCTTGGCCCGGTCGATGAGGCCGTCGGTCGCGAAATCGGCTCTTAGGAAGCTGATTCTGGCCTGCGTGCCCAGGTTGGGCCGTTCCATTCTAAGGCCCCGGATCGTGGCTCCCAGGATCACGCCAAGCTGGGTGAGTTGGCTTTTAAGAAGCTCCGGCGGATAGTCCTTTCCCAGCGCGGTAACTTGCACGATTTCGGCCGATGTCGGGTGTTCTCGCACGACGACCATGATGTCTGGTCGAACGGTGGAGAACAGATTGCCTTCTTGAGCTAGGGTCGTTGATGCGAGCAAGAGGGCAACGAGTGCAAATCGCCTCATTGAATAGACTCTACCTGGTAGGGAGGTTGAACAGCTACTGTCCCGACTTCCCGTCCCGATCCTGCCTCAGGTCAATCCTTTGCAACAACAGCAGGGCCTTGTCGACCGCCAGATCCTTTTCACCCCATTTGATAACTGCGGGAGCGTCGAGGACCGGCTCGACGCCGGTGCCTTCAAGGCGAACGCCGCGCGAGGTTACAAAATCCGTAATCGGATACTGGAGCATGAATCCATGGGGAAGTGGGCCCATGATTGAAACAAGCACCGCGCCGGCGGACTTTTGCCCGACGACGGGCGATCCGAGATTCTCTTGCAGGGCCGCGGCGGCGATCTCCGAAGCGCTTCCACTCCCGCCATTGATTAGAACAGCGACATTGCCTTTGTATTTCTCAACATTGGACTTACCAGTTCGCACCGGTCGATCCGCGAACCTGGCGATAGCCGGCAGATCGGTAGCTTTTCCGCCCGTTTCCTTGACGTAGCGATCCACCATGTTGCGTTGAATAAACGTGCCGATCGGAGTCTTTTCTGGGAGCATCAGGTTCAGCAGATGAAGCAAGTTGGAAACCGCTCCACCGCCGTTGCTTCGAAGGTCCAGGATCAAATTGCGTGCTCTCCCAGCCTGCCCAAAGAGTTTCTCAACGTTCTTGGAATCGTACGCGAGGTCGAAAGTCCAAATCTTGATCACGGCCGTATCGGGCGTCGGCCAAGTAAGCGTTTCTGGCCTTACGTTCGAGTATTTCTTGCGAGTCACTGAGAACGACTTGTTTTTGCCATCCCGATCGACTTTGACGACGACGGTAGAGCCTTCCTCACCTTGCATATCTACCGGGCTCTCAACTTTTTTACCGTTGGCTTCGATGATGAGATCGCCAGCTTGGATCCCCGCAGTATCGGCGGGTGAACTCGGAAAGACGTTCAACACTCGAATGCCCTTGCCAGGCTCTGGCTGAATCTGAACGCCGATCCCGACTGCACTGCGTGTTCGGCGAGCGACGGCCATCTCGGGCGTGGTCATGACGATATGGCTGATCCCGAACTTGCGAAGCGACGTATTGACCGCGAAGGTCAGATCGCGCGGAGTTTCTGCTTTCTCCAGAGATTCCTTTTGAGTATCCATAAACTCTGAAAACTTGGCAAAATCGACTCCCGGGACGAAAGCAACGGACGTCACGATCCGATTGACTTCCTTCATAACGGCCTCACGAATCTCCTTGGTAAGGGTTACCTTTTCAGGAGTCGCGGCCGGTTGGGCAAAGGCACTAATGCTCAGCGTCGCGGCGAGCACGGCAAAAAATGAATGCAGTTTCATCTGATTGCATTGTACGAGACATTTCGTCGAAATGACGCCCGGGAGCAAACAATTTGCGCGACGATCAGCTGATTGAGGGTCTGCGAAACATGAATGTGCGCATAACGCGGGTTACAGTCCGGTGCCGATCAAGGAACTGCTTATGCTTTTCTTCGAGGTCCAGCGCCACCAGTTGGTGCTCGATCGCCCGCATCAACTGAGGGTTCTCTGCCTGCATTCGGGAATCTTCCAATGCACGCCTCATCGCGGTGAGTTCGCCTTCGTGTATCCACGTCCCGTAGCAGTTGCCGCATGAGTCGAGCTTTACCTGGGAAGCATAGATGTACGAAAACTCTTCCATGCCGGCCCCGCAGTCCGGGCACATACGCTTGGACGCCTTTGTGTGCGCCCCATCTTTCTTATCGGGGACGATTTCATCTTCGACTTCCTCAATCGCAACATCTCCAAGTTCTTTCAACTTAAGGAGTTCGCCATCATCGAACCAGATGCCCGCACATTGAGGGCAAACATCAAGGCAGATTCCGAGGATCTCTTCAGAACGTAAGTCGGTACGACAGTCCGGGCACGCGCGTGGCATACGCATATCCTAGCACGGGAGCGGCGATCGGGTGCACTTACGCTTCGACGGCTTCTGCTTCTACTTCGATCTCAGGTTCGACTTCGACAACCGGGGCGGGCTTAGCTTTGGTGCGCTTCTTGGCTCCGCCAACTCCTTGTTCCACTCCGACGGCTCCTTCGACGAAAGCAGTCTTGACCTTAATACGGCGGGTCATTTCTTTGTTCGCGATCGTGCCCCAGTTGGATCGATCCAGTGCCCATTGCCAACCGATATCGCTGCTAATGTAGGCGAACTCGATGCCTTCCTGCTGGATATCACTC
This sequence comes from Fimbriimonadaceae bacterium, assembly GCA_046597875.1. Taxonomy (GTDB): domain Bacteria; phylum Armatimonadota; class Fimbriimonadia; order Fimbriimonadales; family Fimbriimonadaceae; genus JANJUB01. The sequence continues at coordinate 9,762 of JBKJJL010000245.1, read as the reverse complement.
ACAAGGACTTTGAGTTTCTCGAATCCTTCAAGCTGAGCTTCGGCAGCGGTGTAATCGGGCTTCAAACCGACGGTGAGGATAATCGGCTCCTCTTCAGGTGAGTTCTTCGTTCTCTTCGGAGCGTCGACGGATTCGTTGACGATATCGACCAGGGGCAATAAGGCGCTTGTCAGTTTGTCGGTATCCTGGGGCCACTTATAGGTTTCGCCTTCGTGGAGCGCTAGCGCATGCCTTCCGGCAAGCGTGAGCGCCGAGGCTACGAGCGCGGCGTCTGTAGGTTGAAGTTTCGGGTAGGCCTTTCGGACCTGTTCAAGTGCGGTTTCTAACTTCGTGAGGTTAATCGTGATCAACGGGCGGGTCTCCTGGGGAAAAGTGGCGCAAGGTACGCCATAATGCCGCAAGTTTACCCGGCTGGGGGACAGGAGAAATGAATCAGATGAGACTTTGGCAAATAGGTGCCGCGCTGAGCTTGCTCGGACTCGCGATGGCAGGGTGCAACTCGAGCAACACGCCTGAAGATGGCACAACCGGTACCGCCGGCACGGGCAAGCCTGCTGCGAAGCAGTTGAAAATCGGCCTCGTGTTCGATAGCGGTGGTCGCGGGGACAAGTCGTTCAACGACAGTGCTTATCGCGGCCTTGAAAAGGCGAAAACGGAACTTGGAATTGAAGAGAAAACCGTTGACAGCGCGAAGGCGTCGGACTACGAAAACAATCTCGAAACCCTCGCCGCGGGCGGATGTGACCTGATTTTCGCGGTCGGAATCAACATGAAAGACGCGCTGACGAAGGTCGCCCCGAAGCATCCCAACGTAAAGTTCGCGATCGTCGACGAGGTCGTCGAGGCTCCAAATGTCCGCTCCTTGGTGTTCAAGGAAGAAGAAGGCAGCTTTTTGGCTGGCTACCTCGCAGGTTTGATGACGACGACGAACAAGATCGGCTTTGTTGGAGGAATGGAAATCCCTCTCATCAAGAAGTTCCAATCCGGCTACGAGGCAGGGGCCAAGACCGCAAACCCAGGCCTTGAGATGCTTCCCGCCAAGTACACCGGGGATTGGAACAACGTTGATCTCGGAAAGCAGAATGCGAAAGTTTTGTTTGGCCAGGGGGCGGATATCGTCTACAGCGCGGCCGGAAAATGCGGTCTGGGAGTCATCGAGGCCGCCAAAGAAGAGTCCAAGTATGCGATTGGGGTGGATAGCGATCAGGATTATCTCGCTGAGGGTAGGGTTCTCACTTCGATGGTCAAGCGCGTGGATGAATCGGTTTTTCAAACGATTCGCGATCTGAAAGAAGGCAAGTTCGATATCGGAACGAAGGTGTATGACTTGAAAGCCAACGGGGTTGGTCTCACCGAAATGAAGTTCACCCGAGCGGCGATTGGTGACGAAAAGCTCGCCAAGGTGAACGAAATCTCGGTCAAAATCACGTCTGGCGAGATCAAGGTGCCGACGACTTCCGAGGAACTCGCCGCGTACTTGGCGACCCTAAAGAAGTAGGTCCGTGAGCTGTTTGATGTGATAGACGTCATGGCCAACCATCGTGTTGGCCAAGTCGTTCACGCTGGAAACCCCGCGTTCTGGGTGGATCATCGTACTCGCAAGCTGGACCCGAGAAAGTCCCTTTAAGACCTCGATCGTCTTCATGCGCTCGGCTCTGAACAGGGCAATTTGTTCTTGAACGTCGGTCGCGTCGTAGTTTCGCTCGATCGCGCGTTCGCCCTCGTCGTAAGCGTTCACCGGGCTGCCTGGAATGCTGACCGGGGTGACGATTCGCTCTTCTCTCAGAATGTGTTCCCAATCCGCCAAGTGAGCGATGACCTGGCGCGGCGTGAATCTTCCCGCATGGGTAGCGGTGTCGAGTTTCTCGGCTGGTATGCGGGAGATAAGGGAGGCGAAAATGTCGGGGCTGGCTTCAAGGGCAGGGAAGAGATACGCGTTCACCTTAGTATTTTATCCGAGCGTGAAGCGAACCGCTGCCTCGCAATGAATGCGAGTTGTATCGAATGAGGGGATCGGGATATCCTGTGCGGCGAGGAGCAAAGGAATCTCCGTACAGCCAAGGATTACGCCTTCGGCACCCCTATTTTGCATCCTTTCGATGACCTGGAGGTAACCGACTTTGAGTTCATCGGAGAAGATTCCGGAAGCGAACTCGTTGAAGATCGTGTCATGAACGTAAGTCTTATCATCCTCATCAGGAACTAAGCATTCGATTCCCCTCGCGGCGAGAATCGAATGGTAGATGTCCAGCTCCATCGTGTACTTTGTTCCCAGCAAGGCGACCTTGGTTAAGCCCTGCTTTTCAATGGCGTCCGCGTTCACCTGGGCGATGTGGATGACGGGGAGATTGACCTGGTCTCGGACTGCGTCCGCGAACATGTGCATCGTGTTTGCGCAAAGAATGATCGCCTCCGCGCCCGCCGTCTTCAGCCGTTGCGCGGCAGCAAGAACGATCCCCTGATTGCTCGCTTGATCGTTCGCTCGACTATTCCGAACGATGTCGCCAAAGTTAAGCGAATCCAGCGTCAGTACTGCGTTTTCACTGCCGCTCTGCTCATAAACGAGTTCATTGATGATCCGGTAGTACTCAAGGGTTGAGTGATAGGTGGTGCCGCCGATGAGGCCGAGTCGTCGCATGCCTAGAGTATTCATTATTTGAGGGACAGGAGCGGGACGCTCCTGGGACGCATGGCCGGGACGGCCAATGCCACGGTGTTAGATCCCCATGGGACTGCTTTGAGTCTCCGCCGTGCTTCCGACTTCTGCCATTTCCCGTTCTTCCTCCGGCCAGATTTCGAACTCGCCGATCTCCGTGAACTGCTCGTCGTGGAGAGTCCACTTGCCATAAATGAAGTTGCCATCCCAGATTCCGCTGTAGTCAACCGTGTGGGTTCGGTATGACTTTGTAAACAACACGCGTTGGGTTTCGTCGGAGAAGATTCCGGAGATGTCGAAGCTGCCTACGGGATCATTGCCGGATCCATTCACATCATTTCCCGAGAACAGCAAAGAAAGGCTCATCGAGCCGCGAACGAGATCCTGAGTCCAGAATCCCTTCCAAGGGCCAGAGCATTCGCGCAAGTCTCGGGTGGACATGGTGAGTTCTATTGTAGTGGTTTTGGTGAAGAAAGTACAAGCGTCAAAATGAGATGTCAAACTGGATTGAAGCGTACTTCGTGATGTGACCATGATTCCAAAACTGCTTCTGGCGTCGGCGATTGGCGGCCTTTTAGGCTTTTGCTACCATTTGCTGATGAAGGCGATTGGTTCCCAGTGAATCAATTGCCATCGACCGGCGGTGCCGGTTATTGCAGGAATCGTGATCGGGATCGTGAGCGTCTTGGCGGCGCGGAGGTGATCGCAGAGCCCCTCGCGATCTACATCCACACTCCGTTCTGCCCAACGAAATGTGGCTACTGCGACTTCAATAGTTACGCGATGACCGGCGATATCGTTCACGAAACCGCTCTTGCCATCGCCGAGGAAATTCGGCGTTCTCCTTGGGCGGGCATCCCGGCGAAGACGATTTTCGTCGGTGGAGGAACGCCTACGTTCTTGGCGGTTGAGGATCTGGTCGCCATTCTCGTCGCGGCGCTGGAAACTCATCCCCCGGTTGGCGATATCGAGATCACCAGCGAGGCGAATCCGGGCACGGTGGACGCAGAAAAGTTTGCCCGAATGCGGGAAGCTGGTTTCAATCGGGTCAGCCTCGGTGCGCAGAGCTTTTTGGATTCCGAGTTAGTGCGATTAGGACGGATTCATCGCGCCGGGGAAATAGAGCGGGCGGTCCAACTGGCTCGTGAGGCAGGCTTTGACAATCTCAACCTGGACCTGATGTTTGCGCTGCCAGGTCAAAATCAGCGCGGCTGGGAGGCGAATCTGGATCGGGCGTTTGCCCTCGATCCAAACCACTTGTCCCTGTACTGTCTGACCATCGAACCCAATACGGCGTTTCACCAGCAGCACTTGAAAGGTCAGTTGGTGGTTCCCGACGAGGATGAGCAAGTCGATATGTACGAGACCGCCTGTCGCCGCGCGGAAGCAGCAGGATTCGCGCAATACGAGATAAGCAACTTCGCCAAGCCAGGGCGAGAGAGTCAACACAACCTGTGCTACTGGCGTGCGGAATCCTACGCGGGTTACGGGCCGGGTGCGGTCGGATTCGTGGACGGGGTTCGCTACACGAATCTGAAACATCCCGTGCGGTATCGAGATGCGATCGTTGCGAACGAGCCCCTGCCGTTTGAAAGGGAGACGATCGACGAAGCAACGCACCGAATCGAGAAAATCATGCTGGGAATCCGTCTATCCGAGGGAATCGCGATGGATGGATTGGATGAAAAAGCGGTTCTGAATCTGGTGGAGCGGGGGTGGGTGGAGGAGTTTCTATTCGATTTTCGAGGAGAGGAGACCACCTTCGAAAATCAAAAATCAAAAATCAAAAATCGTCTCCGCCTCACCGCCGCGGGCCGTCATTTTTGCTCGGAAGTTGCCTTGGAACTCATCGGATAGCGATCTTTGTAGTGAACAATGGAGGGTAGTGCGCGTCTTTACTCCCGAACTGTTATGGAACTTAGCATCGGAGCAGCTTCGATACGAATGAATACGCCCGATCCCGCCACGGAACAGGCGCTCGTGGAGCGATGTCGGCGCCAAGATGGTGAGGCGTTTGCAAAGGTGGTCGATGCTTACCAGAACCGAGTTTATGGATTTGTTCGGCGGATGGTTCCGAATGCCGAAGAAGCAGCGGATGTCGCCCAGGACGTGTTCATTCGGGCCTACCAAAGTTTTGGCCGGTTTGACGGAAGATCGTCCTTACGGACGTGGCTGTTCCGGATCGCCTACAATTTGTGCGTTGATCGGGCCCGCAAGCTGAAACGTTCGGTAGAAGAATCGAGCCTCGACTGGGCTGGCGAAGACGATGCCGCGTGGGAGGTTCCCGATGACCGATGGGATCCCCAAAAGCTCGTGATGGACGATGAGATGCAGCGAATCGTCGAGGAGAGCTTGGCGTGCATGAGTGACAAGCTCAAAACTGTGCTCTTGCTGCACGACAAAGAAGATTTTGCTTACGAAGAAATCGCGCAAACGCTAAGTTTGCCGATCGGAACGGTGAAAAGCCGATTGTTTTTGGCGAGAGCGCACCTGCAAAAGGCGGTGGGTGCCTACATGAATGAGACGGGAGCCTGATGGATATGGAACAAGAACGAAACGATTTGGACGCACGGTTGGAAGCGCAGGAATCCTTGCGCTCCCTCGTGAACGAGCTACCAAGCGACGAACTGTCGATGGCGTGGCGGGCTGATCTCAACGAAAAGCTCCGCGCCATCGCACCGTCGCCTAAAAGCCGCGTCTGGGGCTGGCTGTGGAAACCCGCGGCAGGGTTAGGTTTGGCGAGCATTCTCGTGGTTGCGGTTTTGGTGAAGGCTCCGCAGGCAAATGCGCCGACAAACTCAAATAGCGCCGCCATCGCGAGTGCGATGTTACAAGCGCATGATCAGGCGGTCGCCCATCAGGAACTGGGTACGGTGTCTGCTGAAGCCCTGAGTTCCGATTCGGCGGCGGTTCCTTCCGATTGGAATGAGATTGATTTGACGACTTTATGAAGAGATTATTGGCTAGCTGGGGAATAGGAGCGTTGTGTGTAGGCTGGGCCTTGGCTCAGTCTGCACCCGCTGAGCTGTTCGCCCAGGGTCGCAAACTGGACAAGGTGCCTCCTGCTCTAAGACTCGCTATTCGCAAGCTTCCTCAGTTGCGATTTTCGGGAACTCGGGTGGTCGAGCAAATGAATGGTGCCGAAAGGCTCCGCCACGTCGAGTACGTCCTTCGAAATGGCGGAAAAACGCGCGTTTGGTTTCCAACCGAATCTCCGTACACGGGGCAGGTAATCGTTGAGGATCTTGGCCACAGGCGGCACTACTATCCCGGCAAAAATGAAATTCACGTGGGCCCCGCCAAGCGGGAAGAGGCGTTCGGGCGGTTGCTTGGAATGGTCGCCAGCGGTAAGCTGCGATTCACCGGTGAGCCCGGTGGGCAGATTGCGGGACGCGCCTCGACGTTGATCTCCATTCGAGAACACGGTAACTTGATCCAAAAACTTTGGATTGATTCGGGGAACGGGATGGTGCTTCGGCGGGATTTGTTCGACGCCGTGGGTGCTCGTATCGGTTACTACGAGTTCACCGAAGTGGACTTCAGCCCGCGCATCGAAGCCAGCGACTTTGAACTTGAAAGGCGTGGTGCCCGAATCGTGACCCCAGCCGACGAGGCAAAGCAGTTTGCGACCCGGATGGGACTACAGTATGTTGCCTTGCCAGAGAGCGAAGGGTTCGAACTGAATACCGTGCGGGTAATGAAAGCCGCGCGAACCCACGTTCTCCACATGACCTACAGCAAGCCGCCGAGCGTGGTGTCCCTGTTCCAAGCAAAGGGTCAGGTGGAACTGCCCATGCTTCGACGAGCCCTAAAGGGCAATGTTAGAAGTTACAGTTGGTTTGCGGGAGGCAATACCTTTGCCCTCGTTGGCAATGTTGACGAACCTGAACTGAGGCGTTTGGCGGGGCTTTTAGGGTCGCGCTGAAACAGGTTAGCTAGGTCGCCCGTCATACTTAACGAAGGTGGCAATAAAAGCGACAGGAAAGTCGAGGGCTGGCACTCGCCCGAAGAGCCGCCGCAAGAGTGCGCCTTGGTGGCGCTGGACAAAGCGAATCGTCGTCACCCTAATGCTGATCGTGTTGCCGATTGCGGTCACGATTGGCGTCGTCGGAATGATGGCGATTCGCAGCGCATCTGAGAAGATGAGCGGGCTCGAAGAGAAAATTGCCCAGATCGACAGTCCGGCAACCGTCATTTATGCCCGAGATGGCAAGACCCTCTTGTATCGAGCGAGCACCGAGTACCGCAAGCTGATTGACGATTATGACGACATCCCAAAGCTCGTCATTAACGCGACCCTTGCGGCAGAAGATAAGCGCTTCTTTGAGCACATCGGAGTTGACTGGCGAGCCGTTTTCCGGTCCCTGCGCCGCAATGTAACGGAAGGTCGCCAAGCCCAAGGGGCGAGCACGATCACGATGCAGCTCGTAAAGCGACTCTACACGAGCACCGAAAAATCTTGGCAACGCAAGATGGAGGACGCAGCTCTAGCAATCGAGTTGGAGCGAAGGCTCGACAAGAAGACTATCTTGCGCGCCTACTTGAATCAGGTGTATTACGGTCAGGGGGCATACGGCATTCGAGCCGCCGCCGATGTCTACTTCGGCAAGAAAGAACTTCGACTTTTGACGGTCGGGGAAGCCGCGATGCTGGCGAGAATGGTGCGACGCCCCAGCGACGAGAATCCCATCGCGAACCTAGAAGCGGCGATGACTAATCGGGACGTCGTGCTGAACATCATGCGCTCTGAAAGCATGATCACCGAAGCCCAATGGGAGAAAGCGAAAGCAGAAAAGCCGAAGCTAACTCCGAAGAAATTTGGCAGCGGCGAGCGGATTTACTTTGCTCCTTATTTCACCCGTTACGTCCTTGAATCGCTGAAACGCGAATACCCCGACACCGATCTCGGCGTCGCGGGATGGACGGTGATCACGACGCTTGACCCTGACCTTCAACTCGTTGCCGAAGATGCGGTAAAGGACTTGGTGCGTAAGTATCGCCGTTCGCATGTGACGACCGCGGCCTTCGTCTTGCTGGACAGTGAGGGGCAGATTCTGGCCCTCCAAGGCAACTTAGACTGGGAGAAGGACGAGTTCAATGTCATTACTCAAGGCCGGCGGCAGCCGGGATCGGCATTCAAGCCCTTTGTGTACGCGGCCGCACTTTCAACCGGAGCGATTCGCCCCGGCGATCGTATTTCGAACGAACCCTTTATCCTAAGGGACAATCGGGGCCGCATTGTTTGGGCACCGAAAAACTCAGGTGGGAAGTCGGGGGGAACCATTTCCATTCCAATGGCAATCGCGAACTCGAAAAACCTTCCCGCTGTCCACGTGACCCAGTTGGTCGGAACAAAGACTGCGGCCGCGTACTGTCGGGACGTCTTTGGATTCACCTCTCCCATTCAGCCGTTCGATTCGATGGCGCTCGGGACCAACGAAGTTTCGCCCTTGGAAATGGCGGAGGGATACAGTGTCTTCCAATCCCGCGGTCATCGGTTTACTCCATTCCCAATCGCTCAGATTTATGGCCTGGACAAAGAGACGATCCGTGCGTATCAGCCGAAGATCATCCGAAACATTCTGGATACGGGGGTCGCCTCGTACATGGACATGTGCCTGCGCGAGGTGGTTACGCAGGGCACTGGGAAGGCCGCCTCAGGTATTCGAGATTCACGCGGAAAGACCGGTACGACTCAAGAAGCTAGGGATGCGTGGTTCTGTGGCTACACCAACAACTTGATGGGCATCGGTTGGATCGCCAACGTGCGATACAACGAGAAGGGAGTCGCCAAGTATGAAGAAATGAGGGATAGCGTCTTCGGCGGGACCGTTACGGTTCAGATGTGGACTCAAGTGCTGCGCGCCGCCCAGAAAAAGCGCGGCTATGGCACTGCTCCCGTCGGCGCTCCGCTAGTTCGTTACGATAACGGCGTGGAGGGCGAAGGTGCCCGCAAGCCGGTAGAGCCTAAGACGGAGCCCCAGGTTATCGCTCCCGATGCGACGAAGACCGAGCCCGTCCCTATCGGGCCCGATACGACAACGCCAGATGGTCAGGGCACCCTTCCCGTTGACGTGCCGCCGGAGACTCCTGTAAAGACTGAACCCAAAACGGAGCCCAAGACCGACCCTCCTCCGCAAACAGCACCTGAGGAGTCGGGTGTCGAAGTGGAAGTCTGCGCCGAATCGGGCCAGAAGGCAACGATTTATTGTCCCGAAACAGTTACACGCAACTATTCACGCAATGGCGCGCCTAAACGCTGGTGTCGGAAGCACAGCCCGGCTCCTTAGTGTCGCGTTCCCTCTGACATTCCTCACCCAAACTGCGCGAGGAACCGTAGGTCGTTCTCCAGAAACGCGCGCAGGTCGTCCACGCCGTACGCCATCATCGGAATCCGCTCGATCCCGAGGCCAAACGCGAATCCGCTGTAAATCTCGGTGTCGATCCCGTAGCTTTCAAGGATATTGGGATGCACCAATCCCGCTCCCCCAAGTTCCACCCAGCGACCATCGAAGAGCTTCGGCGTTGAGATCGCGTAGTCCACGCCAGGCTCCACGAACGGAAAAAAATCCGGGCGGAAGCGAACGGTGACGTCCTCTCCAAACATCGCTCGTGCGAACAGGCCCAGCGTCGCCTTCAGGTTCGCCATCGAGATCCCCTCATCCACCATAAAGCAATCCACTTGGTGGAACGTGTGCGAATGGGTACGGTCAACGGCCTCGTTCCGGTAGCACCGGCCGATCGTAAAGTACCGAAATGGCGGCTTAACGGACTCGAAAACGCGACCTTGAAAGGCGGTTGATTGCGTCCGCAGCAGGTGCTTGTCGTCAATGTAGAACGTATCCTGATCATCCATCGCCGGATGGTCGGGTGGGTAGTTCAGGACGTCGAAGTTGTATCGGAACTCCTCGACGTCGGGGGTTTCAATGTATTGGAATCCAAGGCCGCTGAAGACCGCCTTGATCTTGTCCATCGTCTGCTGAAGCACATGCGGAACACCCGCCTGAACCGGGCGGCCCGGCATCGTGACATCGATCCGCTCTGCCTCAAACTGAATCGCCCGCTCACCGCCTTTTAAGTCACCCACGCGAGCGTCAATGGCTTGC
>JBKJJL010000186.1:0-13583 GCA_046597875.1 Fimbriimonadaceae bacterium | reverse complement strand
GGCCGATTTCGCTTCCCCAGGAGGCGTTAGAACCATCTGAACTTCCTGAACTTGACCGTCAACGTTCGTAAAAGTGCCGTCTGATTCTGCCGGTGCCGCCATCGGCAAAACCACGCTCGCGTAGTTCAAGACTTCGCTCTCATTCGTCGCCTGAACCACCAAGAATCCGACATGCTCCATCGCTCGTTCAACGAGGGCACGATCTGCGTGCAGAACAAATGGGTCCGCGTTTAGAAGCCATAAGGCCTGGATCGCACCATCCGCGGCACCTTCGAGAGTCTTGTGCGTGCCAATCCCCCTCGCAAAACCCAGATCATCGCACCCTTGGTCGTTCGCATTCAAACCGTAACAGTTGAACTCCGCTCCGACCGACATCGCCCATCCGCCGAGGGTTTCGAGCGCATCCTGGGCTCCGGGAGCATTGAAGAGGCTTTGGCACGTAATCACGGCTCCGTTAGCGCCCAAAGTCGTCGCCGCTTCTCTTAGTTGGGACTCCGTAACTCCTGTCGTAAAGGCTGCTTCCGCGACACTCGGTAGGGACGCGCGAGTTGCATCGGGGACTTTTGCGAGCCCAGCCTCCAACGCTGCCGCGAGCAATCCATTAGCAAGCGCCGCTTCCGTCCCTGCCTTGTATCTCAAAACCAAGTGCGCGAACTCATCGACTTCGGTGGGCTTATCGTAAGCAACGACCACTTTGGTGCCGTTGTTAAACCAACCCTTCCGAACGCGGAGGAAAATAATCGGCTCCGCGTCGGCCAATGAGCATCCGAAAACGAAGATATTTGATTTGGCTTCTAACGAAGCTATCGAACTTTGAACTTGGTTCTGCCCGATCACGGTTTCGAGCCGATTTCCCTCTGTTTGAAGGAACTTCGTCCATCGGTGATCGGTGTTCTGAGAGCCAAAAACCTCGTTGAACAACTTCTTCATGAGGAAGACGCCTTCGTTCGCGGTGTCCTGTCCACCCAAGAGCGCAACCCTCTCACCACCCGCGCTGAACGCCCCCAAAATCGCCCCATACGCTGTGGGCCAATCGCACGCCACCAGCCGATCGCCGTTTCGGATCATCGGCGTTGTCAGTCGCTTTTCGTTATAGAAATCATGTCCAAACTTGCCTTTATCGCACGTCCATTCCTCGTTGATGGCTTCGTTGGTGCGCCCGTTGATCCGGACCATTTTGTTCACGCGATAGTCGAACCACGTGTTGCAGCCATTCGAGCAAACGGTACAAATCGAAGGTTTCGTCTGCAAGTCCCATGGTCGGGCTCGGAACCTATACTCACGATTCGTGAGAGCTCCAACCGGACAGATCTCGATGACATTCCCCGAGAACTTGGAGGTGAAATCACGCAGCTCAAAAGTGGAAGGCTGCATATCCGCTCCCCGGAATCTGAATGCGAGCTCCGCGTCGCCTGATATCTCCTCCGTAAAGCGAACACAGCGCCCGCATTGGATGCAGCGTTCCAAATCCAGAGTCACATACTGCGACAGCGGGAACGCCTTATGCGCATGCCTCTTCGATTCAATAAAGCGCGACGTTGATGGGCCGTAGAAAAGCGTGTTGTTCTGCAAGGGGCACTCGCCACCGCGGTCACAGACGGGACAGTCCAACGGGTGATTGATCAACAAAAACTCGAGAACGCCGCGCCGATCCCGGTGGACCATCTCCGTATCTGTGAAGACAACCATGCCCTCCGTCGCGGGCAAAGTGCAAGCAGCCTGGGGTTTTGGCATCTTTCGAACGCTGCCGTCGGGCTGCTTGAACCCGATTTCAACGAGGCACATCCGGCACATACCCACTGGCTTTAGCCGCGAGTGGTAGCAAAAGATGGGAATTTCAAGGCCCAAGCGCTTGACCGATTCAACAATCAGCTCCCCTTTGGGAACGACAAGTTCGACGTCGTTAACGACGATCGTGATGGTATCGGTTGCGACAGCGGCCATCGGTGCCCGTGATTGTACTCGCGCTGGGTTCATCATTGGGGTGAGCCGGTACAATTCGTCCATGCCCGCCGGACGCAGCCTTGACCAAATTGCTCAAGTATTAGGAGCCAACGCCTCGAACTTGCTGGAGTTCAGCACTCCGAAGATCAGCAAAGAGCACCTTCACTTGCCGGGTGGCGACTTTGTGGATCGCGTATTCGCGCTCAGCGATCGCAACCCGCAAGTTATGCGTTCTCTTCAGCAACTTTATGGGACGGGCCGCCTTGCCAACACGGGGTACCTCAGCATCCTCCCCGTCGATCAAGGCATTGAGCACGCGGCTGGGGCAAGCTTCGCTAAGAATCCGATCTACTTCGACTCCGAAAACATCGTCAAGCTCGCGGTCGCCGGCGAATGCAATGCAGTTGCCTCGACCTTCGGTGTGCTCGGGACGGTTGCCCGCAAGTACGCGCACAAGATTCCTTTCATCGTAAAGATCAATCACAACGAGCTTTTGACCCATCCGAACAAAGCCGATCAGATCCTTTTTGGAACCATCAACGAAGCTTGGAATATGGGCGCAGTTGCGGTCGGGGCAACGATTTACTTCGGAAGCGATGGCGCGAGCCGCCAGATTGTTGAAGTCGCCGAGGCTTTTCAGCATGCCCACGAGTTGGGAATGGCCACGATACTATGGTGCTATCTACGCAATGATGCCTTCAAAACCGACAAGGATTATCACCTTAGCGCGGATCTTACCGGCCAAGCAAATCACCTCGGTGTGACGATCCAAGCCGACATCATTAAGCAAAAGCTCCCGGAAAATAACGGGGGTTATCATGCGCTCAACATGGAAGGTTCGAGCTATGGAAAGACCGACAAGCGAATCTACAGCGAGCTCTGTAGTGATCATCCCATCGACCTCTGCCGATATCAAGTCGCGAACTGCTACATGGGACGAGCCGGCCTCATCAACAGCGGCGGTGCTTCGGGCGCGTCAGACATGGCTGATGCGGTTGGAACTGCAGTCATCAACAAACGAGCTGGCGGCAGCGGCCTGATTTCCGGACGGAAGGCTTTCCAGAGGCCAATGAACGAGGGCGTAGACATCCTGAACGCGATTCAGGATGTCTATCTTTGCGAAGGGGTTACCGTCGCCTAGCCTCACAGCCTGCGGCAATTCGCCTTGCTTACCGCAGCATCACTCTCTTCGCGGACCGCAATACCACCGGACCCAAAAGTCCTGACTCCAACAGCTCAGAATCCTTGTTCCAGTACTTCCAAGTCGTGAACGTGAATCGGCCCGTTTTTGGGCGTGGCTCGCCTTTCACTAACCACTCGGGCCACCCGGTGAGAACTTGGCCCTTCCACTCCACGTCTGGCGGAAGCTGCTCGTCGCCAATAAGCCGGTTCGGCCACAGGTTCGTCACCTTGATTTCCAGTCGGTTCGTTCCCGCGCGCAGCTTTCCGGTCAGGTCGACACTGAACGGCTCCTTCCAGAGCACCTCAACTTCCCTCCCATTCAGCCGCACCGTCGCGAAGTTCTTGACCACGCCAAGGTCCAGCCTCACCGCACGACCGGTAGTCACGAACTGAGCTGGAACATTGAGATCTCTGGAATACACCGCGGAGCCTGAGTAATACTTTATTCCTTTGTCAGCGTGATCCGACCAGGACGTCAGCTTCGGGAAGGTCGCGCTCGCCGGGGCACCCCAATCCTTGTCGAAGGTCACCTGCCAGTTGGTCGAGATGTCATCTTTCATAGGTGCGGCGGCAACGATTCTGATAGCCTTGCCGGAGGACGTTTTGCCGATATAGGTTCCGGCCTTCCAAGGCGTGAAGGTGGTGCCGTGAAGGTCGAACGCGTCGTCTGTGGCGGATCGAGGAAGCTGTATGAGCGAGAGCGTTTCGTTCTCGGCGATGCTGGCCTTCATCGGCTTGCCATCCCGCGTGTACTCCAGGCGAAGTCGCTTCACGACGTTCACCACCGGATCGCCGAAAACGCCGTTAGAGGCCGGAATCTCGTACTCCCCGTCGCGAATCATCCGACGCACGATCTCGCTTACGTCCGCGCCGCGGCCATCGTCCGTCTCATAGCGCGCCAGCGTAATCGCGATCTTGGGAAAGACCACTTTCCGGGCCATTTCCGCACTTTCAAAACTTGTGAAATGCTCCCCCAAATCCTTGCGCCGAAACACCACGAAAACCGACTCGGCCGGCCCCATCTGGAGCGAAACCACCGTCCGACCTCCTGCGCTTCGGTAGATCGGAGCCCGTTCCGCCCTGCCCGAGTCCGGATGCCAGAGTTCGGGCATTTTCCCACTCACTCGGAAGGTGCAGTCCATATCCACGCGCTGATATTGCTGATTCGAAACAAAGTACACCTCGGCGTCCCCGATGCGGCGATGGATATAAGCAGTTTTTGCTCGACCACTCGCCGTTCGCGCTTCGAAATCCGGCTTCAAACCCGACTTCGCGAAGGCTTGCTCCAGCGTCGCCGAGGTTGTCCATCCGGCGGCAAGATTGCGGACGTCCTCATCGGCCTGAGGCTGCCCTACAAGACTTGGTGAATGGAGCGGCCGCCCGCCTACCACCGTCGCGCCCGCCTTGATGAATCCGGTGATCTTTCGCGCCACCGCTGGGGTCATGAACTTCGATTCTGGCAACACGAGCACCTTGTAGCTCATCCCGTCCGGCAAAACCAGCCGTCCGTTTTGGACTTTCAATCGATTGAGAATCGTGTTGGCGTCGCAACCGTCGTAGTCGTATCCGGAAGGCATGCTCGGCTTCAAATTGGGCCGGTAAGGTAAGTCCACGGGCGTGCTCTCGCCATAAAAATACAGCGCGTCCGCGACAAATTTGCCTTGTTGAAGGAGGGACTGGCAGCGAGCGATGTATTTCATCCAGGTTCCCGCTTCCGTCCACCAGGTCTGCGTCCGCTCAAGGTGCGTTCCCCACGGCCCCATCGTCATGCCGGGCTTGAAGGTCATCCAAGGCTGATGCGCGTAACGGTGAAAAATGTACCGATTGATGCCGTTGGCGAATACGAGGTCGCCCAACGCCTTGGCTGCGTAGGGTTCCTCAAGCCACTTTCCACGGTTCACATCGGCAGTGAAGGCCTCTGCCCCGATCACCGGTTTGTTGTAAAGATGGCCCACGGTCGAGGCAAGTTTGGTCGTCTCTAGCGTTCCCCCCCCGATCCAGAACTCGCCCATCGGGATGTCTGCGGTTCCGCCCGCTTGAATGTTGTCGAATCCGCCGTTCCCGTACGGTTCCGTCGAAAAAAGCAAGCCATTCTGATGGCAAAGCTCTCCAAAATAGGCGAAATAGTTCTGGATGAAGAGATCGGAAATCGTTTTCCGGAAATCCCACAAGAACCGCGCAGTAACCGCGGGGCTCTCCACCGTGTATCCCGCCGTCGCGAGCAAGTAGGGCATCAAATCGTATCCGCGAAGACGTTTGAATTCCTCTCGAAACTTCGGAGTCCAGTTCTGGCCCCCGACCTCGTAGCTGTCGACGAGCGCATTGTTCAGGACCTTCCCCGCCAAGGGCCCCGCTTCGGAGATGACCCGTGCCATCATCCCGTCCCAAAACGCCTTCAAGGCTTCGCGGCTGAGCTTGTCCACTTCAAGCCCATCTCCCTCCGGCGGAGCGGGGTGGTTGTTCTTTCCCGTTGGTACGTGGCCCAGACGCAAAATCGTCCAATCGCCCTCGGGAACGTCCCAAGTCAAGCGTCCGTTCGCGTCCAGCTTGTCGGATAGCGTGAGAATTTCTGCCTTCGGAATCGGGATCGCCCCCGAGGTCAGGTCCGGCTCGATGCCATCTTGACGCGTCACTCCGGTTCGACCCGGAAAATTGGGATCAAACCGCGTCGCGTCCTTCAACGTCCGAAACGCGAAGACGGCAATGTCCTTGCGATAGTTGACGTGCGCATAAACCTGAGGCGCCTTGATCTGGGGCAGCGGCTCTGAATACGAAACTGGCCCTCGCACCTTCGTTTCCGACCACGCCAGCACCTGCATCGCATGCTCCGGCTTCACCCACGGCCCACCGCTGCTCGACCAGCCCGCGCAGTTGTGGATGCATAGTTCGATACCGAGACGTCCCGCTTCCTTGATCGCATGCTGAGTCATCGCGTGCCACCGGTCGCTGTTGTAATCCACCGGCCCCTTGGGGATCTCTTGCGACACGGTAAACATCTGCGCGCCGCCGATGCCCACCTGCTTCATCGCCTCCAGGTCAGCGGTGATGCCTTCCTTGGTGACGTTTCCGTCCATCCAATGCCACCACGTATGCGGACGCGCGCTGGCAGGGGGATTTCGAAAGCTATTGGCAAGATTGTCAAACGCCAGATCCCGCGTCGCGGTGAGAAGAAGGAGGGAGAGCAACATCGTCTCCGATTATAGGCCGTAACTGGAAGGCTAAAGCTTGTTGAAGCCGTCCTCTGAAAGATTTCGTCAAGACGAGTACATGAGCATTTCTGCGGTGCTAATCACCCTTTTGACAATGCAACCCATAGCCGACTTTCTTTCCGCTCCCGACATTAAGTCAAAGTTGGTCGGGACGTGGAGAGGCCACGTTGAACAGAAACGAGCCCCAGACGGTTTTCTTGGCATCTTAGAGAGCCTTCGTCTTACTCTCAGAAGGGATGGCACCGCTTCGTTTGCGAAAGTTCCTCCCCCGGGCGACGCGTCAGCGATCCGATTGAGATGAGGTGGAAGCTGAGAAACGGACTATAGTTCTGCTTGGCAAGTCGCATAAAAGTGACGTCTACCGCCTATACTTGCGCGACGACTTGAAGACCCTTGACGACCAGGAAACTCTGGAAATGGCTTGGTCTTCGTTTTCCGCAAGATGTGACGAAAAATCATATTTTAGTCTGGAGAAGGAAGATAGCCGTCCTTCCCTGACGGGAACCGGTCACGAGAATTTCGCCCCGATCATTAATCGCGACCGCATCTTCAACGAGCCAGCCTTGTGTATCTCCAACTAGGCTGTTCACGTCGTACATCTTGCCCTTTGTCCAAAGGAAGGCAGCACTTCTACCCCCATCTTTCGTAGCGCATTTACCGACTACGGTGCCGTGGCGGTTGATATCGCCAGCTTTGCTGTGCACAAATCCCGAAAGGACGCCAAGCTTAGTAATCGATCCGTCCGCCCGACGCAGGAACGCGCGCCCTACGCGTGATCCGTCCTCTGCCCAGCCCGCTACCAGTCCTTCGTCGTTCATACTTCTAGCTTCGCCATGTCGGATCGTATTGAGTTTAGTCATCAAGTTGTTGCGCCAGATGGCGGCATTAAACTCATATGCTCCTAAAACGTCTCCCCGCTCATTCACGCCATAGGCGAAACTGTCCCCTGCGGGCGATGGCAACTCCCGAACTAGGCCATCTTTCCACACAACCGCCCTTGCCCCGATCGTGCCCATGTAGCCGACGATGAGGCCCGCATTATTAATGTCATTTGCGTAGGTTGAAACAGAGCCCGACGGGCCAAGGGCTCGAGTCTTACCACGTTCGCATAGGTAGGCGACGGCCTCCCCAGGTGATCTCGGATACTCGCCGTACCCAACCACCTGGCCCGAGTCATTGATCGCCATTGCCATCATACGTTGGCACTGGGGTAACGGTGGAATGTAAGTGAGCTTACTTTGCTGACAGATGAAGGCCCGCGTGATCCCCTTTGAATCCCGGTAATCTCCAACGAACTGTCCTCTATTGTTTAGGCTGCGAAGGCGGATATCCCGGCCAGACAAGTGCGGAATACGATGCATGGTGTAGCTCGGCTTTGGTACTCCCAGAGTTATTGGAAGGATCAGACTTAGTGCTATTAGACATGACAACATGAATATTCACATTCTTCATCGACGTCCTTCACTTCAGTCGAACGGGCGTAAGCATGAATGCCGTCACCTCGCCCTTGTAGATTCCACGTCCTACTATGACACCCCGATCGTTAATTGCGTTGGCACCCTCGAGCGTCCAACCCTTCGGGTTCGTCATCAAAGCGTTCAAGTTGTAAATCTGACCCGCTTTCCACAGGAACGCTCGCTCTTTGTCAGGTCCGTAGTTTCCGAAGCTCGTCCCTACGGTATCTCCCGAGTTGTTTATTCCATTGGCGACACTGTTTCGAAACCCTGGAAGGGAGCCTAGGTCTGTCATGGATCCGTCCCGCAGAAGAAATGCGTGGGAGTGGTTTGCATCAATCCAGGCCGTGCCGACAATCCACCCACTATCGTTAATATCCATGGCCTGATCGTTATGCCCCGCCCCGAACCCAGGCAACTGGTGCTGAACCCCATCTTTCCAGATAATCGCTCGGGTGCCGTCCCACCCGACGATTTGGCTCAGTGCGTTTATGGCAACCGCACGACTGTGTTGTCCGAGGGCTGGTAGGAGTTGTGTCTCTCCACTAGTCCACAAGATCGCGTGAGAGTTTTCGGGCTTAGCCCCGCCCGTATCGCCGACGACGGCTCCGGAATCGTTTATTCCATTTGCATTGGTTCCGGTGCTCTGACTGCGGCCCAGCGGTCGGGTCTTCCCCTTCTTCCACAGGAAGGCCAAGCTGGGGAGCTTAAGAAACTCCGCGGTTCCGACTACATCACCCGACGTGTTAATCGATCTGGCCAGCATTGCATAGGCGCCAGGTATGGAGGAGATGGTATGGAACGTTCCGCTTTTATAGACGAATGAGTTTCTTGAACCTTTATAATCGACAAAGTCACCGACGATGTATCCCCTTGCATTTACGTCACGAGCGGTTCCTAATCGGCCATTCGCGGGTTGCATTCGAACCACCTTGTATTGCAAAGGGAGCGTTGCCATTGGAGATAGGGCGACAAAACTTACAACCGTGAGAATCAGCATGACTACCTAACAGGGCCGGGCTTGGGTTTGCTTCGGCAACCAATGAACTTGGCAATCTCGATAACATCTAGACAGGCGATGTAGTCCAACCACTCTTTGGGATCGCACGTGGCATGTTTCTTCACGCACGCACAAAAGGCGTAGTCACAGATGTAACATTGTAAGCGGGGATCGAAGAGCTTGCAAGGGGGGCTGACTTTTGCCCAGCATACATCATGGTTCTTGCAACACGTATCAATGCCAGGCTTGGGCGGGGTGCCTGCCTTTGGGCCGCCGACACCACAGTAACCCCCTCGCCACCGGAAACCTTTCCAGGGATCGTCAGTCCAGATTTGCACCGGAATTGGCTCCGACGTGCAAGGCGCGAGACCCATTGGGTCTATATAGGTGATCGGATTGTTAAAGGCATACCCATAAGGATGTTCGCCGCCCATGAGCTCCTGTAGCCGGACCTGCGTCAGAAAGCGAGCAAGGCCAGGCGAGTACGATCTCCCTGGCGCAGGGGGGAACCCAGGCGGCGGCTTGGGGCCAAAAGGTCCCGTATTCGGCAAGTCCGGCAGCTTGGGTCCCTTTGCCATTTCATCTATTCGCCTTCGATTCATTTCATTAATCTCCATGACCCTCTGCACATGAGCGTCAGGCCCCATCGGCGCCGATGGCAGGTTGGTCCCACGTGCGGTTGGGTCCATCGCCCTTCGGTTCATCTGATTGATCTCCATGATCCGGCGAGCTCGCGCCTCTGCGCTCTCGGGAATCGTTTGAACATGCTCTAACTCGATATACGGGGTAAAGCCACCGTCGGGTGTCTGAAAGCGAACTTTTATTCGGCCATCTTCTTGACGCTCGAACTGCGCGCCCATCTCCGAAGAAACGCCATTCCGAGCCATCGCAATTCCGACCTCACACTTCCCTCTCACCGAGACGCCGCGTAGCCACTCGGGATGCTTGTCGAACTCCCAAGACGGCTCAGGCTTGTACTCGAATAGTTCTGACGCCAAATCAATTCCGCCATCGGTGTACTCAAAGGCGGCACTCAGAACCTGATCAATCGCTCTTTTCGCACTTTCGGCGCACGTCGGAGGGCTGTTCCGTACTGCATCTCTGAACACGTTAGCGAGGCGATGCACATCAGGTAGTTGACTTTTCACCAGCGCTGAAGTTTGGGAACACAGGACATTCGAGCCAGATTCCTCCAGCAGAGCGGAAGCTAGGAACGACGCCATGTAGACCGCTTCGCGCTTGGTTGGAGGCTCATAACCCGCGCTGGCTGCCTGTCCCATTTGTTTGAGAGCCGCCTGTTTGTCGACCTCAATATCGGACGTATCGAAGCCCTTCTCCTTCAATACTGTTTCCACCGCGACGTCGAGCACGAACGATTGCAGGAGTTGAACTTGCGAGTAACGGCCGGAATCCGACGTGTCGCGCATCACCCGATAATCTTCGATTCCACGAACGAGTTCGATCCAAACATGCGCGAGTTCGTGCGCGATGACCGCTTCAGTCGTATCCGCGCCGTCGAGAAAGAGCAGAATTCGATGCCGATCGCTGATGGAGTCGACGGAGTGCCCACCGGGATGGGCTCGCTTCGGGAACTGGTGCGGCAGCGTGTCAAGCGGCATGATCGCCTTCGGCGTACACCTCGCCACTTCCATCCAAAACTCGTTGAGCATTGGAGAAAGGTTCTGCGGGACAACGACCGGATAGAGGGTTAGTTCGCTGTTCGCCTGCCCTTGCGTGGAAATGCTGGACGCGTGCGTGTGGCCGTCAACTTTCCAGACGATCCCAGCTTTGCTCGTGGCGGTTGCTCCTACGGGAGGCATCCCCACTCGTGCCGCCAGATTTGCATCCCGTTCCCTAAGTGCCACGATTTCAAGGGCATCCGGCACCATGCCCAGTCCAGCAATTGGCTGCCCTTGGTCGTCGATCACGATCTCGGCAATTCTTCGTTTGCGCCGCTTCGGGCGATGCATAGAGTAGTGTAGCACCGCATTAGGTGCATTTCGAGTGCCAAGCTTAAATGCGTAGAGGCGCAGGGTGGTTCGCACCTGTGTTGTCCTGAGCGATCAGCCGGCAATCGCTCGCTCGTAAACACCCTCTAGTCGATCCACCATGTGGCGCAGCGTGAACTTCTGCTCGACCATTACGCGGCCGAGGGCGCCCATCTGGTGCCTTTCTTCCTCGTGCTCGATCAGGTAGTTAATCGCGTCCGAAAGTTCCTGCGGGCGAAGGTCGATAAGCAACCCTGTTTGCTGGTGCCGCACGACCTCGGGCAGTCCGCCAATCCGCGAGGCGACCACGGCCTTCCTTCTTGCCGCCGCTTCGATCGCCGCGATGCCGAACGTTTCCTGATGCGAAGGCATCGTCGTAAACTCGAACGCATCGAGCAAGCGCGGGATGTCGTGGCGCACGCCTGTCATCGTTAAATTCTTGCCAATCCCTGCTGCGGCGACGGCATCGTTAAACTCCTCCGCGAAGTGCTGCTCTAGCTTTCCGACGAACATCACGTGGGTCTGGGGATGCTCTTTCAGCACGTCGCGCATCGCCTCGACCATCATCAGGTGCCCCTTTTCCCGGCACACTCTTCCAACCAAGCCGATCAGCTTTCGATCGGAACCAAGGTTAAACTCATCTCGGACAGAGACGGGGTCATGGGTTTCAATCTCGGTGAAGTCGGTTCCGTTGTACACCGTGTCGATGTAACGGTCCGGAATCCCTCGCCCGTGCAACATACCGCGGACGAAGTTGCTTACGGCGACGAGGCGATTTCGCCCCCGCGCCATGCGCTTGTAAATTTGATCGTGATTCGCGATGTGAACGGTGGCGACGGACGGCCGCCCGGTAAGAGTTCCCGCAATCGCTCCAAAATAAGTCGCTCGCGTTAGGTGGGTGTGGGCAACGTCGAACTGACCCTTCCGAAACCGGTTCATCACGAGTCCCGTGGTGCGGAACCAGCCCGCGCCCTTCATGTCATTTTCGTGAACAACGATTCCGTGAAGATGACATTGCTGCCCGAGCCATCCTCCCGCTGGGCAAACGACTTCGACGGTGTGCCCTTTGGCGGTCAAAAGCCGAGAAAGGGATAAAACGTGTTTTTCAGCCCCCGATGTTGCCGAGGACGAAATAATCTGCAGTACCTTCAATGGCGTTGCCTCGGCCCCATTTCGATCCCTCGAATGCCCTGTCGTAAGTCTACCAGACGCGACGAAAATAGGACGGACAAAGGGATACATTCGGCGCAAGGCTTTGATCCGTACACATCCTTTCTTCCGTCCTTTTGATGGAGGTCTTCAAACCATGGAGTTCCTAAGCGCGTTGTGGATGCCGATCGTTGTGTCGGCCGTCGTCGTTTTCTTTGCAAGTTTCATCACGCACACGATCTTGCCTCACCACAAGTCTGAGTTCAAAAAGCTGCCCAATGAAGATGCAGTCTTGAGCACGGCCGCAGGGGCACCGCCCGAACTTTACATGTTTCCCTTCCCGGCGAGCATGGCGGACATGAAATCTCCCGAGTTCATCGCCAAGACCGAGAAGGGTCCGAACGGAATGCTGATTATTTGGCCCAAGCCAGTGAACAAGGCGGAGAACTTGGCGATGACGTTCCTCTTCTATGTGGTCGTCGGTGTGTTTATCGCCTATTTGGGATGGCATTCGATTGACGCGGGATCGACGTATTTGCACCGATTCCGAATCTGCGGAACGATAGCCTTCGCCGCGCACGGGTTGGGGTGGATGTCGTACTTCATCTGGTTCCGTTATGGGCGGTTCTGGCCGAACTTCTTCGACAGCGTGATTTTCGCCCTGCTCACCGCGGGGGTCTTCGCGTGGCTATGGCCTAAGTGAAGACAGGAGTTGCTTCCGCTACGCACGCGGCCTGCAGGCGCTTGTCAAGCGTCAGGAGGGGGGCATTTGTCCTCTTCGCCAGTTCGAGATACGCAGCATCGTAGGTGGTTAGCAAGTGTTTTCGGGCAAGCAAGAGGGTGTCGGCAGGAGCTTGTCGGGCCGTGTCTGGGTCAATCGTTGGACGCAACCTTTTGAGCCGAACCACCGATTTCGCGATGTTTGCGTCGCTGATTCGTCCGCACCGCTCGCCAATGCTAAGGCCGTTGCAAACTTCCAGCCACCAATGTTGAGGCACCAAAAACTCATAGACGTGCGCTTGTTCAAGAACCCGGGTTGCGAGGTCATCGGCTTCATCCGCGAAGCACCACGTGAGCGCAACCGAGGCGTCGACCACAACCTTTAAAATCGTCGGCCCTCATCGATTAACTCGCGAATGGTCAATCCATTAAGCTTGTTCTCCTGTCGCATCTTCAAGAGTTCCTGCGCGGCTTCCCGAACGCCCGCCTCACGATCTTGCGCGATCGGGTTCATTTGGAGGATGGCTTTTCCCCGACGAGTCACGATGACCGACTCCCCGTTTTCAACCAAGGTCACAATCTCGGAGAACTTCGTCTTCGCTTCAAATATCCCTACTGTTTTCATACTAGTTGATTAAACTAGACGGATCGTCGCGCCGGATAGTTCCGACGCCCCGGACTCAGGTGCGCCATAATCACTCCCTATGTCGAAAGACTTCCTCCGCATTGTCGCGACGGACTGTGGCTCCACCACGACCAAGGCGATCCTCATCGAACGTAATCCCGCCGGCCAGTACCGCCTCGTCGCCCGCGGCGAAGCGCCTACGACCGTTGAAAAACCCTTCGAGGACGTTACGATGGGCGTTATCAACTCCATTACCGAACTTGAGGAAGTCACGCTCGACCTCGATGAAAGCGTCCTCAAAGAAGGCTTCAC
>JBKJJL010000152.1:0-7758 GCA_046597875.1 Fimbriimonadaceae bacterium | reverse complement strand
GTCGTAATGCTGATTCAAACGCTGTAAGCCATGATGATAAGCACTCATATTAGCGAGTGCCTGGGGTATCGTTTCGTTCGAAGGGACTCTCAGTGCACTAACTAATGCATCAAGAAGCTTAGGAATGTGATCGTTAAGCATCGGATCACTTAAATCTTTGGCCGCAGGAAGTGCACGAACTTGTTGTCGCCACTCCGATAGGAGTGTCTCACGTTCAGATTCTAACAACTTCGCAAATGTGTCATTCATCGGCACTCTTCTTGATGGAACGGAATCCGGTTGGCTGAATTTCCCCAGCTAGGAAAACAGCCGATCCAAGTGTATTGTAGCACACCTGACTTTGAAAGTAGAACCATTCATATGACGCCATCAAAGGGCTTATTCGTAGCGGATCAGGCGCGGATGCCAATGACGCCTTTCAGGTTCTCTTGTTTTGATGGTCGCTGTCCACCTCGGCCCGCCCCGAGCTCAGGGCGACCAGCTGGGTCGAGTCATGACCAGGCGAAACCGCCCTCCGGCTGCTGAACATCCACATGCTACTCCAGTAGCACAAGTCGTGACAAGAAAAAGCCGCTGTCGCGACTTGTCGTGACAAACGTTTGGAGAACCCCTGCCCCAAAATATTTCCAAGGAGCGCTCGGATTCTTGAAAGCGTGACGAACCACTTTTGGAACATCTATACAAACCAGCATCTCCTTTTGACCGCAATCCACCGAGTTACATGGTGGGGCCCTGCCAGCAGAGGGCGGAACTGCCAACGCGAGCCCGGCGACATTGCTCGGTGGCGATTTCGAGGAGAACGATGCACAGCACAGATTTTTTTGATGCCCGGATCTTGGTTATCGATGATGAGCCCAGTAAGGTGCGTCTCATCACGAGCCTACTGACCATTCGCGGCTATCGGCAGATCGCCTCGGAGACAGACTCTTCGAAGGCCTCTGTGACTTTCAAGGACTATCAGCCCGACCTCGTGATTCTCGATCTGCACATGTCGCCCAAGGACGGATTTGCAATCCTTCTCGAACTCGGGCTTCTCATACCCGCTAACTCCTATTTGCCAATTCTGGTCTTAACCGGGGACGTGACAAGCGAGGCGAAGGAGCGGGCACTTGCTTCGGGAGCCATGGACTTTCTGGCCAAGCCGTTTAGCGCCGCCGAAATCATTCTGCGAGTCAAGAACCTTCTTCAAACGCGGGCCATGCACCTTGACCTCCTCGACGAGCGCAATAGGCTCGAAGAGCGGGTGAGAGAACGCACTTGGGAAGTTCTTCAAATCCAGGATGAGATACTGTATCGACTCGCCCGAGTCGCCGAATATCGCGATGACGCGTCCGGCGATCACACAAAGAGAGTCAGCGAAGTTGTTCGAATGATCGCCGCCGACATGTCCTTACCGGCCGATAAAGTGGAGTTGATGGCTAAAGCTTCCTTGCTCCACGACATTGGAAAGGTCGCGATCCCAGACAATATCCTTCAAAAACCGGGCAAGCTCACGGAGGAAGAGTTTGTAAGGATCAAGGATCACACCGGCATTGGCGGAGAAATGTTAAAGAACAGCAGTTCAGAGTTACTCCAGATGGCAGAATCGATCGCTCGTTATCATCACGAGCGGTGGGACGGTTCCGGATATGAAGGTTTGGAGGGAATGTTCATCCCCATCGAAGCTCGCATTACCGCGGTTGCCGATGTTTTCGACGCGCTGATGAGCTCAAGGCCCTACAAAGAAGCTTGGATGCCAGAAGCGGCGTTAGCTGAAATCGAGCGACTGGCCGGATCGCACTTCGATCCCCAAGTCGTGGCTTCCTTCAATCGCGTCGCTCCTCTTCTGTTGAAGATGTATCTCACTCGCGCTCCGAGAGCCGCATAAGGGCACATGCTGCCAAAGACTAGGATTGATGGCGCCGAAAAGTTTCAGGACCATTTTCCGTCGCAGGTCGACAGTTGTGCTATGATCAGTTTGGGACGACATATATTCGACCTTAACTTTTCGAGGTTAATTCCGGAACTGAAGTTCTCATACGAAGCGGAACTCCCTCAAAGGGCCGTTGGAGTTTTCGTTCGGCACTTTCTGGCCCGACCGCAATCGACGGCTGTTCCCTAACTTGAGCTTCCGTTGCTGTGGTTAACGACTCAACCACTTCCCGCTCCCGGCTCCCCTCTTCCCTGATTCAAGCACCCCCCTTGGGGTGTCATCGATGCATCACCGAGCTAGATATGAAGTCCAAAATAGCAATCGCGACGCCCAAGGCGCCAACCGGAATCGAAGGATTCGACATCATGACCAGAGGGGGCCTGCCGCAAGGCCGGACAACCCTTCTGCAAGGAGGTCCAGGATCCGGCAAGACGATGCTCGCCATGCAATTTCTGGTGCATGGCGCACAGGTCGAGAAGGAAACGGGCATCTTCGTCGCCTTTGAGGAAGCGCCAGATCGAATCGTCGCCAACGTCCAGAATTTTGGCTGGGAACTTGACAAGCTCCGACGGGACAAGCTGTTCTTCATCGATGCTCGGGTATCGCCCTCTATGGTGCAGGCGGGCGACATCGACCTTGGAGGAATTCTCGCGGCCGTCGGAGCCAAAGCCAAGGAAGTCGGGGCGCGGCGCATCGTTTTCGATGCGCTCGACATCTATTTGACCTTGATGCCAGATGATCAGGCAAGGAGGCGCGAAACTTACCAGTTGAACGAGTGGCTATTGCAACACGAAATTACTGGACTCATCACCGCGAAAGTCGAAAGGGATGTTACTGGCGATTCTTGCGGGCCCCTGGACATCATGCAGTTTATGGTGGACTGCTCCGTTCTACTGAGCCACCGAGTTAATCTGGGTGTTTCTCAGCGGAACATTCGGATCCAAAAGTACCGCGGGTCCGGGTTTGAGGAGAACGAATCACCGTTCGTCATCGGCCCCAGGGGGTTCGATGTCGCTATCGCTCGCACTTCGGAATTGGTTAACTTGGCGGTAAGCGATGAACGGATTTCGACCGGCGTAACACGCCTCGATACGATGCTTGGCGGCGGTTACTACCGTGGGGCCAGCATTTTGATCACCGGCGCTCCCGGCACGGCCAAAACGACGTTGGTAGGCGCTTTTGCGGAGGCCGCGTGTCAACGGGGTGAACAGACGATCTTTTTCAACTTTGATGCCGACGGAAAGGAGGTTATTCGCAACTTAGCCTCAGTTGGAATCCAGCTTGCGCAGCACGTTGATAGTGGGTTGCTGCAAATGGTTTCGGCCCGGACGCTCAGCGGCAGGCGGAAACTCTTCTCGCGCACATCAAGGCGATGTCGAAAGAGCATCATGCCCGTTGCGTCGTGGTCGATACCGTCTCTACTTTGGCCAGAACCGGTAACGAGTTAACGTCGCACAGTGTGACCGAGCGCCTTATCGATTGGTCAAAGTCGGGCGCCATGACGCTGGTCTGCGCCAGCCTCCTCCATGAGATCGAAAGCCCACTAAGTGTCAGCACGCCCCTGCAAACTTCGACCCTTGCAGACACCTGGATACACCTGAACTACCTGGTACAGGCAGGTGAGCGCAACCGCGGGCTGTCGATCATCAAGTCGCGAGGCACGTCCCACTCGAACCAAGTCCGGGAACTGATATTGAGCGACGCGGGCGTAACGCTCGCCGACACCTACACCGCGGGCGGCGAGGTTCTCATGGGCACCATGCGATGGGAAAAGGAGAGCGCAGAGCGCATGAGGCTCGAGGTCGAAGAGGTTGCTGAGCAACTCAAACGAGTCAGACTCGACGCGGAAGAGGCAGTTCTCGAGGTTCGCGTCAAATCGCTTCAGACAGAACTCGACGCAAAGAAGGTCGAGAAGGACCTGCTCACTCGCACCTCCGAGAGCCATGAGAGTGAGTTGATCAGGGACCGAAGCCGAATGGATGACTTGCGCGGAACTGATTCGGCCGATCCTGAAGAGGACGGTAGTGCATTGTGAGCCAAATCACCAAGTTCAAGTTTCGGCTTTACGTGGCCGGGGACACTCCGAACTCGGCGGAGGCGGTTGCAAACCTAAACGAAATCTGCCGCGAATATTTGCCGAATCGGTGTGAAATCGAAATCGTGGACGTGTTCCAAGAACCCCAACTTGCACTAGACAACAGAATCTTCATGACTCCGACCTTAATCAAGCTCGAGCCGCTGCCGTCTAAGACGATCGTCGGAACACTGAGTCAGAGGCGTACCGTGCTGCGGGCATTGGGACTGGAAACATTAATAGATTGAACTCAAAAATGACCATCCCGCCTGAAGACATCTCGGCAGAGATCACCTCTCTGATCGATGCGCTGGCTCGCACGGAGGCGCGACTCGAAGAACTCACATTAGGCGAGATCGACACCGTATCGGACCGAGAGGGCCGAACCTTCTTGTTAAGGAGGGCTCAAGACCAAGCCCGCATGCGCGAAGCGTCGAACCAGGCGGCCATTCTCAACGCCTTGCCCGCCCACATCGCCCTCCTCAACCAGCAGGGTGTGATAACTGCGGTCAACGGCGCCTGGGAACAGTTCGCTTCCGACAACGGATGTCCCGACACCGGATGCGGCATGGGGCTCAACTACCTCGATGTTTGCGATCGAGCAGTTGGCTTCAGTGCTCGTGAAAGTAGGGCCGTGTCCGAGGGAATTCGATCCGTCCTCGCTGGGGGGCCCGAGTTTTCAATCGAATATCCCTGTCACTCTCCAACCGAGAACCGCTGGTTTCTGCTCACGGTGTCGTCGGTGGCTGGCGCTGTCGCGAGCGGCGCGATTGCTATGCACCTGAACGTTACGGCGAGGAAGGTTGCGGATATGGCGCTGCAGGAACTGTCTGAGCAGACTGCTCGGAATGAGCGTTTGCTAAACTCGGCGCTGTCTTCCATGAGCGACTTCGCGCAAGTCTACGATCGCGCGGGGCGGCTATTGTTTGTCAATCAACCACTGCTCGACCTGTGGGGCCTGCGGCTCGACGAGATCATTGGAAAGAATTTCTTCGACCTCGGTTATCCCCCAGAGTTAGCGGAACGACTGCTGCGACAGTTGAATACCGTCTTTGAAACCAAGCAAAGGATTGTTGACGAAACACGCTACCCCAATCCACTGGGCCTCGGCGGCATTTACGAATACATCTTCTCGCCAGTTCTCACCGCCGATGGCACGGTCGAGTTCGTTGTTGGTTCAACTCGGGATGTCACCGAGCGAAAACGAGTCGAATCCGAGTTGCGGGAGAGCGAGACGAGCATGGCGATCGCCCAAAGAATCGCCCACTTTGGTAACTGGGAGGTGGATCTGACCGGCCGAAAAGACGTCGATGCCAACACGCTACGTTGGTCCGACGAGATGTTCCGCATCGCGGGCTTCGAGCCAGGCGCGGTCGAGGTGGACAATGAGTTGTTCTTCGGTCTCGTTCCTCTTGACGACCACGATCTCATCCGGGACGCCATCGCGACCGCCATCCGCGAGCGCACGGGTTACTCCGTTCACCACCGTCTTATCCGGTCCGATGGTGAGACGCGTTTCGTTCAAGACGAGGGGCTGATCGTGTTCGACGAGGAGACCGGCCAGCCTCTAAAGATCGTAGGCACCGCGCACGACGTCACCGAGCAACATAAACTCTCCCGTGAGCTCGAGATTGAACGAGAGCGGTTGCTCGAGGCGCAGTCGGTGGCCAAGATCGGCAGTTGGGAAACGGATCTCTCGACGTTCGAAGTCGTTTGGTCCGACGAAGCCCATCGCATTTTCGGGACCGATCCGAGCACCTTTCATCCAACGCATTCGGACTTTCTGCGGCTTGTGCACCCCGAAGATCGCGCGGGCGTTGACGAGGCCTTTCGTGAGTCGCTGACGAGTCGCCTTTCTAGTGCGATCCAGCACCGGGTGCTTCTTTTGGACGGCACGATAAAGTTCGTGGAAGAACGATGGCTCGTCTCTTTCGACGAGCAAGGCAAACCGGAGCGCGTCCTCGGCACATGCCAAGACATCACCGAGCGCAAGCTGGCCGACAATGAGATTGATGCCGCGTTGAAGCGGCTGAACGAGGCCCAACGAATCGGGCAAATTGGGGACTGGGAGATGGACGTTACCACCAACGCCGCCACTTGGTCCCCCCAAATCTTCGAGATCTTTGGCCGCGATCCGTCGCTTGGGCCACCGCGCGATCAGAACGAATTCGCGTTACTGTTTGATCCGGAAAGTAGGCCGCGAGTAGCGGCTCAAGTGGCCGCGCTCGTCAAATCTGACGACGCGCCCGCTGAGGAACTAAAAGGGACCAGGCCGAACGGCGACCCGTTTTACGTGCTGGCAAAGGTAAAGGTCCGCAGGGATCGGATCGGTCAACTTACCGGGTTCTACGGGACGATCCAAGACATTACCGAGCGCAAACAGGCGGAGTTGCTGTTGGCGAAAAGCCAGCAAAGCCTCCTTTTGGCCACGGGGTCGGTCCATCTCGGAATCTGGGATTGGGACGTGCAAGCGGACAAGCTGGAGTGGGACGCGCGGATGTTCGAGCTCTACGGGATACGTGAGCAGGACTTCGGCTGCGACTATGACGGGTGGCTGGCGTGGATTCATCCGGATGACCGGGACCGGGCAGATGTCGCCATCCAGGCCGCACTCGACGAGGCCAAGGACATCAGTATTGAGTTCCGTGTGGTGTGGCCCAACGGGGAGGTGCACCATATCGAGGCCCACGGGTTGGTGCTGAGGGCCGACGACGGAACGCCCATCCGCATGACTGGGGTCAACAGGGACATTACAGAGCGTAAGTGCTCGCAAGAAGCCCTACGGGAGAGCGAAGAACGCTTCCGATTCCTCAACGACCTTGCCGAGGCAACCCGAGCTTTAGTAGAACCGTCGTTGATCATCGACGTCACATCCCGTATGTTGGGTGAGTACCTCAAGGTGTCACGGTGCGCTTACGCCGACGTAGCGGAAGACGGCGACCGCTTCACGATCTTGCACGACTACACGGATGGATGTGCGAGTAGCGTCGGCGAATACCACCTCTCCCAGTTTGGCAGTCGCGCGATTTCGACTCTTCAAAGCGGTAAGACGATCGTCTTTCGTGACATTGACTCAGACCTCTCTGCAGCAGACGGCGCTGAGTCGTTCAATGCAGTTGGCATCAAAGCCATCATCTGCTGCCCGCTGCTGAAGAACGGAGCGCTTAGAACGCTCATAGCCGTGCACCACGCAAGCGCCCGCGATTGGAGTCAAGCTGAAGTCAACTTAGTGCAGGAAGTCGTGGATCGATGTTGGTCGAGCATTCAGCGTCTTTATTCCGAGGAGAAGCTGCGCCAGAGCGAGATGGAGTTCCGGACCCTCGCCGAAGCCATGCCGCAGATGGTGTGGGTTGCTCGACCCGACGGTTGGTCGTCTTATCTGAGCCAACAATGGATGGACTACTCCGGGCTCACGATGGAAGAGAGCTTGGGATCTGGTTGGATCGAAGCGTTTCATCCGGAAGACAAGCAACGGACATTAGAAGCTTGGCAAGCCGCGACATCTACCGGGAACATTTACTCTATCGAGTGTAGGTTGCGACGGAGCGATGGGATTTACCACTGGTGGCTTGTCCGAGGAGTACCCGTCAAAGATTCCTCGAACAACATTCTCAAATGGTTTGGCACCTGTACCGATATCAACGACCTTAAACTAGCCGAACTGGAAGTGATCCGCACGAGCGAATCGCTTCGAAGGCAACAGACTGAGTTGAGGGTCCTTTTTGATCTGATGCCGGCGCTGATCTGGTTCAAGGATACGAACGATACGATA
>JBKJJL010000141.1:0-4434 GCA_046597875.1 Fimbriimonadaceae bacterium | reverse complement strand
CAATGTTTCGGGAACCCCAAGGCGAGCCTTGATCATGATGGGCGGCCTCGATGCCGTCGCCTACCGAGGTGAACGGTTTTTCCCTTGGAACGAACGCAAGGCGACCGCGCGAGATGCGCGAGCGAAAGGAGTTCAGAGTTGACGGCCATAAAACTTGGCGCATCCGACCTCTCGGTCAGCCGCCTCGCGTACGGTTGTATGCGCATCGTTGGCACCTGGAATCCCGCCGAGATCACGCCATCTCGCGCAGAGGCTGCCCGCAAAGCGCTGATCGCCGCCTACGATGCTGGCTACACCCTCTTTGACCACGCCGACATTTACTGCCGAGGCGCTTGTGAGGAACATCACGGACTGCTTCTGAAAGATTCACCGGAGCTTCGGCGACAAACCGTGATCGCGACGAAATGCGGGATTCGACCCGGAAACACCCCAACCGAAGGTGCGCCTGGGCGTTACGATTTCTCGAAGGAGTGGATTATCGGGAGCTGCGAAGGATCGCTCAAGCGGTTGGGTGTGGAAACGATCGATTTGTACCAACTCCATCGGCCCGATCTCTTGATGAACCCTGAAGAGGTGGCGGAGGCATTTTCGCTCCTGCACGCTCAAGGCAAAGTGCGCTGGTTCGGAGTGTCGAATTTCTACCCAAGGCACCTTACGATGCTCCAAAAGGCGGTGCCGTTTCCGCTCGTTGTGAATCAAGTCGAGGTGAGTTTGAAGCGACTGGATTGCTTCCACGATGGGACGTTGGATCAGTGCATCACGGAGAAGATCACGCCGCTTTCATGGGGCCCGCTTGGCGGGGGGAGTTTGGGAGTTTCGGATGGGTCGAACGAACTGCTGAAAGCTGTGAGTGAGGCGCGCGGCGTGAGTTCGGCCGTGGTGGCGCTGGCTTGGCTTCTGAAGCACCCGAGCGGGATCGTGCCGATTGTGGGATCCACGAATCCCGTAAACATTCGCGACGCGGTTGGTGCCGATGGCCTCGACCTCACTCGGGAAGAATGGTACGCGCTCTACGTAGCCGCCCGGGGCCGGGCGATGGAATGACCTTAATTAATCGGGCTAAATCGGATAACCACGACGCTCGTTCCTGGCTTGATCACGTCTCCAACCGTTACCAGAACTCGCGTAACTGTTCCGGCTTGCGGAGCCACCACGCGCCGTCCTTCCAATGCTTGCTCGGCCTTGTCAAAGCGTGCTTTTGCCGTGCTCATAAGTCCTTCCATTTCGCGTTTGGCACCTTTGTCAACGGTCACCTTGGCGGGCACTGCCGGTGCCGGCTCAGATTTAACATAAGCGGGTTTGATTACCTCCCGGCGCGGAGCAACGAACGTCGGGTTTGCGGCAACGTCT
Source organism: Fimbriimonadaceae bacterium (assembly GCA_046597875.1). Taxonomy (GTDB): domain Bacteria; phylum Armatimonadota; class Fimbriimonadia; order Fimbriimonadales; family Fimbriimonadaceae; genus JANJUB01. Next base: position 3,084 of record JBKJJL010000141.1, on the reverse strand, counting down.
ACCGGCTTGGGCGCGCTCGCCGCCTTCAACGCTAACGATTTCGAGTTCACGATTTGTTTTTCAAGCGTAGCGACCGTCGTCTTAGCTTTGGCGACCTCGTCAAGCCTCGCATCGCGGGCCGCTTTGAGTTCTTCGACTTGTTTCACTGCCGCCAGGTATCCGCCCTCGGCGGATGCATAAAGCGCTTCCGAACGAGAAGTTTCAACTTGGCTGACGACACCTTCGCCAAGGAGCATACGCATTTTTTCCGCTTGCTTCTTGCGCTGATCAGCGATGAGGCGAGCCACTTGCAGGTTCTTCTCCGATTCGGAAACAAGGGTCGCGGCATCATCTGCCTTTTGCGTGCCGTCTATGATTGCCGTCTTGTTTTCTTCAAGCTGGAACTCCAGCGCCGCAATTTCAGAGGCAAAGTTGAACTTTGCTCCGGGTGGCTCGGCGTCGCCAGCGCCGGTTACCGGGGGCAAGGTTCCTACTTTTCCATCATCTTTTGACTTCGGTATCGACGGCATTGGACCGGTTATCCCGCGCATCGGTCCGGTCTGGATGATACGACCACCGAGGCCCGCCATGGCCGGCGGCATCGCCACCGCAATCCCTGCACCTTCGGTTTCTGCAGCTACGCGCTCAAGCTCGATACGAGCATCTGCAAGTTCTTTTTGTTCCGCCGTGTCATCCAAGAGGACAAGCACGTCGCCCTTTTGAACGTCTTGGCCTGGCTTTACGACAACTTCCTTAACCGAACCCTGCGTCAACGACAAAAGCTCATAGCCTTCCGTAACCGCGGCCACATTTCTCGCTGACGACGCGGCCCAGCCGAGAACACCAAGCAGAGCAAGTCCAGCAACCACCACGAGGCCCATCTTTCGATAGGTGGCGGTCGGCTTTAGCAGTCGCACGGTGTCAGCGGAAGGTTCAGTCACAGTTATTCTCAATGTACCTACGCGCCAGAGGGCGAAATGATTCGGGAGTCCTAGGCATTTGGCTACGAAGTCCTGACAGAATTATCGGGATGATCTTGCCATCCGTCCAAACCGAACGCCTCGTCTTGCGGGAGTTTCGTTCGGACGACGCTGCGGAGCTTGCCCGAGTTGAAGGTACCGAAGCCATGGTTCGATACCAAGTTCACGAACCATTCGACTTGGAAAGGGCTGAAAAGTACGTTGCTGGGGCCCTTAAATCCCAACTGGAGAATCCTCGGAAGTGGGTTGAACTGGCGATCTGCCGGATCGAAGGACCCTTCATCGGACGAGTTGGGGCTTCACTCGAAGGAGAAGAAGCCTGGGTTTGGTACGTTATCGGGGCGGAATGCCAAAGGCAGGGATTCGCGACGGAAGCGCTCGGTGCCCTGCTTCAAATCCTCTCGCAATGTGGAATCCAAACCGCAAAGCTGGAGTGTGACCCGCTCAACGAGCCATCTTGGCGGCTGGCGGAGCGCCTTGGATTCACGCTCCTTGGGGAACTCGAGGACGCCGTTTTGATGAAAGGCACGTGGTGCGGCTCAAAAACTTACGCACAATTGCTCTGAATGGGACTTACTTGGCATACACTATAGCCATGCGCCGTTTCTGCCTTGCCTTCCTGTCTCTTGGTCTCGCCTCACTCGGCCTCGCTCAGCCCGCGGGATTCATAATTTCCACGCACATTCCCGGACTGAGTCAGCCAACATGTATCGCGTTCGCCCCGAATGGACGACTCTACGTCGGCGAGAAACAGGGTGCAGTTAAGGTCTTCAACGGTTCCTCCCAGATCGCAACATTTGCGACGATCCCTTGTTCGAGCAACAGCGAACGGGGAGTGCTTGGCCTTGCCTTCGATCCCAATTTCGCGTCGAACCACTTTGTTTATGTGTACTACACGACTCCCGGTGGCAACCCCAAGAACCGGGTATCACGCTTCACCGAGCTGAACAATCAAGCCGTTCCCGGAAGCGAAATGATCATCGTCGACAACATTGCCTCCGATGCGGGGAATCATAACGCGGGCTGCATACGGTTCGGGATCGACGGCAAACTGTACATTGCGACAGGAGATGGCGGATCGACCCCGGCAAACAGTCAAAACTTGAACAACTTGGCCGGAAAAATCCTACGGGTGAATCCGGACGGCACGATCCCGAATGACAACCCGTTCTTTAATCAACCGGGTCGTCGAGGCGAGATCTACCTTTATGGCTTGCGTAATCCGTTCCGAATGGGATTCCGGCCGGGTACGAACACGTTGTACGTCGCCGATGTTGGCCAGAACACGTGGGAGGAGGTCAATATCGGACTGCCAGGTGGCAACTACGGATGGCCGCTGCACGAGGGCACGACCGGTGCCGCCGGCTTTGTCAATCCGATTCACCAGTACAACCACAACTTAGCTGGAGCCTCCATTACCGGCGGCTGTTTCGTGGGCAACCGCTGGCCGGTTGAGTGGCAAAGTCGGTATCTGTTTGGCGATTTCGTCCTATCCTCGCTCCGATGGCTTGAGGTCAATGGGTCGAACGTCGTGACGTCGAACGGAAATTTTTCTGCAATGGACAGCCCAGTTGATTTTGCGTTGGGCCCAGACGGAGCGGTCTACGTCGTCAATGTGGGCGGCTCGGTCTTGAAGATCGCATACCGGCCTGTGCTGACCGCACTCACATCGCTGAACATTTACGGTGGTCTCAATGGAACGGCAACGGTCACCCTGGATGTCGCGGCTCCCGCGGCGGGTTTATCGGTCGCTTTATCATCCTCAAATCCTGCGGTTTTGACGGTGCCTCCAACAATGACCATCACTGCTGGAGCAACTTCGGGAACGTTTACATTTGGCACGGTTGCCGTGTCTGCAAACCAAAATTCGATCGTAACCGCGACCGCAAATGGCTCCGTTCGAACTCGCACAATCTACGTTTTGCCCGCAAAGCTTTCGACATTTGTACTCAATCCCGTCGCGGTCGTTGGGGGGAATCCCAGCGCCGCTACTCTTGGATTGCAGGGATTGGCACCGCTCGGCGGCCGGGTTATCAGCTTGTCTTCCGCAAACACCGCGGTTGCCCAGGTTCCGCCAAGTGTGACGGTGAACGGAGGTTCATCCAGCACCGGTTTCACGGTTACA
>JBKJJL010000280.1:0-3041 GCA_046597875.1 Fimbriimonadaceae bacterium | reverse complement strand
CGAACCAGAACGAGGCGATAGATAGATGGTTGCCTACGGTCAGGCGTTTGCCTTCGTAGGGCGATGGAACATGCGGAATCTCGTTCTCGGCCACAGGCCGCAGTCTACCGGGACTTGGTACCTTTACTTTGCCAAAGATTCACGCCAAGCCCGAACCCGAGCCGCAGCTGCGAGCATCCTTTTGCGGCTGTAGACTTTTCTCCTCGCAAGTTCGGCGAAGGATTTCGAGGTAACGGTCGTCGTCAGGTAGATGTCCGCCCCCGCTGTTAGAGCGCGCCCTGCCCGCGCCGCTTCGGAGCCATACCTCCTCAGAGCACTCATCGCGCCCGAGTCCGTTATGATGAGGCGATCGCTTCCGCTGATCTCTCTCAGGCGCCCGATGTGAATTTCCGACAGGCTTGCGGGCCACTTCTTGTCGATGCTTGGTACGAGGAGATGACCGACCATCACTCCGGCCGCCGAGGTCTCCATCAACGCCACGAACACTCCCTCATGCTTCTCCATCTTGGCTTTTGTGGCTTTGACTCTCGGCAGGGTTCCGTGGCTGTCTCGATTCGTGAGTCCGTGACCTGGGTAGTGCTTGACGATACTTGCTACGCCGAACTCGGAACTAGCTTTGATCGCTTCGGAGGCCGCTTGAACGACCTGAGCCGGCTTCGCGCCGTAGGAGCGACTCCCGATGACCCCCGGCTGGTACAGATCGGCGCACGGAGCAAGATTCATGTTGAGGCCGGTCTCCGCCAAAAACGCACAGACCCCTTGCAACGTTTTCGCTCGGTCAGGTGGCTTCATTCTCGCGAGGGCAGCCGCGCTCGGATGCTTCGGGAAGCTCGGAATCTTTCGCAACCGATTGACCGTCCCACCCTCCTGGTCAATGCACAAGATGGGGTGGGGATAGCCTCCCTCATGTGCGGCGGCCTTGGCGTCTCTGGTCAAAGTTTGCAACTCCTCCAGGGAGCGGATGTTCCTGCCCATCACCAGAACTCCCGCAATTCTTCCGCTGGCAAGAGCAGCCTTCGTCTTGGAGTCGAGCGCAACGCCGGGAAGGCCGACGACGAGGCAATCGCCAATTCGAAGCGGAGGTTTCTCCTGGCCAAAAAGCGCGACGGCAAGCAAAATGGCGCAGTTCATCGCAACAAGAGCCTACCGGAAACAGAAAAGCGGCCCTCAAATGGGGCCGCTTTTTCGGATGGAACCAGGAAGGACGGATTCATAACCGGAACCCCTCGCCTGGCGATCTGGGCTAGCTAAAAGCCGAGACCTCCCTGGTTGTTTTGTTTATCTGAAATCATCGTGTATCACCACCTCCTGTGTGTAGGATGTTTGATTATACGTATCACAAAGGTCTTTTGTTACGCCGAGTCAGCCCGCCCTTGAGGCTTTGCGGTCCGGATGTACCAATATCCTCCCCCGAGCATCGCCATTCCAAGCAGAAGAAGGATCAGAACTCGGATTCCTGCGTCGAGGTAGGCAAGATCGAGAAGAATGACCTTGCCGACCGTTAGCGCGAATACCGCGAAGCTCCAAAGTCGAACGACTCGCAGCTTTCGCCAGAAGCCGACGACCATGAGACCCAGCGCGAAAACAGTCCAAGCAACCGTAACTGCCGCGCTGCCCTTCATGCCGACGTGCTGGGTCAGGACGACGTAGGCGAGAGTCGTCCACGCCGGGAACGAGGTCAGCACGCCGCACGATTCGGTCGTGTCGGAATCAGGGTCAAATGGTTTGGTCGCGATCGCCGCAAGAACGACCGAAGCCAGCCCCGCCGCGCAAAGAAGCAGGACGAAGCCAGGATCTTGACCGCGCAAGTCCCAGAGCTGAATGCTGTCCACCAAGGGCCCTGCCGCGCAGAAGACGGATGCCGCTCCCAGAACGGCCGCAACCCAACTGATGACCAACGTGCCTCCCCACCGATATCGAAGAGACAAGCCGGACCCGACGAGGCTCGCGAACAAAAGCCCCGAAGTAAATGCCGCGGGTTCGCCGACAACGCCCGCAAACAAGACCACCGAAAGCCGGGTGACGAGCATCGCCAGAATCGCGGCGACGGATCCGTTCACCGCGTGTTTGGTGTTCTGAGAAGCCATCGGGGTAGCCGTGACGCCCGCGATCAGAACCAGCGCGCCCAAGACGCCTATCATCGCCAGGTCGACATCCCGCGAAAAGTGCGCTCCCGCCGCGTATACCAGACACGCCCCAACCGAACAAAGTCCCCCGACTCCGACGAGCGATTTCCAGCCGTTCATCTTTCCGAGGGCGAGCAGGACAACCGAAAAGATGCCAAATCCCACCATGAAGGCGGCGTAGTCGGCGTTGGGCCAGGGCGGCGTTACCCAGAGGTAGCTCATCCTCAGTGCCATGGGAAGGCACAGGAGCGAAGCCACAAATGCCGCGGGCTCGGCTTCCTTTCCGTTCCGGCTCGTGGCCCAGGCAAGGAGAGCCGCCGTGCTCATCGCGAACACGAGGAATCCGGTTTCGTAGGTAGGCAGGAACTGCTGAGAAGACCAGGGCGAGACGTAGGCCATCAGCCCAAACGAGAACGTAATCCAGGCCAGCCACGTGCCAGTGAGCGATTTCCCCGCCCCACTCGCCACGCCGAGCGCAACCGCGATGCCGAGGTAAACGAACGCCTCTGGAGTTCGGTCGAGCCCGATCGGGCTCAGCAACGCCGCGATTCCCGCCGCGCCTAAGAGCAGGGAGTCTCGTACCACGGTCTTGTCGCGGAGGAGGTAGGCAACGCCCGAAATGAGCGTCGCCAAGATGAGCACCGGCCATGTTCCGTGAGCCGGATTGGTCTCGCCCGAGGAACTCTGTAGGTTGGCGTGATCGAGAAGCATGCCCCCGATCGCGGTTGTTGCGGCCATAAATGGCAGGAATAGCGCCTTCGGATCCCATTTGTTTTGCTCAAAGGTTTGCCCGTAAGCGAACGCGCTGACGACGCACGAAGCGAACAGCGCGGTGATCCGGATCACCCACGATTCGTGGCTAAAGAAGACCGGAATCAGCGCCGCGGAAGAGGCGATCCCCAGAAGCGGCGTGAG
>JBKJJL010000253.1:0-11605 GCA_046597875.1 Fimbriimonadaceae bacterium | reverse complement strand
CCAAACGCCCGAAGATCGTTACGGGTAACATTTGGCCCTCATACTGCCGCATAGCTCAGTTGGTAGAGCAGCTGACTGTTAATCAGCGGGTCCTAGGTTCGAGTCCTAGTGCGGCAGCCACGATTTAGGTTCAAGACCTCGCCTTCGATGGCGGGGTTTTGTGGTTTTCCGGCTGTAACTGTTGGAAAAGTTCATCGGATCATGGCTCTCGCCTTCCGGCTGTTTCCCACCACATCCGTGAGTTCGCCGGTAACTTCCACGAGGTTTCCGAGCTTCCGAAATGTAGGTGCCTTCGTGTAGGTTAAGAGTGTGGTCAACTTTCCAGTCTCGCCGTCGAAGGCAACCACAGCACCTTTGACAGTTGCCGAGGTCACATCGATGCTCTTCACAATGAATGCATTGCCATCCGTGTATTGAAGCTTGTTGAGGCGATCTCCTTGGATCTGGAAAACCGAAGAATTGCCACCTTGAGCCTGCGTCGTTACCGTCAGCGATGACCGGGTCGTCGCATCTGCTGCAACGAAGCTCTTAACGTGGGTATCGCCTTGCGAGAAGAGCAATGCTCCGATCGAGGTGCCAAAGATTGAGCCCGCACCGACTACTGATCTTGACCGGATGATGGGAGACCACGCCATCACTCCAACATTCTCCCTGCGAATAACGAGGTCCTCCGTTGAACCGATTTCTCTAACTATGAGCTGAACGGGACCACCAACATTCAAGCTCCTAACAATCCACTTCCCGTCGGGGGAAGCGGCGCCAAAGTAAGCGAAAGGGCAGGGAAAACCGTCGTATCCAAACGGCAAAAAGTGTCTCGACCAACCACTTGATGTGCCGCTGAAGATGATGGATGGAGTGGCGCTTTCGGTGCAAACTGCCCCACCATTGTTTAGGCCGGCAATCGACTGCTGAAGGGATGATCCAGCAGTCGTAGCAAGGGGTCTAACTTGCCTCAGATTCATGTTGTCTAATTCTACAACTACCGCGAGGTTCTCTTTGACACAACCAACTACGGTTAGGGTGCCCGCGAACGTCCCAATGGTTGAAGACACGACTCCAGTAGCAGTCAGAGTTTGGATCGAACCACTGCTGGAGCGCTTCACGACAATCGCATTGCCGCTCGGGGTGATCGCGAAACTCCCAACTGTGGGGCAAATCGTCTGGGGGGAGCCACCTAGGATTCCAACGCGAATCAGAGTATTCGATCGTACGTAGTAAACGAACTGACCATTCGGGCTCACCTGAATCTGGGTTGGCAAAGATGGGAGGTTCGCAATGATGGAGCGAAACCCGCTTCCGTCAGGTGCGACCGCAGCGATCTCATAGCCATTAGCCCCTTCCCTCTGAAAGATGATCTCGGTAGAGGCCAAGGAAGCATCTGGCGTGGTGAGGGAAGCGCCTGTAATATTCCCCGAGAGCGCGTAGGCCGCTGCACCGCCGGATGGGTTGGACACCACCGGCGCTGACATCGAGCCAGTCAAGGTGACGGGCCCAACGACCACCGTGCTTGCTCCGCCCGCTACTTGCACGCCTCCCGGAGAGCCTCCACATCCCAGCAGGGCAAAGGCGATCCATGCGGAGAACACGACTCTTGATTTCATAGGGCCATTCTATCACTGTTATGCCCAGATAGTTGGATTACCCTTGCGCGTCTAGAATGCCATTGCATGTCAAGCAAGCGGGGTATAGGTTCGACTCCTAGTCCAGGCAGCAATCCATCGCGTTACCATTGCTTGGCCATCTTGAGCGGATTTCATAGCGACATCCATATCCGTGTATCCTTGCTGTGTGGATCAAGAACTTTCAGGGGCCATAAAAGCAATTTCATCGTTTCTGGCGGATCAGGAACATCGGATACGAGGGGATGGATCTAACGCATTCGTAGGTCAATCAGCGCGGGTAATCGCAGACATATTGGCCGACCTGCAATCGCTAGACTCCGCAAAAGCGGCTCTGGGAATCCTCGAAACTTTTTGTTCACAAGCTGAGGTCCCGGTTCCCGTGATCGCGGAACCCGTACCTCTCGTCGTTGAGCCAGAACTACCCCAGAAGCAGCCAACACCCGCGGTGGTTCTCTCACCCAAACCCGTGGCTATCCCTAAGCCGGAACTTGCCTTACCGGTCATCATCCGGCGCGCGAACCGGGCTTCTCCGTCGGAAAAGAAGAAACTTGAAGCTGGCGTGAAAGAGCTGGGCAAGGCGATCGAAGCTCTTGAAGCCCCGGCCAACCCTTGGACAACCCGGTCGCTCATTTGTTGGTGCCGAGAGCTTCTCGAGGAAAGCAGACGGTGCGATATCGACTACCCTTCGCTGGACACAAGTTTTGGTGATTTGGAACGTATCCACAACGACTCCACGAATGAAAGCCCCTTCTTTGGGCTCAACGCCTCACGCTCCCTTAAGCCTCAAGTGTGGGCGAAGCTTAGTCGTGCCTATCAGATTGGGGGTCAAGTCAGTTCCTGGGTTGAGCTCTACAATGAACCGTTGAAGGATTCTGAAGCCGAGCTTTATCGTCTCGCAACTGAAGCGAGCGCATGGCTTTTCCAACTCATCTCGCTTCATGTTGCCGACGCTCAGGACTCCGTTCAGCGTGAACTCCACCTACGGTTAGATGCGATCCGACCTCAGGCGTTTGCGCCGAGCCCCATCTCTACAGTCGACATAAATAAAGCCCTTCCAAAGCTCGAATCAGCAGCAAACGACTTCGTCACGGTTCGCAGCAGGCATATTGCAAGGGGCTCGAAGCCCCAGAGCCAAGACGTGGCATTTGAAGCCCTAGAGAGAATCCTACGTGAGCCCAGTGTAAGTGAGGGAGCCGATGCCGAGTTCGCTAAGATCGTGACCGACTGCCTGCAAGCTGGGATGCCACCTTCGAACAAAGTGCTGCGGCACACCCTTGCACCCTATCGGGGCCTCCTCGCGGAAGCGAAATCACCTGAACTTTCGAAGTTGCTGGATTGGCTTACCAAGGATCAACTAGCAATGGTCTCGAAGCGGGCTGAGCCCGTAGACGATGATCTTCCAGTTCACGACGATCATGCCCAACGAGTCACCGAGTTGAAAGCGCAAGTTGCAGGCAAGAGGATCCTCTTCGTTGGCGGAAGCAAGGGCCAGTACTTTCGCAAAGTCGAGTTGGAGAAGCTGCTCGACATCAAGCTTGATTGGCCAGACGCGGAGGACGGAACCCACATCGAGAAGTTCATGCCTTACGTTGACAAATGCGACGTAGTTGTCCAGCTTATTCGATGGAGTCGTCACTCGTATTCGCTTGTCCTAGATGAAGCCCGAAAAAAGGACAAACCTGTTGTTCGGTTCCCGGGCGGGCTCGGGATAAACCGGATGGTGTACGACCTCCATGACCAGCTTGTCGTTCGTTAGGCCCTCTATTCTTCCGGCAAGAGGTGCCCCATCTTGTCTCGTTTTGTGCCCAAATATCTCTCCCTCTCGCCCATTGGCTTGGCGATGAGGGGGACTTGCTCGACGATCTCTAGGCCGTAGCCCAGCAGGCCCGCCATCTTCTTTGGGTTGTTCGTCATCAGCCTCAGCCGGTGCAGGCCGAGGTCGGCGAGCACTTGAGCGCCGAGGCCGTAGTCTCTTAAATCGGGTTTGAATCCGAGAGCGATGTTCGCCTCGACCGTGTCCATCCCGCCGTCTTGCAGTTCATACGCTCGGAGTTTGTTCAGGAGCCCGATGCCCCTTCCCTCTTGAGCGATGTAGACTACCACGCCCCGGCCTGCTTCTTCGATCTTTTGCAGCGCCATCTGGAGCTGATCGCCGCAATCGCACCGCATCGAGCCCAACAAATCGCCGGTCAGGCAACTGGAATGCATACGGACCAGAACGGGTTCCTCCGTACAGACGTCGCCCTTGACGATGGCCACGTACGGATCACGCTCGACCATGGGCTCGTAGGCGTACAGCTTGAAATGCCCAAACTTCGTGGGGAAATCGATGGGCCCCGCCACGCGCTCCACGAGGCGCTCGGTTTTGCGACGGTACGCGATCAGGTCGGCGATGGTTACCAGCTTCAGCCCGTGCTCCTTCGCGAACACTTGAAGGCCGTCCATCCGCATCATCTCGCCATTGTCGGCAATGATTTCGCAGCCCAATCCGACCGGCTGAAGGCCGGCCAACTGCATGAGGTCGACAATCGCCTCGGTATGCCCCGCTCGTCTCAAAACGCCCCCTTTCTCGGCCCGTAAGGGAATGATGTGGCCTGGCCTCGCGAGGTCGCTGGGCCTGGCCTTCGGATCGCAGAACACCTTGACCGTGAGTGCGCGATCGTAGGCGGATACGCCCGTCGTAGCGCCGTCCAGAGCATCAACGGTTTCCGCCATTGCAGTTCCATGGCGAGCCGTGTTCTGCTTCGTCATCATGGGGATTCCGAGTTCGCTCAACCGTTCGGCGGTGGTCGGAATAAACGGCACCCCGCGGCCGTGGATGATCATGAAGTTCATCGCCTCGGGAGTGCAAAGCTGCCCGGCAACCACAAGGTCGCCCTCGTTCTCCCGATCCGGATCATCCACAACAACAATCATCTTCCCGTCACGCAGGTCAGAGAGGGCTTCGGGAATGGTTGCGAAGGGCATAGCCAATTCTACGTTGTTTCAGGCGGCGGCGTTGGAGTTTAGGGTTTGGGGTTTGGGGTTTAGGGATTTTGAGTTTGGAAACGGGGATCGGGTCCCATCCCCAAAACCTCGTGTTCCTTGGGGTATCCCAAGGAGATGATCAAGAGTTTTCAGGAGTGGCAGGTGTGGCAGACGAGCAAGGAGTTTGGCCGGCAGATCTACCGGACAACTGAATGTTTGCCAAAGTCGGAGACTTACGGCTTAATCCATCAACTTCGAACGGCAGCCGTATCGATACCATCACCGCAGGAAGCAACTGCGGTGATGGCTCAATGCGACACGGTAGGCCGGATGCTAACCAAGTTACGCCAATCCCTGACCAGCAAACCCAAGCCCAGCCCTCTAAATCCTAAACCCTAGCCGCCAAACCCCAGAACCCCTAGACTCTCTTTCGCATCTTTCGATGCGGGATACCGACTTCGTCGAAGGGTTCTTCCACCACCGCGTACCCCAGGCGCTCGTAGAACGGGACCGCCGTCTGCCTCGCGTTTAGGATAACCTCCGCTAAGCCTCTCTCTCGCGTTAACTCCTCGAAGGCGGCTACGAGCTTTCGGCCAACGCCTTGGCCCTGCAGTTCTGGGGAGACCGCGACTTGGCGCATTTTTGCGGAATCGCCGACTCGCTGGAGCAAGGCACAGGCAACGACTTCGCCGTCTTCGATCCCGACGAGGTGGAACTGGTCGGTCTCAGCGGCGAGCTCTTCATCGGTGAAATCTCGGTCGAGCGGCCACCGAAGCACGCGTCGCCTCAGCAAGATTGCCTGTTCGTGTTCCAAAGAGCCATAGGGGACGGTGCGAATATCGATAGCAAGGATTATGATAGACACGTGCCGCGCAGCGATGGGCCTATGCTCAGGCCGGCTACATGAACAGGGCTGTCGGGCCGCGAACACCATCTGGCGCGAAGTAAGATAGCGGGCTGTGACTAAACGAGCTTTGATTGTGTGGGGCGGATGGGACGGGCACGAGCCGGACAAGGTTGCCGCCCTTTTTGACGGCATGCTGCGAGCGGAGGGATTCGAGACGACGGTCGAGAACACCTTGGACGCCTTTGCGAGCCTGAATCTCCGGGATTTCGACCTCATCGTGCCGGTGTGGACGATGGGCGAGATCACGCCCGAACAGCGGAAACCGGTGACCGACGCGGTGCTGGCGGGGGTCGGAATGGCGGGCTGCCACGGCGGCATGTGCGATGCCTTTCGAAGCGACACCGAATGGCAATTTATGACGGGCGGGCAATGGGTTGCGCACCCCGGCGACGCGTCGGTTCGCTACACCGTGAGCGTTCATCCGGGGCATGAGATTACAGAAGGGTTGACCGATTTCGAGGTCGTGAGCGAGCAGTACTACCTCCATACGGACCCAGGCAACCATGTTTTGGCAACGTGCAGGTTCCCTTCGGAGGGGGTGGATGGCCCGCACTCGGCGAACCCGTGCCAGATGCCGACGGTCTGGACGAAGATGTACGGTCAAGGGCGCGTTTTCTACAACGCGATCGGGCACCGAGCATCGGATTTGGAGGCACCGGTTCCGAAGGAAATCATGCGGCGGGGGCTCCTGTGGGCGGCGAGGTGACGATTGGGCGTTGTTTGAATATCACGCGACGGTCGCAGTGGTCACGGCGGGGGAAATGCTGACGAGGTATTCGTCTTACGAAAAGCTCAGCGTTCCGATCACCTGACCCTTTCTTGCGCGCCAGTTCGGTCTTTTCAACCATTCCCTCCTGCTGATGGACTGCATCAACAGGAGTGATTATTGACCCCCGACTCCTAATCCCTGACTTGTAAAGTTTCTCAGGATGGGCTTCTCCCGTGAGGTGAACTGGTTGTTCAGGAGGGGGTTACGGGCTGGCCTAAACTTCCGAAACGAAGGAAGTTAAGAAACCAGCCCTCTGCGGCTCAGTTTCTAACCGCCCTTTCCCTTCCCTTTGCCTTTGCCACTGCCTTTACCAGCGCCGTTACCGTGCTTCACTTTGGACTTGTCACCCTTACCGACGGAGTTTCCAGAAAGCTTGTGCTTCTCGTGCCCCTTGGCCTTATCCATCTTTCCGTGGGACTTGCCTTTGCCATCCCAGCGTTTGTCGCTTTTTGATTTGACCTTGATACCCTTCGTGCTTGTTGGCATCACATAGACGGTGCGAACGGGGACCGACACGCGTTGCCATTGGTCAAAGCGAACATTGTTGTTGTTGGTGATCGTGGTCCAAGACTGTTGAGTCTGATATTGGTCGTAGATCCGCCTCGGGTCCGTTTTGGTGAGCTTGCCGACGATAATCGCGCCCAGCACATTTTCGAGCGTGCCGCCTTGCTTTCGCATGACGTCAACCCGCTGCGTCGACACTCCGAATCGATCCTGATACGAGTTCTTCCAGAAGCGATCTTGATCGAATGCTCCTTGATTGCGCAGTTTGTTGAAGGTTCCCGGATGCATTCCGAGCCTTTGAGCGATTTGACCCCAACCCAAGCCTTGTTTGCGAAGTTGCCACACAGTGCTGGGCTTCTGCTTGAAGTAGTACGCGCCTTGGTAGACGGGTGCGAGCTCGTAGGGGGAGAGCTGGGTTTGTTGGCGAAAGTCTACAACTTCGCGTGTGTCAATGCCGAACTTGTCGGCAAGGATTACGGTGGCGATCTTTTCGAGCAGGCTATCCGCCCTCGTTGAGGCGGACATGGCTACAAGGCCCGTGGCCAGGGCGAGGCATAAAACGGTTGGGGTTCTCATGGGATGTTCCTAGGTTCAGTCACATCGGGATGTGCTGTTCTATCTTGTTAGACGTGCAGAACCCATTTGCAGATCATATAGAGCTGTGTCCAGCTGGATTACCCTCCCCATCGCCGAAACAAGGGGAGGGAATCTGGAGTCTGAGAGCCCTAATTGTTGATATCCGCTGTACACGTGTCAGGCACACCGTGCATGTCCCCGAAGTTCGGATATCCGCCAGGGTGACCCACGCACTCGAAATCAGCCTCGTTCCTCGGATAATCCTTGATTCCGCACAACTGCATTTTCGCCGCCGGGACGTGAATCGTCCAATCGTAGTAGTTCGGGCGGTTCGCGTAGCTGGTGTAGTTGCTGCAGCCAGGAATGACCTTGCCGCCTTTTGGCATTGCGTTGAACCGGTAAAACTTCGAGTGTCCGTCGGCAAAGGCGAAAACCATTCCTTGCGTGTGCCGGGGCCACACTTCCCACTTGTACCAGTAGTCGATCCAGCCGCCCGTGGTCTCGGTGTTGTTGTATCGACGTGGCATATAGCCATCGGTATAAGCAATCGTGTCTGAAGGCATCGGGACGCCGTGCTCGTTCAAAGGCGGATAGTTCCTCGTCACCAGTCCGATAGGGGCCGGGCTCAGGACCATTCCAAAGAGTCCTAGATTGAACGTAAAGCCGTTGTAGCGGAAGTTCCCAACTGGCGTACATCCCGAGCAGCGAGTTCGAATGAACTGGAAAAGGCTTCCCGCGTAATTGTTGTTGCGCCAATCCCCGGTGTAGTCCTGTGCCTTCTTACTCGTGGGATAGGACGGACACGTGAGAATGTCGGCGTTCTTTCTGTAGGCCGAGGTCAGGTCGTGCACGAAGGCAACCTTGCCCGAAGGACGCTCGCCGCTGATTCCCATGGGATACCAGCCGTCCTGATCCCCTTGGTACAGCATCGTCGCCATAGTCATCTGACGATGGTTGCTAATGCACGTCACCTTCTTGCCTGCTTCCTTTGCCTGAGCAAAGACCGGAAACAGGATCGCTGCGAGAACGGCGATGATTGCGATAACGACAAGTAGTTCAATAAGCGTAAATGCGCGCTTCATAATTTTCCCCCACCCAATAATGATAACGGGTTCCGGGGCAATTTGACACCGACTTTCTTACAATTTTCTTACTTTTTAGCGCAGCGGCTCGGTGGCGGAGGGTGGGTTCGGCTTCCAGAGGCAGCAAATGTCACCGCGCAGGCGAGGTTGTATGACATCAGCGCGCTGTTCGTCGACGACTGAATAGATACTCCGGAATCGTCCTTTCGTAGTCGTGAATGCCTGAGAGTATCCGTTCCCCTTCATCCCTTTCGTCCCTTTAGTGGGTTGCGTCCCATTTTCCCCTTTCGTCTTGTGTCAAGCTTAGATTTATGAAGAGACGAGACTTTTTGAAGGCAGGGTTGCTCGGCGGTGTGACGGCGATTGGAGGCCGAGGTCTCGCGTATTCGACTGGCGGGGAGCCTGACCTAGCTAGAACAGCGGTCCCCGAGTTTGAGTTCGATGAGGCAACGATCACCGACATTCACGCCGCCATCTTCCTAAAACACCAGAAAGTGAGCGCTATCACAGAAAAGTATCTCTCCCGCATTGAGGAGATAGACCGGAATGGGCCCCAGTTGAACTCGGTTATCGAGGTCAATCCGGAGGCAATGGAGATCGCTGAACGCTTAGACAAAACCCCCGCTAAGCGAGGCCCGCTTCACGGTGTTCCCGTACTGATCAAAGATAACATCGAGACGGGTGACAGGATGCTGACCACTGCGGGTTCGCTCCTGCTGATGGACAATCGAGCAACTCACGACGCGTTCATTGTCCGGCGTCTACGCGCCGCGGGTGCAGTTATCCTTGGTAAGACCAACCTGAGCGAGTGGGCGAACTTCCGATCCACGCATTCTTCCAGCGGCTGGAGCGGGCGCGGCGGGCAAACCAAGAACCCTTACGCGCTCGATCGAAACCCGTGCGGGAGCAGTTCAGGTTCTGGAGTCGCAGCGTCCGCGAATTTGTGCGTCGTCGCAGTCGGAACTGAAACCGATGGTTCGATTGTTTGTCCCGCCACGAGCAACGGGTTGGTTGGGATCAAGCCAACGCTCGGCCTGATCTCACGCTCTGGCATTATCCCGCTCGCGCATAGCCAAGACACGGCTGGCCCGATGTGCCGAACCGTCCGAGACGCTGCGATTCTGCTCGGCGTCTTGGCCGGGCCGGATCCTTCCGATGGGGCAACGAAGGGCTTTGCCGGACACGCCGATTACACTCCGTTCTTGAAGGGCAAGAGCCTCAAAGGAGTGCGGATCGGTATCGCTCGCAAATTCTTCGGATTCAACGCCCGGGTCGATGCGATCATGCACGATGCGATCGTGGCGCTGAAGGGACTCGGCGCGACCATGGTCGACCCCGCGGACTTACCCTCCCACGCCAAATACGACGATTCGGAGTTCGAAGTCCTGCTTTACGAGTTCAAGGCTGACCTCAATAAGTACCTCGCTTCGCGAAAGCTGAAAGCGAAGAGTCTCGCCGACCTCATACGCATGAATGAGCAAATGAAGGACAAAGAAATGCCGTATTTCGGCCAGGAAATCTTTCACATGGCGCAGGCCAAAGGGCCCTTGAGCGAGAAGAAGTACCTCGCCGCCCTCGCGAAGAACCATCGAATGTCGCGAAAGGAAGGAATCGACGCGGTGATGGTCCAACACAAGCTACACGCGATCATCGCGCCGACGGGTGGCCCCGCTTGGACGACGGATCTGATCAACGGCGATCACTTTTCGGGAGGTTCGTCTACGCCCTCGGCCGTGTCTGGGTACCCGGCGATCACGGTTCCTGCGGGCTTCGTTCGCGGCTTGCCGGTCGGGATCACGTTCTTCGGAAAGAAGTGGTCCGAGCCCACTTTGATTCGATTGGCCTTTGCATTCGAGCAAGAAACGAAGGTGCGCAAGGCCCCGACATTCCCCCCTACAGCCGAGGCGAAGCCCTGACCTCAACAATCCTCACCGCATAGCGCCTACCAGTTCCAGCGAAGCCCGGCCCGCGAGGTCCGGTAAGTCGCCGAGCCCCATGGCAAACTCTTCTGAGGAGGAAACGTCTTGTTCATTGCTTTGATACGGTCTTGAATCGCCTTAATTCGACTGTTGTCACTCGGGTGACTGCTAAGGATCTCAGGGGGTTTTCCGCCCTTTGAGGCATCTCGCAACATGCTGAAGACGTCCACCATTCCGTCTGGGTTGTAGCCGGCGGCGATTAGCATGTCCATTCCCTGCACATCCGCTTGAGTTTCGTGAGTTCGGGAAAACTTGAGGTCGAAAAGGCTGTTGCCTACGCTGGCAAGGTCGAAGACGCTCCGATTCGCCCGAGCGAGGATGAGGATGAGCGAGAGCCCCAGGTTCCGCTTTTGGCTGTCAGCGTATTGGTAGGCCCAATGTTCGCGCCGGATGTGCGTGAGCTCGTGGGCCAGCACCGCGGCCAGCTCGTCTTCGGTTTTCATCCGGTTGAGCAAGCCCGTAAAGAAAAACATTGGCCCGCCGGGAAGCGCAAACGCGTTGACTTCCTTGCTATCAATGACGTCAAACGAATACTCCCACGGCTCCTTTGAGTCGTTGACCGTCGCCAAAAGCTTGCTCGCTGCCCGCCTCAAAACTTTGACTCGCTCGTCGCCAGATCCCAGCATCTTGTGCTTTTGGCGAACCTGTTTGGATGCTTCGCGGCCAAGCTTGACTTGGTCTGCTTTGCTCGGTTTAAAAGCATCGGCCTGAACTTGGGCTGCGACTCCCAGAGTCAGTACGGCCGCCAAAGAAAGAGAAAGACAACGCATTGTTCTTATTCTGACGAACGGGGGCCCATTACCGTTCTCATGTTTCTACCCGCACCATGAACCTTGTGGTACGGGCGCGGGACTATGTTAGATACACTTTCCAGCGACGATGCCCTCTATCGAAGAACTGGAACAAGAAGCCCTCCAAGCGGTTCGCGAAGCCGCATCAACAGCGAGTCTGCGAGAGCTGGAGTCGCGCTTTCTCGGTAAAAATGGCGAATACACGGGACTCTTGCGACAGATCGGTTCCCTTCCTGCGGAAGAACGCCCCACCTATGGGCAACGCGTGAACGAGGCCAAAGCGCGACTCCAGCAAGCCATTGACGCTCGCGTGGGTGACTTAAAAGGCGGTGAGCGGGCGATTCAGTTTGAGGCAGAGCGGATCGATGTCACGATGCCGGGCCGCCCGGTTCAGGCGGGTGTTCCGCA
>JBKJJL010000298.1:0-7479 GCA_046597875.1 Fimbriimonadaceae bacterium | reverse complement strand
CCGACGACATTGAATCCAATCTGTTCGAGATCATCCATCAACCCCGCCTTTTTCAGATACTCAGTGACGACTCGCGACCCGGGCGCGAGCGACGTCTTCACCCACGGCTTCGGTTGGATTCCCCGCGCGACAGCGTTCTTGGCAAGCAGACCGGCAGCAACCATGACGCTGGGATTGCTCGTATTCGTGCAGCTCGTGATGGCGGCGATCACGACGCTACCGTTGCCCAACTCGGAGGCGTCGGATGCGGACCCGACGGCCGAGGGAGCCAGTTGTGGAAAGGTCGCGTGGAGCGACTCTCGGGCGAGGCTGAGCGCGACCCGATCTTGTGGACGTCGAGGCCCAGCAACGCTCGTTTCGACGGTTTCGAGGTCGAGTTCTAGAACGTCGGTGTATTCGGGATCGGGCGTCGCATCCTCGAAGAACAGGCCCTGCTCGCGCATGTATTCCTCAACGAGACGTATCTGCTCCTCGGAGCGCCCGGTTAAGCGCATGTACCTCAAGGTAACGGCGTCAACGGGGAATATCCCGCAAGTTGCGCCATATTCGGGGGCCATGTTGCCAATCGTCGCACGGTCCGCGGTTGGCAGATTCCGCGTTCCTTCGCCGAAGAACTCGACGAACTTACCTACAACGCCTTTCAATCGGAGCATCTCGGTTACGCGCAGAACGAGGTCAGTGGTGGTTGCGCCTTCCCGGAGTTTGCCGGTTAGGCGGAAGCCGATGACCTGCGGAATGAGCATGCTGATCGGCTGCCCGAGCATGGCGGCTTCGGCTTCGATTCCGCCGACGCCCCAGCCGAGCACGCCGAGGCCGTTGATCATCGTGGTGTGGCTATCGGTGCCGACGAGCGTGTCGGGATAGGCTTCGCGATCGTCATTAACAAACACGCCACGGGCCAAGAATTCGAGATTGACCTGATGGCAAATCCCTGTGTTCGGAGGGACGACTTTGAAGTTTTCGAGGCTGTTTTGGCCCCATTTGAGGAAGGTGTAGCGCTCCCCGTTCCGTTCGAATTCGAGGTCGCGGTTGATAGTGAGTGCCTCGTTGGTTCCGAATGCGTCTACTTGAACCGAGTGATCGATGACGAGCTCGACCGGCTGTAGGGGATTGATCTTCTTGGGATCGCCTCCAAGCGCGGCCATCGCGTCTCGCATCGCGGCAAGGTCGACCACGCAAGGCACGCCGGTAAAGTCTTGCAGCAACACCCGAGCGGGCATGAAGGCGATCTCGTCGCTGGGCTCGGCTTTCGCGTCCCAGTTCAAGACGGCTTCGATGTCCTTTCGTTCGACGCTGCCATCGCCTTCGGTGCGAAGGAGATTCTCAAGCAGAATCCGGATGCAGTAGGGGAGTCGGGAAACGTTGTAGCCTTGTTCTTCAAGGGCTTTGAGGCGGAAAACCGTAAGGTCCCGGCCTCCAAGCGCAAGTGTTGCGCGGGTGTGGAAGCTGTTCATTGATTAGATTCAGCATACCGCGCTGGCAAGGTGTTGGGATGTTACGGTGTTGGGGACGCCGGTTGGTTCGACCCGGCGAGTGCTAGCCTTCTTGCGTCATGATCCTTGATATGAACGACGTTTGCAACCGGCTCTATTACGGCGATTGTTATGCCGTTCTTCAGAAGCACATCCCCAGCGAGTCGGTTGATCTCATCTACCTCGACCCACCCTTCAACTCCAACCGCGATTACAACGTACTTTTCAAGGAGCAGAGCGGAGCACCCGCCGAGGCACAAGTCAAGGCGTTCACCGACACCTGGAAATGGTCGCCCGATCTGTACGCCGAGTGGGACGCGTTCGTGGACACCTGCCCGAACCAGCCGCTCGTCTCGCTCATGCAGTCGTTCATCCAGTACCTCAAGCGCAACGACGTCACCGCCTACCTCGCCCGCATGGCTCCACGCCTCTACGAGCTGCACCGAGTCCTCAAGCCCACCGGCTCGCTCTACCTTCACTGCGATTCCTCAGCCAGCCACTACTTGAAGGTTCTGTTGGACTTGATCTTTGGAGCAACACACTTTAAGTCCGAAATCATTTGGCAAAGAACGTTCAACGCAGGCAGTAGTAAGTCGATCGCGAAAAAGTGGCCCGCCGGAACCGACACAATCCTCTACTACACGAAATCTGACTTGGCTACTTTCCACCAAACAACTCGACCCTATTCAGTTGGCGCCTTAAAGCGGTACGACAAAGTTGACGATCAGGGAAGACGCTTCAAGTGGAATCCGTTGAAAACTGTCTCGAAAGAGAGGCTTGAAGCCCTTCTTGCATCAGGTGAAGCGATGATAACCGCGTCGTCGAAGTATCCCGTTTACAAGCACTATTTCAACGAAGAAAAAGGAGCCCCCGTCGATACCCTCTGGATTGACCTGCCGCATATGGGCACTCACGGAGATGAACGTCTCGGCTATCCCACCCAAAAACCCGTCGCCCTTCTCAAACGCGTCCTCGAAGCCTCCTCCAACCCTGGCGACGTCGTCCTAGACCCCTTCTGCGGTTGCGGCACGACCATCATGGCCGCGCAAGAACTCGGTCGCAACTGGATTGGCATCGACATCACTTCCACCGCAACCTCTCTTATCGAAGCCCGGCTCTTCGATACCTTCCACATCCACAACGGCCCCAAAGGGGACTACGACATCATCGGGCTCCCAACCACAGATGCCGAAGCGATTGAGCTCGCCAGCCGCGATAAGCACGAGTTCCAGAAGTGGGCGATCTCGCTCGTCCCTCGCGCGATGCCCTGGCAAGAGAAGAAAGGTGCAGATGGAGGCGTGGACGGCTTTGTGCGCTTCAAGTTTC
The DNA here is from genome assembly GCA_046597875.1 of Fimbriimonadaceae bacterium. Taxonomy (GTDB): domain Bacteria; phylum Armatimonadota; class Fimbriimonadia; order Fimbriimonadales; family Fimbriimonadaceae; genus JANJUB01. The sequence continues at coordinate 4,681 of JBKJJL010000298.1, read as the reverse complement.
CGCCGAGCTTCTACAAGGCGGGGGAGGAAAAGAAGACCGAACTTGTGATCATCTCCGTGAAAGGCGGACAAACCGTGAAGATGGATGATATCAAGAACCTGGAAGCGACGATGACGGCCAACAAGGCGGCGATGGGCTTCCTGATCACCTTGGTTCCGCCGACGAAAGGCATCGTGGATTGGGCCAATAAGTCAGGATTCGTCAAGAGTCCCGATGGTGGAAACGCCGTTCCCGTCATTCAGATTCGAACCGTGGCCCAACTGCTTCGCGGAGAGGCGTTCGCGTTCCCGTGGAACTCCACCGTTCACGGAATTCCCAAAGCGGGAGTCGGGCAAGGTGGCCTGGACTTGGACATTTGAGTCCTCCTTCCTAAATCTGTGCCCGTAATATGCGAGAGCAAGGCTCCCCATTGGCATTCTGGACCTCCCCATCTCAAAAGTAATGCTCCCCATTGCAACTGTGTATCTCCCCATCGTGACAGTGATGCTCCCCATTGCAAATGTGTGTCTCCCCATTGCGAAAGCGACATTCCCCATTGCATTTGTATGCCTCCCCATTGCAATTCTGTCTCTCCCCATTTCCCGGAGCGCCTTCCAATCGTGAAAAACCTTGACAAAATTTGGGCGAAGGCGTATAGTTATAAAACCAAGGGAGGCGGCCTCGCGGCTGCGCCCTTTCGGATGTGATCCAAAGGAGGACACCCCATGCCTATTACGAGTATCCCGAGTTACGTGACCACGGCTGACCTGTTTCTTGCCCACTGGGCAGATGTCGAAACGGTTACCGGCACTTCTTTTACCCTTCAAAGCGGAATCGGCAAGGACGATTTCAGCGATTTGCGGGAGGACTTGGCGGCGGCGATTACCGCCATCGAAGCTCCCGCCAACGCGCGGGCGATCGCGAGTCAAGATTTGCTCACAAAGAGAAGCGAGATGAGCGACATCATATCGAACTTCAATCGCTCGGTTCGCTACCGGTTCCGAAACTCCACTTACATTCCCGCCCTGCCCAAGGTTCCCTCCAACAAGGCAGGCTTTGGCGTGTTCGTGAGGGCGGCCGATGACGTAGCCAGCTTGTGGGCGACGATCAACGCGAACTCGCCTGCGATTGCGGGCTTTACCCCGCCCTTGCTCATCGGCACGCTGACGCTGGCGCAGTACAACACGAAGCTTGCCGCGTTGAAAACCGCGTTTACAACCCTGTCCACCAAGGAGCAAGCCCTGAAACTCAAACGCGAGCAAAGAAATGCCACCTTGCCCGCCCTGCACGCGACGATGGTGCTGTATCGGCAAGCGGTAATTGCGAGCTTTGCCCCCACGAACGCTCTCGTTTTGAGCCTTCCCCGGCTGACCCCGCCTCCAGGATCGACGCCCAGAGCCGTCCAGTTCGGAGCCGCCTGGAATGCGACTCTCGGAAAAGCGGAACTGGTCTGGACAAACTCTTCTGACCCAAATCTGATGGAATACGAAGTCCGCGCGTGTGACCCGCCCAAGTACAAAGGCGACGACGAGGAAGTCGTGGATTCGATTACCCCTCCCACGAACACGCTGCTGACGGACTTCGGCCTGCTGGTTTCTGGTGCCTCAAAGATCTTCGCGGTTTACGTGAAGACGACGACGGGGAATGAGAAGCGGAGTAATGTGGTAAGAGTGACGAGGCCATGAGCAGAAAAGCTTTCATTCAGTCTCACGGAGCCACATGCCGCAACTGGAATTGGAGTTGGTCGTTTGTGAACGAATCGAAGCGCTTCGTGATATTTGGCGCGTGGGACAAGTTCAACGATGGCAAGCGCGCGATGATCTTTGCGGAAGGTTGGGAACGCTACACGAACGGCCACAAAAGTGCAGGCTATGCGCAATCCCGAGAACACATTCGACTTGTCGAAGAGGAAGGCTACGAGCTCAAGACATTTCCTATGCTGTGGACAGATGAGGCTCTAGACAAGGATGGCGAAGGTCCAGCCAGGATCAAAGGGTTCAAGGCTGAGCTAACGGACAGGCGACTCATTCGCGATGGCGATGCGTGGTACGCAGTCTCACCTTAGCTTTTGGAGTGAGTTGATACGCAACGACCCGAAGACCGAAAATTTGCCCGTGATCCTCATACCGGAAAGCAGGGGATGAGTTTGTTCCCCACACGATTGGCGTGTGGGGAAACTGCAGGCCTTCGGGTGAGGCTATTCCCTTTCGCTCCTTGCGTCCGGACCCGAACGACCAAGCCAGAATCCTACTTCAATCCAACCAGCTTCTTCAACTGCTCCACTTCAACCTGCCCTAACAATCGACAGGCCGACTTCGGGAGTTTACGTATCGTCAAGAAAGCAATCCTCACTCTTCGCAAGGCGGTCACGGGATTCCCGATCTCTTCGAACATCCGCCGGATTTGCCGATTCCGGCCTTCGTGAATGACGATCGTCAGCCGCGTGCTTGATCCATCCGAGCCGTTCACTTTAATCTGCGCGGGCGCGGTCATGCCATCCTCCAGCTTGATTCCCGTGCGTAACCGTTCAAGGCCATTCTCCGTCGGTGTCCCCGATACAATTGCTTCGTACTCCTTGTCCACCACATACCGTGGATGCGAGAGCCGATGCGCGAGATCGCCATCATTGGTGAACAGTAAGAGCCCTTCGGTGTCCATGTCCAACCGGCCCACGGGCTTCAGATGCCGAGAGGACGGGGGCAGCAAATCCCGGACTGTAACTCGCCCCATCGGATCACTCAACGTCGTGACATAGCCCTTTGGCTTGTTCATCAAGATCGTCGTCGTTCGTGGTATTCCGATGGGCTGGCCATCAACTTCAATGAGGTCATCCGGGCCGACTTTGATGCCCATCTCAACGACGGGTTCGCCGTTGACCATAACGCGACCCTCGCGAATCCAGTCTTCGGCATCCCGGCGGCTGCAAAGGCCCGCCATTGAAATGCGGCGGTGTAAACGAATCTGAGTGTCAGGACGGGAGGAATCGGCCATAAGTTTGTTGCCGCTTCCGGCGGGTAAATGCGTAAAGGCCGAGTAAAACGACCGCGCCTGCTACGAATGGAGCCTTCGAGGAGGTTCCAGCAGCGGGAGCGGGCACGTCTTCGAGCGCGACCAGAGGAATTGTATCCTGCCAGCCACTCGGATCGGTTAGCCGGAGGGTGCCAACTTGTTGCCCACGCGTGATCGGTGCCTTGAGAAACTCGTTAAACGATGGTTCCAAGCTCGCATTCGTCTGCCCTCTTGTGCCGACAAATCGGACCGCTCGGACGGGCGCTACGCTAATCAGTGCACCGCCAACAAGAGCTGCCTTCTGCTCCAATTCTTGGCCTGCTACCAGGGGCCGTATCACTTCATGCTTAGTGAATCCCCAGTTGATAATCTTCCCCGTTTCTTCGGCCCAGTTGTCACTGCCTAAGACAACGGAAATCTGACGATAGCCGCCTCTACTGGCGCTCCCCACAAAGCAGAGTCCAGCCGGGCGGGTGTAGCCGGTCTTGATTCCGTCCGCTGTAGGATCCAGGACAAGAAACTTATTCTTACTGACGATTTGGCGATCGGCGGTGTTGATCGATCGCTCGATCGTTCGTTTCCGTTGCTTGACGATCTCTCGAAACTCCGGGTATCGCATGGCCTCGCGCGCAATGAGCGCCAGGTCGCGCGCGGTCGTGTAATGGTCAGGGTCTTTGAGACCGTTCGGATTTTTGAAATTCGTCCCGGTGCAGCCGATCTGTTTGGCGCGTTCGTTCATTAGATCAGCAAAACCTTCCACCGACCCCGCGCAATGGATTGCCGCCGCGACGCATCCGTCGTTGGCGCTACGAAGCAAGATTCCCCAGAGCAGGTCGTGCATGGTGAGCTTTTCTCCCGGCTTTAAGTGGAGGCTCGCTTCGCCGGTTTTTTCAATGTCCAACGGAGCGGTCACGATCTCGTCCGGTCGACATCGCTCAATGAGCAACAACGCAGTCATGATCTTGGTCGTGCTTGCTGGAAAACGCCGAACGTCCGCGTTTTTGGCCCAGAGAACCTTGCCCGAAATCTCGTCGATCAAGATCGCCGTCTTTGCACTCACCGCGGCAGGATCGGGCATCGGAGGCTTGGGCGGCGGCGTAACCGGGGCTTTCTTTTTCTGTGCCAGGGCGATGCCGGGCACCATCAGGAGGAATGCAAGAGATAGATTCGCGAATTTCATGCGTTCCTCGACTAGATAGTGAGTCTACCGATTCAAGACGGACCGGAGTTCGTCGGCGACGCGGTGGATTTCGCCTTCTGCGGCACCCTGTCGTAATCGCGCAAGTCTTGGCTTTCCGTCCCTCGCCTCCTGAACCCATTGTTTTGCGAAGGTTCCACTTTGTATTTCGGAAAGAATCGCTCGCATCTCAGCTCGGGTCTCGTTCGTAACCAGCCGTGGCCCCGCCAAGTATCCGCCCCATTCCGCGGTATCGCTGATGCCCTGTCGCATCGCATTCAAGCCCTTTTCCATCACCAGATCGATGATCAACTTCGTCTCGTGGACACACTCAAAGTAAGCCATTTCCGGCGAATATCCCGCTTGGAGGAGCGTCTCAAACCCGGCGATCATGAGGTCGATCATGCCCCCGCAAAGAACCGCCTGCTCGCCGAAGAGATCGGTCTCCGTTTCTTCCTTGAAGGTGGTTTCCAGCAGGAGCTTCCGGGAATATCCCGCGGCGGTTGCGTAGGCCAT
>JBKJJL010000135.1:0-4697 GCA_046597875.1 Fimbriimonadaceae bacterium | reverse complement strand
CGCGCTGAAGTTCGCTCATGTGGCGATCAATCAGATCTGCCTTGAGTTCGAAAAGTTCGGCAAAATGGCCAACACGCCGAAGCGCGATGTGGCACTTCATGTTGTCGACGAGGACCTGAAGAAGGCGATCGAAAAGAAGTTCAAGAAGGACATTGAGAAATCGCTGCTCGGCTCGAAAGACAAGGCGATGCGAGAAAGCGCCCTGAACGATCTCATCAAGAGCATCGTAAAGGAACTCAAGCCGGAGTACGAAGGCAAGCCCGAAATCCAGGCTCAGCTTTCGGAAGCCGCCGACTATGTCGTTAAGGGCGTTGTTCGGGAACTGATCATCAAGAAGGACACCCGACCGGACGGTCGTGGCCTGACCGATATCCGCTCGCTCGAAGCGCTCGCAGGTTTGCTCCCGAAGGTGCACGGCTCTGGCCTGTTCACCCGCGGTCAAACCCAGGTCATGACGGTCTGCACGATCGGCATGCCGGGCGATTCCCAGACGGTGGACGGCCTCGAAATCGACACCCAGAAGCGCTACATGCACTTCTACAATTTCCCTGCTTGGAGCGTCGGCGAAGTTCGCCCGATGCGCGGCCCAGGCCGCCGAGAAATCGGACACGGAGCCTTGGCCGAAAGAGCCCTGCTTCCGGTGATCCCTCTCGACGATCCTGAGTTCCCGTACACGTTGCTCCTCCAGAGCGAAGTGCTTGAATCCAACGGTTCGACGTCCATGGCGTCGGTCTGTGGTTCAACCCTCGCGCTTTTGGACGCGGGTATCAAGATCAAGGCATCCGTTGCCGGTATCGCGATGGGTCTCATGTCCGACGGTAAGGTCTTCAAAGTCCTCACCGACATCCAGGGCATGGAAGACTTCTGCGGCGATATGGACTTCAAAGTTGCCGGAACGCGAGACGGAATCACTGCGCTGCAGCTTGATACCAAGCTGACCGGTATCCCCGAGGACGTGCTGTCGAAGGCACTGAATCAGGCCAAGGTTGCTCGATTCCAGATCCTCGATGTGATGGACGCCGAAATCTCAAGCCCGAACGTGGATAACGCTCGTGCTCCGCAGATTACGACTATCAACATCAATCCTGAGAAGATTGGCGCCCTCATCGGCCCCGGCGGCGCCACGATCAAGAAGATCGTTGCAACGACCGCGGCGACGGTGGACGTCCAGCAGGACGGCCGCGTTATGGTCGGCGGCGAAGGCGACTCGGTTCAGCAAGCGATTGCGATGATCAAGGCGCTTACCGACGAAGTTGCGGTTGGCACCGAGTTCAAGGGAACCGTTACCCGGATCATGGGCCGCGGCGCGATGGTGGAATACATCCCTGGTCGCGAGGGAATGGTTCCGAAGGAGCACATCTCTCCGAACCAGCTGGGCCGCATCGAAGAAGCCATCAACATTGGCGATGACGTCAACGTGAAGGTCTTCGAAGTGGACGGCATGGGTCGAATCAACCTCACGATGATGGGCCTGGCGCAAAGCTTGCCCACGCTGAAGGACAACGAAGGCGCAACTCCCCCGGCTAGCACAGGCGGCGGTGGTGGCGGATTCGGTGGCCGAGGCGGAGACCGCGGTGGCCGCGGAGGCGACCGAGGTGCTCGTGACGGCGGACGCGGTGGAGACCGTGGAGGCCGAGGCGGCGGCGGTGGTGGTGATCGAGGTGGATACCGAGATCGCGGCCCCCGAGAGGATCGCCCCAGGGAAGATCGTCCTCGTGACGAAGCCCCACGCGCAGAAGCTCCGGTAGCCGCGCCTGCACCGTCAGGCGATGAGTTTCCGAAGAAGAGCCGAGCTGAAGAGGACGTAAACGCCCGCTTCCGCCCCCGACGCTAGGCTCAGTTCAACCTTGGAGTCCTCCCTTTTATCCTGAAGGCAGGACTCCATAAGCGGTTACGGTTTCGGCCAGCGTCTAGGAACATTAGATCCAAAGCGCGGACGGCCTTTCGGTCGTCTCTCATTATATGCGTCTGGCGATTTTGAGTTCACTCGTCTTGGTCTCGCTCCTTTGGGGTGCTTGCTCGACGTTCGGACAACCGTTGAATCGGAAGAGTTCGGCCGGAGATTCTTTACCCATCACCGAAAACCTCGCCACGCTCCGATTAAGGCTGGAGCATGACCAAACCGGATTTGCCGCCGCTCAGCTACTGCTTTTGGGGACAAAAGGCCAAGCAACGTTGGAAGGTGCGTTCCGAACCGGAAACGCCGTCGCTCGCCGCGCCGCGGTATGGGTTGCGGGCAACTCCGATGACCCAAGAATTTGGCCCATGGTCGCAAAGGGCCTCATGGATTCCGAACCCGTGGTCGCAGATCAAGCTTTGCGTGCCGTCTGGACGAGACCGGAGCGTTTCGTGAGCGTGGTTTCACAGGAACTTTCGACCGCTCCCGAAAAGGGCTGGAACCCCTTGCTCCGCGCACTCTCGTATATGGGCGATCCGGGTGCCGAGGTGCTAGTTCGCTATATGCGACGTGCAGCGAGTCCCCGGCGAGCGCAGATAGCCTCCGCTTTGGTGAGCAGGCGAAGGGCGTTACAACTGCATGCGGTAGAACTCACCCACGACCGTGATCCCGCCGTGCGACTGGTGGCCTATCAGCAAATTGTATGGTCCTCAGACAAGAACCTCCGCAAGGACATCTATAACGGCCTGGACGATTCGTCATCAGAAATCCGGCTTTTGGTTTCTTCCGAGTTCCCCCGGTTCATTGCTCCTTCGGCTCTGGGCCATATGCTTAAGGCGGCTAAAGATCCGATTGCCGGAGTCCGGGCTAACGCGGCGAAGGGCTTGGGCCATTTGCATTACATTGACTATTCCCTTGAGGTGGCAACGCCTGCGCTAGATGCGCTCTTCGAGATGCTCAATGACTCGGATGAATCGGTCTTGGTGGCGGTCGCGGGCTCGTTGCGCGCGTTTACTTCGATGGAAACGCGCCGATCAATCCAGTTGCGAGAGCAAGAATATCCTGCCTCGCGGCCTGCGTTGAAAATACTTCGGGACCGCTTCGAAAATCTAAAGGTACAGGATCGGCTCTACGAGTTTGTTTGCGACAGGACAAGGCCAGTACTCGCGAAGGCGGCGGCGATGGCCCTTGGCTGCTTCCGGGATCGGAGAGCCCTGACGCCCCTTCTTGCGCTGTTAGAGCAAGGGAATGGTACGGATCCATACGCCCTCGCTCAGGCGCTCGGGACGCTTGGTGACAAGGCCGCGACGAAACCCCTAATGCGTGCGATCGCAAAGAGTGCCAAGATTCCCTACCACTCTTCTGGGCTGATCTCGGCCTTTGAAGGAATCGCAGACCCAGAAGCGGCGGCTCTTCTCCAAAGTATTCTTGCCAACGATTCGGAGGACGAGCAACGAAGGTCTGCGGCAGGCCGAACGCTTGGGAGGATGTCAGACCCAGCAAGCCAGGAAGCCGTGATCAAATTTGTGTTAAATCCTTCTAATGGCGCCTCCATTCGCGGGAACGTCGTTTACGGCTTGGCATGGATTCCAAAAGCGGAAGCGTACGACACCCTCGTCGCCTGCCTGGCCGATCCAACCTTAATCCAATCGAGATGGCAAGTTATCGCGGCACTGGGAGCGCGCGGTGATCCCAGGGCGATTTCAGTTCTAGAGCCATTTCTGACAGACAGCGAAGCGATTATTCGAAGTACAGCAAAAGATGCAGTTGAACGTCTACGGCGGCTCAGACTCGTTCAGACTAGTCGTTGAGAATCCCCTTCCTTGGGACCATTGGGCGCGGCTCGGGGCACCCCGGTGATATGATAGGGGGAGTGACACTCGGCTATTTGTACACCAGCTCGCTTCGAGAGTTCTTGCGATTTCGCCGGATATTCGTATGGCTCATCGTGGGGGTTGCGCTCTTTGGGATGGCGTACGTCTTCAAGCGCGTCAATCCGGGCAAGCCGCTCGAAGAAATGTACGCGATGTTGAGCGCGATCCTTGTATTTCGGCTTTTGCCGCTGGCTTCCGCGATTTTCTCGACTGCGGTAATCAGTCAGGAGGTCGAACAAAAGACGATCGTCTATCTGCTGACGCGACCAGTCCCGCGCGCCCAACTCATCGCGATGCGAGGATTGGCTTCGATTACCGTTGTCGCGCTCGTCGCATTCTTCGCAGCGGTTGTAGTCTCCCTGTCTGTCTACGGAGCGGACGCTTTCTCAAATCCCTTGCTTTGGCGAGATTTGAAGGCAATCATCATTGGAGCCGCAGCGTATGGCTCGCTCTTTGTCTTCATTAGTCTGCTGATCAATCGGGCGATGATCGTCTGCCTGCTCTTCGCCTTCGCATGGGAGACGTCGGTTCCCAACATGCCGGGCAGCATGTATTACCTCTCGATCACGAGCTATTTAACCGCAATCGCAGAACGCCCCTCATCGCAAACCGGGGACATCATGCAGCTTCTGGCGGGCTCCTTTGGTACGAACACGCTCACGATGGGCGTGGCTCTTCCCACGATGCTCGTCTTAATCGCAGTCTGTTCTCTCGCGGCGATGAAATGGTTCACCAGATTCGAATACGTGCCGAGAGAGGATGGGGAGTAAGGATCAGGTGTTGGGTGTTGGGTATTGGGTATTGGGTATTGGGTATTGGGTATTGGGTATTGGGTATTGGGTATTGGGTATTGGGTATTGGGTGTTGGGTGTTGGGTATTAGGTATTAGGTATTAGGTATTAGGTGTTAAGGCGTTAGGGTGTTAG
>JBKJJL010000044.1:0-5977 GCA_046597875.1 Fimbriimonadaceae bacterium | reverse complement strand
CAACAAGATCGAGCCTATTGGTGTGCGCTGCGAACCAACTCTCAATATCAGTGCCCGGCTGCTTTGAAGTTGCTTTTGACACTAGGGCCCGAAGTACTTCATTTCCCTATACGAATGCAGATGTGCCGACCGCCGTCTCGTCTGCATCGCAGCCGTTTCTTTTAGTTTCTGTTCTAGGAGAGTTAACTGTTATGGAGGTGGCAGCCGAGATTTTGGCCTTTGCTGAGGACATTAGCGTAAGAGCAGGCGTTCTTGCTCCATCGGTTGGAAGAGTAAGTAGAGCGAAAGGATACTTGACACTGAATGTTCCAACACCATCGGACTGTAGTCCGCAGGAAACACTCTGTGCTGCCTGGGAGCTTTCTGACGATCAGCGAGCATTAATGCGCTCATTTGAGATGCCAGCAGGAAAAAGAGAATGGGATGATTTCCTTGGCTTTAACCGAGTCCTTAAAGAGACTGTAGCGAAATCCCTGGAAATCAACGATCTGTTAGCAGGAGTGCCGTGAGATATGCTTTCACTACGAGAAGTTAAGGGAAGGCTCTGGGATGGAGTTCAGAATCACGATCAAAGGAAGGACTTGGTTGTAATGCCTGAACCGAAAATCGTAGATGGTGACCTTGATAGTGTCGGTTTAGATTTGCACCTGGGAAGCTGGTTCTGTACATATCGGGAATTGAGCACAGAAAGCTTGGCTATTGAGCCAGACACCAAAGAGGGAAAGATCGTTCGGCAGCACTATGTACCAATAAATAAACCGATCATCGTCCATCCAGGACAATTTGTGCTCGGCATTACCCTTGAGTGGGTGAGATTTCCAAATAATATTGCTGCCCACGTTGTTGGAAAATCAAGCTGGGGCCGACGTGGACTGATCATAGCAACTGCTACCGGAGTCCAACCATCGTTTAACGGCTGTTTAACCCTCGAGATAGCGAATGTCGGCCGTGCTCCAATCAAATTGCTAGTAGGCATGCCGATCTGTCAGTTGTTTTTTGAGGAAGTTGATAATATTACTCCTGGAAGTATTCGATCATCCTCCTTTGCTGGTGGCCGTAAGCCCACAGTTGGAACTCCGAAGCCTGACTGGGTGCTCGAAGGCCGGCCTTAATTCTGGCAATTCAATAGTGAGTCAATCGCATTTGCTAGTTGCGTCTGGGACGTCGAAAGTGGCCTTGTGTAGTTGACCTCAGTAACTCCACTGCCAGCGTGGCCAATATGTTCTTTTAGCGTTGTAACAGAAACTTCTGGACATAGCTTTTCAATCCAGTTGATATGGGTCAGACGGCAATCGTGGGGCGTCATTGATGCGGGTAGGCTAGCGTCCCTCACAATCGTTCGCCAAGTGGCATAAACCAGGTTTTTGGCGCGAGGTTGATTCCCGGTTGTAGCAGAGAAAACGAAATCGGAGCCTTCCATTTTGCTTGTGAATGGTTCCAAAAGCGTCTTGAGTCCATCGCACATAACAGCTGACCGAATCTTGCCGCCCTTGGGAAGGGTGACTGATTGGGCTCCACCGTATTCTAGGTGAACCGCCTGATCGACTAGAATCAATCCCTCCTTGAAGTTGAGTTGTCGCTTAGTCAACGCCATCATTTCTGAAAGTCGAAGGCCACCGAGGAGCAAGACGCCCAGGATCGAGCGTTGCTTATCATCCAACTTCTTGGACTTGAGCGCCTTTCGAGCCTGGTCCGGTGTGAGCGCAACTGCATCCCGCGTTGGAGCCGAATCCATAGGCAGACGGAAAGGATTGCCCCAAATGGTTGGGACACGCTTGTAGGGCGAAATCGCAAGATTGAAAGCACGGACAAGATCACCTTTTATCGCCTCACGGGTAGCGTGGCCGATGCCATCCTCGCGAAGATTCTTGTAGAACGCCTTGACCTCTATCGGGTCGATCTTCGTGAGTGGGACACCACCCCACTCCTGCTCGACGTACTTCTCAAATCGCACGACCCTGCTCCGAACAGTCTTGGAGTCGAGCCCTTCAGTCCACTCATTATCGACAAGCCAGCGGAACCACTGCCCGAGTGTCATCTCCCGCGTCGCTTCAATTGAGGCACGGTCAGAATCGCGCTGTAGCGACCGTATGAAGTCCTTTCCGTCTCGCTGTGAGGGAAAGATGCGCGAGAGGCGTTTCTTCGCACCCTTGGCGTCCTGCACGACTATCTGCACTCGCCATTTTCCAGCGAAGCGTCCCTCCTTAATGGGCCTGCACGATCCGTCTCCGCTTGCACTTCGGGCACTCATGCACCCGATTCTACCGAAAAATTTCTGTCTGGGTGAGAGACTTTTTGAGAGACTTAGGTCAATTCCGAAGTGGTCAATAGTCTCTTTGGAGTCTATGCTTGCGGCGAGTTGAGAGACTCCACTTTCGGTGTGAACGAAGCGCTCTACCACTGAGCTAACCGCCCCTAACGCCAACTTTGTACCTCATCTGCCTGGCTTTGGGCTATGCAGCGCTATTTGGTTTGGAGGAGAATCTTCAGGAACTCCGCGTCTTTGAAGGTGTCTTGACGCAAACGAACTGGCGCTTGGCGAACCACGGTGATCCCTTGCGAACGAATCACGAACAGACGTTGACCGCCGGCGCCAGCGGCAAGGTAGACGTCTCTCGGGCCCTCGGCCTTTGGTCTGCGAACGGTTGCTCCAGCCGCGCCTTGGGTTGGGAGCCACCACGTCAGGCCATAGGCGGGATTGGCATGCGACGGCTTAAACAGCTCCGAAACCCGGCCCTTGGGAAGCACCCCTTTGCCATCGAGGCGGACCATTTCGCCGAACTTGATCCATTCGCGCGCGGTCATTGCGAGGCCGCTCGGGAGGTGCACGTTGCCGTCCTTTCCTTTTCGCCAAAGCCCGTGGGTCATTCCTAGGGGCTTGAAAATCTTCTGTTCCATGTATTGCTCTACCGACAGGCCTTTCGGCTCCACTTTTCGGCGAAGAATCTCGCCCCACGTCATGTAAGGAACGGCTCCGTACTGGAATTTCTCGCCCGGTTTCGCGTTCGGTTTGTACTGAATCGCGTCCGCGTAAGTCGGAACCCGATTCGCGGCAAGGGCCCCGGTTCCACCCGTGATTCCGGAGCAAAGCGATAGTATTTGGCGGATCGTGATTGATTTGCGCTCATCGTTTTGCCACTCGGTGAGGGTCTTGCTGGCGGGCTCGTCAAGGGTGAGCAGGCCTTCTTCCTGGGCACATAATGCCGCGACTCCGGAGAAGCTCTTCGTGCCGCTGGCGAGCTCGGTTGGCCGGGTGGCACTTCCGCCGTTCGGATATTCCTCGTAGACCACCTTTCCGTTCTGCATCAACAAAAAGGAAAATCCGCCGTTCTTGCCGCTGTATTCGGCCGCGGCTTTGGCGGTGTCAAGGGTGATGTTCGGAGTTTGAACCAGAGCGAGCAGGAGGAGGGCGGTCATTGCCACGTTCTGACGATCTCGTGAAGGAGGAGTTCAGTGCGACGCGACCTTTGAGAACCACGAAAAGAGACGAAAATGCACGAAAGGGGAAAGTGGTTCCCCAACTCGTTGGCCCATGCCTTGCTATACTCTGCCCTTGGATATGAGCGTCGAACGGATTGCGCGGCAGTTCCAGATTCCCGAACCGATCCAGATTGAGGAGTTCCGGGGGCGAGGGAATATCAACTTACAGACGCTGCTTGTTCAAGCAGGGCCCGATAATGCGACGTACCTCTTGCAACGCATCAATACCGACGTATTTCCGATGCCCCAGCGAGTGATGCAGGGAATGGTCGCCTCGGTCACCGCTCAACGATCGGCAGTGGAAGCGGGTGCAAACTGCGAACACCGCTGGGAGATCCCGCATCTGGTGCCGACGATTCACGGAGATTTGCATTTGGAGGATGAGGGCGTTTGGCGTCTGATGTCGTACATTGACGGCACCGTATCCTACAAAAGCCTCGCTGAACTGCCAGAAGAAAGGCGATTGGACACGGCCCGGCAGGTAGGGAAGGGGCTCGCGTTATACTCGGACTTGACGAGTTCGATTGACCCGACGCTCGTCGCAACCGCCCTCCCAGGTTATCGCGACACCCACCTGTATTTCAACCAACTCGATGCTGCCCTAGAAGGCTGCCGGTCTCTGTTCGACACGGCTCATCGCCTGCCAGAAGATGGAGAAGTGCGACAGGCCTCGGAGCGGCATTTTCTCTGTGTCTTGGATGAGGACGAGCGACTTGGACGCTTGAATGACCCCGAGCTTGCAGCCTTCATATCCTTAGCACTGGAAAGCCGAGAACTCGCGATGCTCTTGCAGAACGCGCGGCTGGGCGGGACGATCCGACAAACCGCCATCCACGGCGATACCAAGATAGAGAACTTTCTCTTCGATGCGATGACCGGCGATGTCGTCGCGCTGGTGGATCTCGACACCGTTATGCCCCATACGTGGCTGGCCGATTGGGGCGATATGGTGCGCTCCTTGGTCAACGTGGCGGGTGAAAAGGAACGCGATTTGTCCTTCGTGCAAGTCGATCGGCACGTCTACGAGGCGGTCCTAGACGGATTCCTCTCCACCGCGTCCACCGCAACTTCGGAAGAAATATTAATGATGCCCAAAGCCGTGCAAGTCATCGCGCTTGAGCTCGGGATCCGTTTCCTGGCCGACTATCTCCGCGGCGATACCTATTTCCAACTTGGGCCGGACGACCCTCGCGATCTGAACAAGGTGCGGGCATTGGTCCAGCTCCAGCTCTTCGCGCGCCTGTTAGAGCATGAGTCGGAAGCGAATGCACTGGTCGAAAAGTACGCCCGTGTGATGGCTTAGATTATCCCCGCGAGCCAATCGCCAACCAGCGCGAGCACCTTTCCGCGATGGCTGATCGCGTGCTTCTGCTCTGCGGTCAAGTCGGCCATCGTGCAACCGAGTTCCGGGAGGAAAAAGATCGGATCATAGCCGAATCCTCCTCTACCACTAGGTTCCCGCGCGATGCGGCCTTCGCAGGTCGCGGAGAAAAGTTCCGTGGATTTGTTGGGCCGAGCGACCGCCACGCAGCATCGGAATCGCGCCGTGCGCTGCGCTTCAGTCGTGTCTTTCAGGCGCTCCAGAATGATTCGCATTTTTTCGGGGAAGGGAGTGTCTTCCCCCGCGAAGCGTCTGGAGTAGAGTCCAGGTTCCCCGCCCATGGCGTCGATTTCAAGGCCCGCATCATCGGCAATGGACCATTGGCCGGTTGCCAGGCACGCCGATTCGGCCTTTATTGCCGCGTTCTCCTCATAGGTGGACCCTATCTCGTCGGGTTCAGGCGCGCCAGGGAAGTTGGCGAGGGTTTCGAAACGCAAAGTAGGGAAGCGAGCTCCCAGAATTTGCAGCATTTCTCCTGCCTTCTTCGCGTTGTGAGTTGCGATTACCATCGCTCTCCCAGGACCTCTGAGACGTCGCGACTCGCATGGATTGCCCCGATGACCACGAGGTTTGGCCCACTTTGGTAGTAGGCGATAATGTAACTATGAACCTGATGGAATCGAATCGGTTTATTTGCGAGTTCCTCTCTAAAGTGGCCCGCTTCGGGAAATTCGCACAAGTATTCGAAACCGGCGAAGATGTCATCAAAGACTCGGTCAGCTACGCTATGACTTTGAGATTTCGCCGCGACGAACTTCCAAAATTCGCGTACGTCCTCTTGTGCAAACGGGGTGAGATTTACGGACAGCCTAGCCATTTGCCTTGGGAGCGCGATCTTGTTTGCCGGATGCCTTAACAAAGTCGAGCAACTCTTTGGCACTAGCAAACTCCTGAAAATTTCCGTCCTGCGCCTGCTGCATGCTCGTCGCAAGACGTGTTTGGACTTCACCGGTCCAAGCTTCCTTCGAGTTCTCCTCGTACTGCAACACCCTCAAAGCTTCGCGAACGACTTCGCTCGCCGACGCGTAGCCGCCAGACTTCACCTTTGCCGCCACGTAGCTCTCAAGTTCCGGAGTCAAAGATACGTTCATATCCTTATGATACGACAAAGATTAG
>JBKJJL010000267.1:0-5468 GCA_046597875.1 Fimbriimonadaceae bacterium | reverse complement strand
CGAAGTTACGGCGCTAACTCGTCCGGATCCACACTTGCATGTGGCTTTTGCCCCTATTGCTCCAAGAGTAGTAGGGGATGAAATCCGCTTGCGTTCTCATGCGCTCGGTGGTTCCCGAGTCTGCGTAGAGGCCGTCGACGAATTCAGGAGTTTCGATCTGCCCTGACACGGAAATGCAGTTCACTCCCCCGAGCATATTCGCTTCAAATCGAGCCGCGATCTCCATTTCCAGGTCGGCGGTGAATCGCTGCGGCACGGGGGACTCTGGAGACTCCAGACAGTAAATCAGAGGACCGTACGTGAGAGCGACACGACCCGCGTTATCGAGGACCGCGGGATGCGATTCGACCCACTTCGGCTCCATCTCGAAGTCGAGGGTTACGACGTCTCCCTCCGCCCATTTGCGCGTGATGACGGCGTATCCATCCTCAAACTCCGCCGGCTCTTCCATTCCATCGCACTCAATACCGCAATCTTCGCACCATTCCGGAATGCGGATTCGCAGGGCGAAGGAATCCAAAACAGGCTTACTGATAACCACTTTCGCAGAGCCGGTCCAGGGATAGTTGGACTCAACCGTGATCTGAGCGAACCGTGAGCTTGCCTCAAGGCCGATCGGCAAGTTCAGCCAAATTCCGTCGTCGCCTTCGGCGATCGCGAGTTGCCCGACCTGTCCGATCAAGCGGGCGATATTCGACGGGCAACACGCGCATCCGAACCAGGCAACACGCTCGTGATCGCCGCGGCTTTCGAGCGGGTTCGCGTAGAAGTACCGGTCGCCGCTCAGGGAAATTCCCGAAAGCGCTCCGTTGTAAAGGGCGCGCTCCACGGTATCGATCGACGTCGAGTCACCGGTTTGTTCGAAAATTCGATGTCCCCAGAGAGCGAGCCCAATCGCGGCGCACGTTTCCGCGTAGGCGGTGTGGTTTGGCAGGTCGTAGTCATGGGTGAACCCTTCGTTGTCCCCAGACGGCCCGATCCCGCCCGTCACGTACATTCGACGATCCACCAGGCTATGCCAGGCCCGCATGATTGAGGATTCCAGCGCGGGATCAGCCTCGCACAGCTGCGTCGCCGCGATGTACAGGTACATGGCACGGACGGCGTGTCCGACAACCGCGTCATGCTCTCGGATCGGGGCGTGATCCTGCAGATATTCACCGCAATACTGGCCATCCTTCTTGAGAAGGGCCATCCCCAGCGGCGACAAATCGTGGGAAACCTGGTCATCAAACTCGGCTTCAAAAAACGATGGGCGCTGCCCGCGGATTTCGATTTGCCATCGCGCATACTCCCGGTACTTGATGTCGCCGGTCGCCTCTGCGAGCTTGATCAGAGCAAGTTCCATTTCTTCATGACCGCAGCATCCGATGCGATTTTCGGGGCCGAAAATGCTCATGACGTGTTCGGTCCACCGTACCGCCACGTTGAGAAGGTCACGTGTTCCAGTCGCCTCGAAATGGGCCACCGCGGCTTCGATCAGGTGGCCCCCGCAGTACATTTCATGCATCATGGAGAGGTTTCGCCATCGCATGTCGGGCTTGTCGCACTGGAAATAGCTGTTCAGGTATCCATCCGCCATCTGGGCCGCCGCGACGATGGTGACGGCTTGATCCAGGAGCTTGCGATTGGCCACATTCGGGCGATTGATGAGGCTAAAAGCGCATGCCTCGATCCACTTGTAAACGTCGCTATCGTTAAATCGGTAGCCAGTGAACCCAGGCTTGCCCTCGGCGGCTTTACGGAGATTCTCCAATCGCCCAGTTGATTCGAGCTGCTCATACTGGCTCGGGATCGTGCGCTCGCTCATCACATCGTGCCACCGCCCCCAGAAGGCATCGGTCACTTTGATCTTGGCTAAAGGCAGACGCGAAGCGGGGCGGGTAAACATGGGTGGTCTAGTCTACTTTCGGCAGGTTCTCGCCCGCACTTCGAAGGTCGCAGAACGAATCCTCGATCAACGATCAACAATCAACGACCAACGATCAACGATCAACGCCCCCAGTCCAACCAGTCCAACCAGCCCAACACCCAACACCCCTCTTTTCTTCCCTCAATACGCGCCGTATTGAGTCCGGAGCCGCCTCGTAGCGTCGGCCAGCCAGCTAAAATACGATCCGTGGCCGAATACAAACATTGGGTCAATCGCCAAGATCCTCAGCGAACCATGTTCGTCACCACGACCTGCCTCGCCTTCGCCCATCTCTTCGCCCGAGAGGAAATGCGCGAACGACTCAGCACCAAACTCGCCGATGATGTAGATTTCTACGGGGCCAAGCTTCACGCCTTCTGCGTGATGCCCCACCACCTGCACTTGGTACTCCAGTCGCCTCCAGGCAAAAGCATGAGCTGGTTCATGTAGCGGTTCAAGTCCAACTCGGCTAAACTGCTAGAGCCTTTCCTGACCCCCGACGAGGTGCGCCAGATGGGGCAAGAATACGGCATGCAGGGCCACAAGTTCTGGAAAATCTCATTCCGCGGTGTCCCCTTGCTCACGGAGGAAATCTTCTGGTGGTGCATTACGTACATCCATCTCAACCCAGTGGTCGGAGGACTCTGCGAGCGAATGGAAGCCTACCGCTGGTCCTCGGCCCGCTTGTTCGAGGAATGTCGGTGGAGTGAGGATTTCGGAATAAACCCCGCGATGTTGGAGGAATTCTGCCCAAAGTTGTTGTATGATACAGATGAGACAAAGCCAGATGAACCCGGAGACGAGACAGCATGATCGTAAGCAATGGAGGCCGCTGGAGCCGCTCAACACGGCGTGTACGATGACCATACATCCTTTCCAGTTTCTGACAATACATCCTTTACACCTTTAGCCGCTCAAGGGTCCCGAAAAGGACCCCTGCGTAGTACACGCCGTCAGCTCTGATATCCACCCTTTGACCCGCGAGCCCATGACCAGCTCTGTACGGTTGGTTTCGGTAAGAGAACTTTCCTGCTTGGTCAACGGAGCGGCTGTGGCCTTCAATGCGGTGGACCGGCATCCGCGAGGGTCGTGCGCGCTCAGAGGGCACATACACCGCGCCGGGAACCCGCATATCCAGCGACTCATGGGGACGTTCCCAGTTGTACAGGTTGATGTACGGCTCGTAGAGCGCCCGTGCCCTTCTGGCATCCGGTTGCCTGAGCGAGTCCCCCAGTTCGTCTTGCAGCGTGCGGTGGAACCGCTCGACCTTGCCTTGCGTCTGCGGGTGAGCGGGGCGGCATTGGGTCGTCTTCACCCCCAGCAACCACAGCCTGGCTTCGATCGGGCTGGGACCGTTGCCGAAGCTCGTGTGGAAACATGGCTCGTTGTCGGTCAAGATCATCTCTGGAAGTCCGTACCTTCCAAAGAGCGACCAGAGCACCGGCCAGACTTCATCGACCGAGTGGGTCGCCACAGGCTCAAACGCAAGGCAGAACCGCGAGTGGTCGTCCAATACCGAAAGCGGCGAGTATCCAAGTCGAGGAGATCCCAATCCCTTGAAATCGATCTGCCACAGCTCGTTGCATTGAGCCCTCTCAAAGCGTTGCATGGGGGCGCGGACTTCACGAGAGCGAACCAAGCCCTCGCGGGCAAGAACTCGGTCCACGGTTCGAACGCATACCGGGGAATCCTTGGGCCAAAGCGTAGCCACAATCTTCTTGGCTCCCCAAGCCGGATGTCTTGCTTTGACCTCAAGTACCGCTTGAACCAACTCATCCGAACATCCTGAGCGAAGAACCTTCGGACGCCGTGAGACTTCGGCAAGCGCCGCTACACCTCCTTCACGAGCTCTTTGAACCCACAACCGAACCGTAGGACGAGACAACCCGAACTCACGAGCAACCTCCGAAATCGAACAACCATCCTGAACAACCTTCAACGCAGCGCGTCTTCTAACATCCATCAACGATAACACCTCTCCATCATGCAAACTGTAAAGGATGTATTGTCAGAAACTGGCAACCATGTGTTGTCGCCTTACAGCGCGTGTTGAGGGAAACAACAAGAATTATCCTAACTTCTTGCTCTGCGTAGCAAATGGGATTAAGAAATGTGGCCCGAAATGCTCCCCAGGTGACCTGGCAAAACTCATACTTAAGTGTTCACTGGACTGGGGTATAGACATATCTATTGACTCAATGGCTCGATTGGCATGTTGCTACTCGTTTGGAAGTCGGGGCCATGACAACTGTTATCGACAGGATCATCCAAATGTTGATGACAACGAAACAAACGGTTGTTGTCATGTTTACTATTGCGCATGTCTCGTTTCATTTGTATTGGATAAGTGGAACGGCGTCGCGACCGCGTTGGTTCCGGATCTTCCATTCTGCGACTGTGCCTTTAAGGCTAGAAGTAAGTGCGGTGCTGATACCTATCTAGGGATTGGAATCGATCCCAATTGGGGTGCTGGAGGCAGTTCATGAGAGATCCCCAGCAGAGATGGATTTTTACCGTAATGGTAGTGGTTGCATCGGGCACTCTGGGATGTTCCCAAATCAATCGAAGGGAGGCCTCCTTGCCGAAGCATGGTAATGAATTACTCGCAGGGTCTTTAGAAAAGGAAATATGGACTACACCTGTGCCTGCTGAGTACAGATTAGCTGACTTTGAAACAACTGGATTGCTTCGGGCCATACCATTCAAGGCGCGTATTCCCGCGAATCTGAAGTTAATGAAAGGGAATGTAGTGCGAACTGCTTCAGGTGCAAAGGTTAGCGCCGTTGTTTTAAGAGTCGGTAATCCTCGAGGTGTGCCGATTAAAGCTCAGGGGTACGATCGAGGTTACATACTTGTCGATGAAGATGATAATGGCTCGATGATCAACCTCTCCTTCACAAGAGGAGATTGGAGCCTTGAGATGTATTGTCGATGGGGAAAGGGCAATGATTCGGCTCGCCGTGAAGGACTAGCAGTGACGAAGGGCATCATTAGTTCGCTGGAGATCAGGTCGCCTGATAAGTAGAATAATTTCAGCCAATACCGCTGCCCTAAACTGCACAACCATTTAGAGAACATCATGACGGTCGCCGCCACTTTTGATCCGACTGAAGCGTTCCCTTGGGAGAGTTCTCCATCGGTTCACGGTGTGTCTCGTCAGTCGGCGGTATCTCATGGGACCCATGTCGATCCTGTTCTTCAGCATCCGCATCATCCGTTTCCAGTCCCGGTTTCGGGTGCGCTGGTTGTAGATCCGGATACCATCTGCGTGCGAGGGGTTTCGACTTTGACATCAACCACTTCTACAACGGCATCACCCTCTGATCCCTCCCCTTTCCGCACGAATTATCGTTAAGGAGAGGAAGGCCCGGAAATGCGTTAAAATCTATACATGCTTCTCGCCCTCGCCGCTACCATCCTTGGCTCGACCTGGACCGCGTCGCCGAGCGCGGATGTTTGGGTTTACCCGCACTCGTCGAACCCGGGGTCCGAGGCCTATATGCGAATCTGGGGAGACGGCGCGCGCGCGATCGACACGATGATTCCGCCGACGGAC
>JBKJJL010000262.1:0-4188 GCA_046597875.1 Fimbriimonadaceae bacterium | reverse complement strand
TTATTCGAAGCCACTGCGGACGGGATTCCAGATTTTCTCCGCGCTTCAGGGTTTGTGTGGTTCTGAAGAGGGGTTTGAGCCGGTTGAGATTCGCGCTCGGCTGGGTGATTTGGAGGCAAGTTCCGCTCGGCAGTACGAACTTGCCAAGATGCGCACCGGTGCTCCTACAGAGACTATGAAAGAGGCGATCGAAGCAGTTCAGGCGACATTCGGAAGCAGGGCTGTGATTGCTGGATCGGAGTGGCGTCCGCCGCGAAGACAGTTGGTAATGAAGGCGTGGAAAGATGCTACCGGCTGGGTGTGATGTTCTCGCTCACTGGCGGGAACTCGGTGAGTGGTGGAACGGAGATCCTTACCGCGAGTACACGCGCTATGTCGATGCGAAAGGGGTACGACGAGAGAAGGTCGTTGATTTAGGGGCCGTGATTGAGGCGACGATTGAGTCAAAGTCTGTTGAAGAGGACCATAGTGAAGAATGGAGCCTGCGGGTTCATAAAAAGCGGGACGAGAAGATGGCTCTGGCTCGGCTATCTTATCAAACGGTTGATGAGGCGAAGCGACCATCCACAATCAAAAATCAAAAATCAAAAATCAAAAATCAATACGTTCCCCTGCACATCCTAACCGGTTACGCCTTTGGCCGGGGGACGATGATGCCGGAGGAACTCGCGATGTTCGCATCAATGATCGGTGCCCCCGCAATGGCGATCGCCGATCCTTACTCGCTTGTCAGTGCGGTAGAGTTTTCCCGAGCCTGTCGAGGGATGGGGGTGAAAGCCTTGATTGGAGCAAGTTTCGAGCTCGCGGAACTATCGGGCGAAATCGTTCTGATCGCGCGAAGTAAATCAGGCTATCAGAGTTTGAGTCAACTCATTACTGCGTGCCATTTGGAGGAGCACAGGCAGTTACCGGTAGCAAACTGGGATCGCCTCCGAAGGCATTCCCGAGATCTTCTTTGTCTAACCGGCGGAGATTCTGGGCCACTCAATCGACTCCTATCCCTTCATCGAAACGAGGATGCGGAGAAGTTCGTGTCGGATCTGATCGATCTTTACGGATCTTCGAATGTATTTATTGAGATCGAAAGGAGCTACCTGCCATGGCAAATCGTCATCAATCAGCGGCTAGCCCACCTCGCGGACCGGTTCGGCTTGACATGTGTAGCAGGAGGGCAAGTTTCGTATGCTCGTCAGGAGCATGCGCCAGTACAAGACATGCTTACGTGTATCGAAAGTCTCTGCACGATCGAAGAGGTGATTGGGCGAAAGCCTCGATATCATGAGTCTCGCCCGGAACGCCCATTAAACGCTGAGCGCTACCTCCGTGATGGCTGTGAAATGGCTGCGCTTTACAAGGATCAACCACAGCTGCTTCGCAACACTTTAACTGTTGCAGAGCGTTGCGATGACGATGTCCTCCCTTCTCGCACTCAACTCCCTTCCTTGTATCCTGATGCGAATCATGTGCTTAAGGAGGTCACCTGGATGGGAGCACATCTTCGGTACCCGAAATTACCCAATGCCCTTAAGATGCGAATCGATCGCGAGCTTGAAAGGATACAAAGGCTGAACTTTTCGGGGCATTTCCTGACCATGTGGGACACATGTCGGTGGGCGCAAGAGCAAGAGATTCTCTTTAGTGGTCGCGGCTCGGTTGTGGATTCCGTGGTTGCATATTGTTTGGGCTTCAGCAGAATCGACGCCTACGCTCATAAGCTCCATTTCGATCGGTTTCTACCTGATGACGGAAGTAAACGGCCAGATATCGATATTGATTTCGAAGCCCACCGACGCAACGACATCCGCAACTACCTCACCCAAAAGTACGGGGAGGATCGCGTCGCCACCGTTGCCGCGGTTGGTGCCTATTGTACAAGGGGAATTATTCGGGAAGTCGGAAAAGTCTTTGGGATCCCGAATGAAGTGATTGGATTTCTGAATAGGCGACTGCATGGCGGAGTAAGTGCAGATCATTTAGCCTCCGCTCTTGAGAACAGACCCGAACTGAAGGGGAGCAATATCTCGAAGGAACGCTTTCGATGGGTGATGGCACTCGCCGATCGGATGATGGACATTCCAAGAAACATTCGAGCTCATTCCTCAGGGGTTGTCATTTCGAGTGCTCCACTCAGTGAAACCGTCCCCGTGATGCTGTCCGGTGATGAGGAGGTTCGCATTATCCAGTGGGATAAGCGAAGTGCCAAGCATTACTTCGACAAGTTCGACATCCTTTGCCTACGGGGACAGGATGTTCTTTCGGGAGCCGAACGACGCGTAAGATTGAACTCTACTGACTTCTCAGTCAGCCGGATATCACTGGATGATCCCGCTACCTATGCAGCAATGCGTTCGGGTGAGCTTATTGGTATTCCCCAGTCCGCATCTCCCGCGATGAGGCAGGCACACACGCGATTGCGGACACAGGATCTCCAGGATGCCAGCCTCGTACAGGCGGGGATACGACCGGGAGTCGGTGGGGCCATAAAGTTGAACGAAATGATTGCGAGAAAGCGGGGAAAGCCGTTCACTTTCTCGCATCCGGACCTTGAGGAAATCCTTGGGTTAACGTATGGGATTGTCGTTTTTCAAGAGCAAATCGACCAGCTCCTTCAAACCTTCTGTGGTTGTACTTCTGGGGAAGCAGAGGATATTCGGGATGCGATTCACAAGAAGCGGAAGGAGGATTTCGCCGTTGGAATACGAGTCGACTTGATTCAACGTGTCGTCGACAGGGGCTACCCTCATGCGGTCGCCGAAGAAGTAATCGAACTCGTCGCGGGGTTTAAGGGGTACGGGTTCGCACAGGGTCATGCACTTGCCTTTGCTGAGATATCAGTGAGGTCAATTTTCTGCCAGCAGAACTACCCTGCCCAGTATTTTGCTTCGATCCTTGATGCCCAGCCCGCGGGTTACTATGGGCCGTGTACTTTGGTGAACGAAGCACGCTCGCGCGGGGTGGCGATTCTTCCCCCAGATATCAATGCTAGCGTGCGTGAGTTCAAAGTTGAAGCGGTCAGAAGCAATGATCCACCCCATGTTGTGATTCCAGATGCGGGGATTCGGGTTGGCTTTAATCAAGTTGGCGGAATCTCAGATGACCTAAAACAGCGAATCGAAGACGCAACCCTTTCTTCTGAGGAGCAAAACGAGGACGAACCGAAGGAAATCAATGCCGGTGGAGTGATTACTCTGATCAGAGAGGCGCAAGGAACAACGATCCGCAAACGGTTTCGCTCTTTCTTTGACTTCATCGCCCGTTTACGGCCCGAACGTGATGAGCTTGAACGATTGATTTTATGCGGAGCTTTTGATTCCCTTCATCCCAATCGGCGGCAGCTCCTTTGGGCGATCCCGAGCGCTTTGGAATACGCCGCGCAGGTAACTCCACTTGGCGGATTACCACTTGAGTTTGAAGAACCTGAGTTACCCGAAGGAATCATTGATTTCAGTCCCATAGAAAGGGCGATCCATGAGAGAATAGTCCTCGAGCTCGATGTCAAGCACCACCTCATGGAATTTGAACGAGAAAGAATCCAGAGTAAAAATGGCGTAACTACTGCGGAGGCCAGGCGAATGCGCAACAACGAAAAGGCGTTCGCCGTCGGCTCCCCGATTCGCCTAAGATTTCCTCCAACTCCCAGCGGGAAGCGGGTCGTTTTCTTCGATCTCGAAGATGAAACCGGACTTCTGAATGTCACCTGTTTCGATTCGGTTTACCAACGAGATGGACATGCGATTGTGTGTAGCCCTTTTGTTACCGTTGTGGGAAGAGCCCAGCATCGTGACGAGCACGTTGCCTTCCTCGCTGATCGTGTTTTCCCGTATAAACCCCAATTTACGAACCTGCCGGAAAAGCCGAATGAGTTTTGTTGCCGATAATCTCGGAAATTCGACAAACCGTCGGGCTCTTTGCATCGCTGCCTAGCGGCCGATTTCTTTCATGTAACGGCTCAACAGATCCACATCGTAAGGGTCCATTTTCGACGCCCGCTGAGCCTCCAAATCTGCTTCCGCCGCTTGTCCCATCGCGCGCAGGAACTGTTCGAGAATTCCGTGATACAGGTGCTTATCAGGATCCAAATCGCTTGCCAATCGAATCGACTTCACGGCTTCGGGCAGCCTTCTCGCTTTCCAGAATGCCAGCGCAGCGCGCGTGTATAAAAAGTCATCTCCCGGAGATAGTTCTATT
>JBKJJL010000212.1:0-11914 GCA_046597875.1 Fimbriimonadaceae bacterium | reverse complement strand
CATGAGGTCGTTTGTGATGACATCTTGGGAGAGCCCCGGATCGAGGGTCGCGGGATTGATCGACATGGAGGCGGTAAACGAATCCGCTACCTTGGTTTCGTTTCTGGTCGAAAATCCGCCGTTGCTGCTCTTGCACCCGGCAAGGAATAGAAGGGAGAGCAAAGCTCCTGAAACCTTAATGTTCAACTTGCACGCCCCGATGAGAACGCCTGAATGGCTACGAAAACGAAGAACGACTGAATGCAAACCCCTAAGACCGCCAAGATTAACCCGACGACGGCGTGGGTATGACCCCGAATCGCGTTGTTCTCGCGGTACGCATGAATCGCCGCATTCGCCTTGAAAATGGTGATGGGAACTGCCACGATTCCAAAGCATGGCACGAGGCAAAGGTAGCCCATGTAGTAGGCCCATAGGGAATCAGGATTCGAGGTCGGTATAAGAGCACTCATTCCCGAGGAAGGGGGCAAGTACACCGTGCTTAACTCGGGGATCCGATCGACCCGCATCGGTTCCCCGCCGAGCTGGCGAATGGGCACGCCCGGTGGAAGTTGCCCGCTTGAGGCCCACTGACGCAGGGTTTCGATTGGAAACGGGCCGGTCTCGGTACCGTCCGGCCCAGTCACGAAGTACATATCATGAAGTTTAGCTCGTACGATGCGAACGGATGTGTCGTGGCATGACCGTCCCGGTCATGGTCTCATGGCCGTCTCGGCCTTGATTACCAAAGCACCCCCGCCCGAGACGGGTGGAGCACGCACGGACAAGACGTCCGTGCCACAATAGAATCGGCTTATGCCTCTCTTCCTCGGTCTAGATTGTGGTGGATCAACATGCCGCGCGATGGTCATCGACGGCGATGGTGAACCCGTCTTTTTGTCCCAAGGCGGCAGTGCCAATCTCGCCACGACCTGTGAGTTCACGCTAGTTCGCAGTCTCCAGCGCGCCCTGGAAGGGGTGCCAGAAGTCACCGCCACGTGCGCGTGTTTCGCCGGTTTGATGACCGACGAAAGCCGGGAAGAAGCTCTTCACTTGGTCACGCCGCTTGTAAAATCCGAACGTTTTCGCATCGAACCCGACTACGCAGCCGCGTTGCGTGCGTGTCCGGAAGGGACGGACATCTGCATTATCGCCGGCACCGGCTCCGTGATCTGTTCTCGAACGGAGACCGGCCTGGTGAAGAGCGGAGGAGGAGGGTATTTGCTCGGCGACGAGGGCTCGGGCTTTCAATACGGTCGAGCCGCGCTCGCCCACTACATTCGGGATCCGGCAGGATCGAGCGATGCCTTGCGTTCCGCGGTGAAGTGCCTGTTCGACACGACCGAACCAAACCGCGTCGTTGAGCGCGTGTACGCTGCGAACGCACCCGCACCTCTTATGGCGGGCTTGGCGACGGCGCTCATGAAAGATGCACAGGACCGGAGGCCCTACGCGATGGAGGTCATCGCAACCCAATCTGAATTGCTCGCCCAACTCGCCGCCTCTCATTTATCCACTCATCACCCGGACAAATCGGAGCCCCTTTTCGGACTCGCGGGCGGCCTGTGGAAGCGGGGTGCTTTTAGAGACTCATTCACTTCCGCCCTCGTTAACCTCATTCCTCAGGCAACAGCGCACAAATCCGAAATGCCCCCGGTCCGCGGCGCGGCACTCCTCGCAAGAGAACTTTTATGAGCACCGAAGGCAGAAACCCGCGATCAACCCACTTGGACAAAATGTCCGCCCGCCAGATCGTCGACCTCATGAACAGCGAAGAGACCTGCGTGATGAAAGCGCTGCAAGCCAACGCAGACCAAATCGCCGCCGCCATCGAGCAGGCGGCGAAGACGTACCAAAAAGGCGGGCGAGTGGTGTACGTTGGAGCGGGCACGAGCGGCAGGATTGCCGTCATGGACGCGGCCGAAATGCCGCCGACGTTCTCGATCGACGACGACCGATTTGTAGCGGTCGTCTCGGGGGGCCAGGGAGCGCAAGTCAAGGCCAACGAAGGAGCCGAAGACGACGAACACGCCGCCGTCGAGGCGATGAACGCGCTAAACATTAGCCGCTACGACAGCGTTTTCGGCTTGACCGCCTCCGGCCGGACGTCGTTCGTTCTCGCCGCGTGTCGCCACTCCCGCCGCAAAGGAGCTTGGACTTGCGGAATCGTGAACAACAAGAACTCACCATTGGAGGAGTTGGTTGACTTGGCGATCGTCCTGGACACGGGGCCGGAAATCATCTCGGGATCGACTCGCCTTATGGCGGGCACCGCTCAAAAAATGGTTCTCAATCGGATTTCCACCGGCGCCATGGTCCTTTGCGGGAAGGTCATCGAGAACCTAATGGTGGACGTTAAGGCGAAAAACATCAAGCTTCGAGAGCGTTGCGTTCGGGTTGTTCGAGAGCTCACGCCGGCGACTGCGGAAGAAGCCGCCGCCGCCTTGGAGGCATCGGGTTGGTCGATTCGAAACGCGCTTACGAGTCTCGGCTACCCCGCCCCCTAGGCAGACGCCCAGATACCAAGCTCCCTTGGTTGCAAGTCTGGGAACACCTTGCTTACATCGCCAAACCCTTTACTTCGTCCGACCCTCTCCCTGGGAAGGGCGAGGGTTATGGAACTCCCTCGATCACGGAACCCGTCTAGAACTTTCGCTGGGCGAGCCAGTTTGCGCCGAGGGCCTTTTGCGCGGAAGTTGCGTTGGGATCGGAGACGATCTTCTTGACCTTTCGCGATCCGGCTATGGGCGTGATTTCGACCTGAAGCGTTTCTTCCTTGCGCTTGATCGTCAGCTTCACGACTTCCCCGACCTTGGCCGACGTCATCATGCTCGATAATCCGGAAGAAATCTCCCGGCGCGAGGCTGTGATTTCCTTTCCGTTAATCGCGACAATCATGTCGCCCGCCATGAGCTTGTCGGTGGCGGGGCCGGTAGGGCCAACCACCCGCCCACCGCCGGTATCCGTGACGGCAGTGAACCCAAGATCGGCGAACGCTTCGTCTACTTCTGTCAACTTCAAGCCACATTTCGCCAAGGCTGCTTCGACCGGCATGTCCCCGGGTTTCAAGATCACGTTATCGTAGAACCAGCCCATTTCCATTCCGCCGAACTTAACCAACTGGCGGCGGATTTCGTCTTCCTCGAAGCCCGGCTTGTCGTCCGAGTTCAGATTCCAAAGGGCCAACAGCACGTCGTCCAAGTTATGCTTCCCTCCGGTTAAGGAGCGCAGTTCGATGTCGAGAACCATGCCACAAAGCCACCCGCGATCGTAGTAGCTCGTCTTGTATCCGTTGCTGTTGCCTCGGCCATTGGCGGCCTCGGCCACGCGCCAACTGCTGTCGAACGGGCTCACTTCCAACCTTCCCGGGTTGTTGCGAACCGCGTTGAGGTTCTGAATAACGTCCTTGTAATAGCCGTCGAGCCCCCACCAGTTGTAGCGATAGAGGAGGGTGTGCGCGTAATAGTCGGTGACGCCTTCGAGCCACCAAAGCGCGCCCGTGTCGGGGAGTTTCGTGTAATCAAACGGCCCCAGAACGCGAGTTCGGATGCGTTTCACATTCCACAAGTGGAAGAACTCATGGGACAAAACGCTGACCGCACGTGGGCCAACGCCTGCCGCAAGGGAGATCTGCGTGCTGCTCAGGTGCTCGAGGCCGCCCGCGCCGTCGAGGCTGTCGTTCATCGAGAAGTGCCATACATACTTGTCGTAGGGGGCGCCATCGAACAGGTGGGTCTGCATGTCCGTTACGAACTTACAGGCTTTGACCAAATAGGCACGATCTACGTTTGCTTTTGCACGCCCTCGCATCGCGACCGTGTGGGTTTTGCCTCGCGAAATGTACGTGTCGATCAGGAGTTCGCCGGTTGAAACGGGGTTATCGGCGAGGATGTCGTAGGTATCCGCCCGATAGACGCCAGGCGTCGTGCGACCCTCGTTTAGGCCAGTGTACGCACGCCATCCGTCGGGGAGCCGCAGGTCGATCGTACACGATTCCTGGGTCCGACCGACGGGATAGATGTACGTGGACGGGCCGCTCCAATGCATCGAGCCATCGAGGACGTTGCTCGTCATGTCGTATTCGATGGTGACGGCCTTTGCCGGCGCGACGGTCCACGTGCAGAGGTCGTTCTCGGCTACTTTCTTCGGAGTGTCGTCGCCGTAGGGCTTGCTCAGCTTTTCGATCTTCTGGTCGATCTTGAGTTCGTTCCCTTTCTCGTCCTTGGCTTTCAGATTCTTAACGGACTTGTAGTTGTCGACCAAGCGGTAAGAACCTGGAGCCCAGTTCGGAATCTGGAGCCTAACTCCTTCGCCCGCGTCGGGAATCCGAACCGTGATGTGGAGGTTGGTCGTATCCGGTTGAACGTGAACGACGTAGTTCAGCTCTGCCTGAGCGCAGGCAACAAATGCAAAGAGACCAAGAGAAAGCAGACGACGCATTCTCCGATCATACTCAGCGCGCGCCACATTTCGTCACTTTGGCGCGTCCAAACTCATGCAAATGGCGACGCGAACCCAAGGAACGATGCTGCGCGAAGCTCCTCGACGGGAGCGGGTGTCACCCCTTGGCGTCATCGCCCCGCCTCCGATTCACATCGAATCGCCCGCTTTTACAGGTTCTTTGGCGACCCTGTTTCAGAGTGTCCACGACCATCGGGTTGACCTGATGCAGGTTCCGCTCCTGCCGATTTGCCAAGCGTACTTCGAGTATTTGCTCACCGCCGAACGGACGAGCCTCGACGAAGCCGCCGCCGCGATGATGGCTTTGGCTTACCTGCTGGAGCGAAAGGCCTGGGGGCTGCTGCCCTCACTGGAGCCAGAGCCCGAGGCAGACGATGACTTGCCTCTGTGCCTGCCAACCGCCCACGAATACACGATCGCGATCGAGGCTTTAAGGCTGTGGAAGGATGAACGAGAGCAGTTTTTCTTTCGTCCCTTGGATCAGGGCCCTGATCCGTACGAAGTTCCTTGTGACCTCGGGGACGTGACGCCGGGTGACCTGGCACGAGCGCTGGAAAGGCTGTTGAGGAAGGCGACGCCGGTAATGCACTCCCACCTATCGAGACCGCGTCGTAGTCTGAGCGATCAAATGGTGATTGTGCTACGTGCGCTGTCATCCGAATGGCGCACTTTGGAAGATTTGGTGACGATGCCGTTTACGCGAGAAGACGCAGTTTACTGGTTCCTCTCGTTGCTTGAACTCATTCGGCTTGGCCAAGCGGCGGTGAAACTGGAGGCTGGCGAAGTGCTGTTCGCGGGGAAAGTCGTAAAGGTATAAGGAGGATGCGTATGGTCCTCCCCCTCGCAGTCTTGCAACAAGTATGGCCGACCGTGTTAAGATAGTGTGCTAGGAGAATCTTATGCGCTATCTATTGATACCCCTTCTCGCTACCCTCGCCGGTCAGGCCCACGCCCAGCTTACTTTGCCGTACTCGGGCACCGACCCCACCGCTACGCTTTCCTCTTTCCAGGTCACGAAATCGGGTACGGCGGGCAGGGCAAACACCCTGTACATTTCCAACGCGTCCAACACGTCCGAAGTGCTCCTCGTGAACACGGTCGGCCTCGGACGGGCGGCGTACTTTACGATCACGAACGCCGCGAACAACCAGATCGCCTTGCGGGCCGACTCTAATGGAACGGGAGTCGGGATGTTCGGCTTTATGACGGGATCGGGAAAGGCAGGGATGTTCCGCATCACCAACGCCACGAACACGAACTTTGCCCTTCATGCCCTGACGAATGGTTCAGGGGCAGCGTTAAAAGCCCAGGCGGGCACCGGTCTTGCCGGCGACTTCGAAGGAGCGGTGAAGATCACCAAATCTGGGACCGCGCTCCAGGTTGCGGGGGACGCAGGGTTTGGCAGCGCTCCGTTCTCGCCAACCCACTTGGTTGATATTCGCGGAGACGATGCCACTCGACAAGCGCTGGTTCACGTCTTGAACGGGGAAGAAATGCCGATACCGGGCCGGGCCAGGGCCAGCTATTTCGTAAGCAAGGGCCCCGGCGAACGCACCGGCGTCCTGGCCCAAGCCTACTCAACGAGCAATGATGCCACAACCTATGCCGTGAACGGACAGGCATACGGCGGATTTGGGCCAACCTACGGGGTCTACGGAACAGCCACGAACGTAGCAGGTGCCCTAATGTCGATCGTCGGAGTGCATGGAAGTGCCACTGGGGGCGGCGGTATCAACTATGGCGTCTATGGCGTTGCCGCCGGCGGAGCTGCCAACTACGCCGGGTACTTCCAAGGCAACCTCTATGCAAACTCCGCCTCATCGGGTGTCAAATCGTTCCTCATCGATCACCCTCAAGATCCCGCGAACAAGTTCCTGGAGCACTCCAGCGTCGAGAGCGACGAGCGGATGAACCTTTACCGTGGCGTCGTTACCACCGACGGTAGCGGCTACGCGAGGATTTCGGTTCCGGGATGGTTCTCCGCCTTGAACAAGGACTATCAATATCAGCTCACGGTGGTGGACACCCGCGATTCTGATGATTTCGTGCTGGCGAAGGTGGTCCAAGAGCTAGACGGACAGCAGTTCCGCATCCGCACTTCAGCCCCGAGGGTGAAGGTGAACTGGCTTGTAACGGGGGTGCGTCACGACCCGACATCAGACTACATGCCGCTGCAAGTAGAGCGAGAAAAGACCGGACCCCAAAAAGGGAAGTATCTCATTCCCGAAGCGTATGGCAAAGATCGAAGTTTCGCGATTGCGAACCCAGAGGCGGACGCGAACGCTTCGCGGAGCAAGCGCCAACCGCCGCGATAGATGAAACTTGCGTGACTTCGGCTACAGAAAACTTCTGCAGGCCAGGATATGACCTGCAGAATATGTCGCCGGGTTTTCCATGGGCAGGAGGCTACCGGATCGCGGTATGAGAAAGACTGGCGTTTTGTAGTTCCGGATTCCTGATTCTTTGGCGCATGTTCCGATCCGTGTCAAGATTAAGACGCAAGGAGAATCTCATGCGTCGTACTCTATCCATCGCCCTTCTCGCCACCCTCGCCGTTTCGGCGAATGCCCAGCTTACGCTGCCGTATTCCGGCACCGACCCCACCGCTACGCTTTCTTCGTTCCAGATCACGAAATCGGGTACGGCGGGCAGGGCAAACACCCTGTACATTTCCAACGCGTCCAACACGTCCGATGTGCTTCTCGTGAACACGGTCGGCCTCGGACGGGCGGCGTACTTTACGATCACGAACGCCGCGAACAACCAGATCGCGTTGCGGGCCGACTCTAATGGAACGGGAATCGGAGTATTCGGCTTTATGACGGGCTCGGGAAAGGCAGGGATGTTCCGCATCACCAACGCTTCGAACACGAACTCTGCCCTTCATGCCCTGACGAACGGCGCGGGTGCGGCCCTGCGAGCCCAGGCTGGCACCGGCCTTGCCGGTGATTTCGAAGGGGCGGTGAGGATTACCAAGGCAGGTACCGCGCTCCAGGTCATGGGAGACTCCGGGTTTGGGGGCACCGCGTTCGCGCCGACCCACTTGGTGGATATTCGCGGCGACGATGCAACTCGGCAATCGCTGTTCCACGTCGTGAACGGCGAAGAAATGCCGATACCGGGCCGGGCCCGGGCGAGCTATTTCGTCAGCAAAGGCCCCGGCGAACGCACCGGCGTTCTTGCCCAGGCTTACTCAGAGAGTAGCAAAACCTATGCCCTAAAAGGAGAGGCAACCAGCGCAGGGAGTGATGAGACCTTCGGGGTCTATGGAACAGCCACTACCTTAGAAGGTGCTGGCTCTTCGAACTTTGGGGTTTACGGAAAAGCCAGCGGGGGTGCAGGTGTGAATGTTGGGGTCTATGGGACTACTACCGGCGGACTCTACCCTTACGCCGGATTCTTCAATGGCGATCTCTATGCGAACTCAGCCTCAGCCGGGGTCAAGAACTTTCTCATTGACCACCCCCAGGATCCAGCGAACAAATTCCTGGAGCATTCCAGTGTTGAGAGCGACGAGCGGATGAATCTCTACCGCGGAGTTGTGGTTACGGACGCACGGGGTTATGCGAGGATTGCAGTTCCCGGGTGGTTCTCCTCCTTAAACAAGGACTACCAATATCAGCTCACGGTTGTGGACACCCGCGATTCTGATGACTTCGTGCTTGCGAAGGTGGTTCAAGAGCTCGATGGACAGCAGTTCCGCATCCGGACGTCAGCCCCGAGGGTGAAGGTGAACTGGCTTGTTACAGGAGTGCGTCACGACCCGACGTCCGATTACATGCCGCTGCAAGTGGAGCGAGAGAAGACCGGCTCCCAAAAGGGCAAGTACCTCATTCCCGAAGCGTATGGCAAAGATCGAAGTTACGCGATTGCGAACCCAGAGGCGAATGCACCGGGTAGCAACCGCCAACCTCCGCGCTGAGTGAGAGTCGAGTCCGTCGGGAGTCGACTCTCAAAACGTCCGCCTACGGTGTGACAGTTATCGTCGCCGTTTTCACCTTATCGCCAAATGTTCCCGTAACCGTCACTAAGGTGTTCTGACTCACCTGGCCTCCGGTTACGGGAACGGAAACGCTATCTTCGCCAATGGCCATCGGGAAAGTCGTGGGAATAATCAGCCCCTGCTTATCTACGGACAGCCGCAAGTTGGTTCCGGGATACTTCACGATCTGGGTCACGCTGACAAACAGATTGCTGGGGTCGCCCGGGCCGATCAAGCTTTGATCGAAGAAGAACTGATCCAGAACCAAGGTGGCGTAGATCGAAAGATTACGAGTTGCGGTTTGGCCGTTCCATGAGGCCGTGATCGTCGCCGTCCGCGAGATCAAGGAAACGGTTGTTTGGATGGGGAACGTGCCCGAGAGTGCATTGCTTCCCATAGTCGCTCCGGGCGGAGTCGATACATAGGACGAACTAGAACCAAGCACGTAGACGAACGAATGGGCGCTTCTCGTGTTGAGACGCAAGGTTCCCGTTGCGGGATCGCCGGCATACACCGCGCCCGGACTGATGATGAGATCTCGGAACTGGGGAGGTGGGATGATGGTCGTCGAATCCGTCGCCGATGTCCCCCAAAGCGAAACCGTCGTGGTCGCCACGGTTGGCGATGCCACAACAGCCGCCTCGCCATCACAGAAAGCGATCGAAGTTCCCGCTGCCACTCGGTTGTACTTCGGATGGTTGATCAAGTTGTTCACCGTAGCGCAATAGACCGACACATCCAAAGGGGCGGGGGCCTCCGTTGTAATGTCACCGTAAGCCGTCTCCCCAGAATAGACTGCGGTCTGCTGCCAGTTGAATCCAGCGATTCGAACTCGCGGATGCAGGGTAATCGAAGCCGTCCGCGTACCGAAGTTGAACAGACCTTGGCAGGTCACAACTCTGGTCGTGGTGACGACGATCGTTTGCACAGGGATTGTGCGGGACGTTTGTCCGGGGTTGATTCGAATCGGAGAAGGCACGGTGAGCCAGGGAGACACGTTTTGCATCGTGACGTTTACGCCCGATGGAGGTGCCGCTAAGTTAAGGCGCGCTGTGAGGTTCACAATCGTTCCGCCATAAACCGCAATCCGATCGAAAGCCAAAGAATCCAAGCGCAACATTTGAAGCGGAACTCTCCACACTCCTCGACCGAAGGTGGACACGTAAAGGACCTTCGTGGCGAAATCGATATGCAGTTCGGTTACCGTGACGTTGGGTAAGCCTAGTGGGTTCACATTTGCCCAGTTTTGACCGCCATCGGTGGTCATAAACAGTCCGACGTCCGTTCCTGCGTAGTAGGTGTTTTCTTCGTCGTGATCCAACTCGATGCAGTTGATCGGAACGGACGGCAAAGCAGTTGCGCCCGATCCGCTAACGTTGGTCCAAACGCGCGATCCGCCGTTGGCGTTAACGCATTTCCACAGTCCGCCTCCGGATGCGGCACACAAGATGGTCTCCGGAGTTTGGGGAGACTCCTTGATGTCGTTGACCGAGCCTGGTATAGAGCCGAGTGTAAACGTGGACGATGGCAAACTCGCTCGCACCACGAATCCATTTTGTGTGCCGATCCAAAGCTTGTTTGAGTTGACACCGCGCTCCAAACATTGTCCGATCCCCGGAAGCGCGACAACTGCGACCCAGTTCGACCCATTGTAGCGATAGAGTTGATTGGACGCAGCATAAGGAGCCGGAGTGCTGCCCGCGTAGACCATGGGCGTAAGGAAAGTTCCACTCGGTACTGCGGGGAAAAAGTTGGCCACGTTGAGGGTCGTATAGTCGTTGTATTGATAAAAGAGGCCGCCCTGAGCACCACTAATGTGCCTCCCGGTCGTCGTCCAATCGTATCCTCCCCACCCGCCGTCACCGCCTTGGAGGTTAAACCATGTCCCGAAACTTCCGCGAGATGATGGCGAGGCGTTGTCCTGTGTCCCAAGGACCATGTAGTTAGGGTTGGAGCGGTGCACGACCATTCGGCGAGGCTGAAGGTCGCCAATTGTCGCGTTGGGGAACGGCTCGAACAAGATAAAGTTGGCACCATCGTAAGTGAGCCGGTAGAGGCCGCCATCGTTGCAAACCCAATAGCGATTGGCGACATTGGGATCCGGAATGATGTCGTGCTGATCGTTGTGGGTTCGCGCATCGAGGAAGTAAGTTCGCCCCAGATCGCCCCAACTCGCACCGCTATTATTAGAGACCGCGAGGGAGATGAGACCCAACCATATCCGGTCGAACGATCCATTGGGAGTACAGGTGATGTGGTTGTCGTATCCCGACTGAGACCAGTTGGGCGACGCGGTGGTTCCCGTAGGGATTCCGAGATCGATGCGGCTCCATCCGCCGGTCGTGAATCCGGCCCAAACCTGCTGATTGGATGCGGAGACGAAATAGACTTTGTTGGCAGTTACTTTTGAGACGGCGATTTCTACACGCGCTTCCATCGAAGTGTAGGGGGGCGCGGTCTGGGTCCAGTTGCTACCACCGTTCTGGGACCAAAAGAGTTGGGGCCCGGCGGGGCCATCGGCGGCTGCCCACCACGTACGCACGCCTCCAAATACTGGAGAAACATCAACATCGCGCCATTGACCGAATGGCAAGCTCGCAATCCGATTCCAAACTTCCCCTCCGTTGATCGACCGGTAAACCGCCCCGTTGCTTCCGCCAACGTCGCGGGTACATGCGATGACTAGGCTCGCATTGAGGGGATCGAAGAGAATTTTTGTTACGGCTTCGGAGGAGCTAATAATCGCCCCTGAAGCCTTGACCCACGTGTTGCCCCCGTCTATGGAGCGCATGATCCCGTTCGCATATCCAGGAAACCCGTTCTTGTCGCCGGTGCCAACGACAACGACGTTCGAGTTAGTCGGCTGAACCGCCACGCAACCCGTATCCTGGGATACCCAGTTATTCGAAACATTGGTGAAGTTAACCCCGCCGTTCGTAGAGCGCCAGACGCCACCTCCCGCCGAGGCAGCGAAGATGGTGCCGTTTGGGGCGACGGCAACTCCATTCTTTCTTCCCGAAAGGGGATTGATTCCGAAATACTGTTGGTAAGGAACAGGAAGATTCGTCGGCCCGACAAACGTAAAGATGCCGTTGGGCGAATGTGCCCCGGAGCCTTGGAGGGTCGCTACTGGCATCTGCTCCCGATGCGCGATGGCGCGCTCGTATCTGGCGCTGTCGAAGTTGCCGTTCGCGTCGGTTCTGATGCGGAGGTACTCCTCAAGTGCTTCGTAGAAGCTGTCGGGTTCTTCCTCTTTTTCGCTCGCCGCCATTTTCTCTTGGGCGTGGCGCAGGGCGGCGAATTTTGCCGCAGATTGGTAAGAGTGGTGGATCGGGACCGCGGGCTCTCCGACGACGACCACGAAACCGCGGTCCGTTAGCTGTTTGGCAGCGTCAGCCTCAGTCACCGAAGAGTGCAACCGGAGCCGATAGAGATTATCAGCCTTGCCGGTCAGCCGCCCAAACTTTACGGTCACCCGGGCGGTGCCTTCAA
>JBKJJL010000049.1:0-9172 GCA_046597875.1 Fimbriimonadaceae bacterium | reverse complement strand
CCTTAGGCGGATAAACAACTTCGTTTCAAAGGGCGAAAGCTCGGGACCTGGCGATTCCTTCAGCGTGTGCAGCTTTGCGGTTCGGCGCTTGAAGATGAAGCCCTCTTCGTCCGGTTCAATGGCGAGATAACCCTTCACCGCGAGCCCGAAAATGCCTGCGCTGAGGTCGCGGACATCCACCCGCTCGTCGATCAACGCGCCCGACGCTGAGCCCGAGAGATTGTCGGGCGGATCGAACTGAACGACCATCGGCCCCGGCGCGGGATCGCGACCGTATCGGAACCAGAGGACCATCAAGAGCGGGATAAATAGGAGGGGTATCCCGAATCCAAGATTCGCCGAAATGAACGTCCAAGCCGCCTCCAAAGGCCCTGGTTTCGCCACCGCGTTGAAAGGCAAATCCAGGACGAGGGTCAAGCCGGTATACGCTTCGAGAGGTTGCTCACGCAGAATCTCCAGCCCCCCCGCGCGCAGGGTCGTTCGCGCTTGGGTGCGATCGCTCCACGCGGGTGGGCCGACCTTCTCGACAATCTGGTTGGTCGTCGATCCGTAAGCGCCAACAAAAACCTTCGCCCGCAGCTCCTCATCGCCAGCCGCGGTCGGGAAGTCGGCGGTGACGGTGACATATCCGATACTCGTATCCCATTGATCGCCGGTCGCGTTCCAGTAAAGCTGAGCCGTCGCCCCCCAGCCCTCGTTTTGCTCGAACCAGTTCATCATCCCGCGGCATCGGTACTTCAGGACGTACGTTTTTTTGGTGCCGGGCGGAAAGAAGACGCTCTCATCACCGATGCGAATGTGGACGTTGCCGCCTTCGAAGGTGACCTTCTTCGTGAGATTCGCTTGCCCGTCCGTGACTTCGATACGGTCGAGGAGCATCCGCCGGTTAGCGCCTTTTCCGTTTTCGTAATCGACGGGAATAACCCGAAAAATGCCCCGCCGCGATTCGTTGAAGGTAACCGCAATGCGTTCTTCGACGTCCAAAACCGCAGTTTTGGAGAGGGAGAGCTTGACGTCAAAGCGGTCGATGACGTATGGCTGGGCTGCGGCAAGGATGGGGAACAGGAGAACGAGGAGGACGAGAAAAACTCGGCGCATGTTAACAAGACGGGATCAGGTTGCGCAGGGTGTCACGAAGGTCGAAGCGAGAGTCCCCGCCGCGCCCTCTGCGTGATGATTCCCCCTCAAACGGAGTCCAGCCACCCTAATCCGGCACAAAGCGCACTCCCTGAACGTCTAACTACCACCTTGACCGTAAGACAACGCCTCGACGAAAGCCACCAATCTATCCAATCTGACATTCTCCGTATGGGCCACATCGCCAACGAAATGATTCGCTTGGCGGTGGAATCCATCGTCAGCGGAGACCTCGATCTCGCTCAGCGCGTCATTGCGATGGATGACGAAGTTGACCTGCTGGAGAGTGAAACCCTGCAGCGCACAATCGCGACGATGGCGATGAATGCTCCTGTGGCGAGCGATCTGATGATGCTGGCGGGAACACTGAACGTGATCGGGGAGGTCGAAAAAGTCGCCGACGACGCTGTGAAACTCGCCCGTCGGGCGACGAAGCTCGTCGGACATTTTCCCGCCGAGTTGAAGCTTGCTTTGAGCCAACTGGGCGAGGCTTCGAGCCGAATGTTTTCTTCTGCGCTCAGGCTCTATTCCGAGTATTCCGACGAACTCGCAAGCGAAGTTATTCATGGCGACAAGGCCATCGATACGCAGTACACCACGGCCCGAGGTCGCGTTTTTAAGCTGATTCAACAGAATCCGGACAACACCGAGCACCTGGTTCGGACGATCGAAGCCTTCCATGCGCTTGAGCACGTGGCGGATCGTTCCGTCCAAATCGCAGTTCGTCTGCGGATGCAGTATTCGTAGCAGGCCAGGCAGGAGCATCGCGCAGCGGTCGCAGAGGTCGTTGCGGATTGTCGTGAGACACGAATCAATCGCGGAGAGAATGCTTTGGCATGTGGACTGGGTCTCCCCGATCCTCGTCCTCGTGGAATCTGCCCCCGCACTAGAAGCATGGGCCTCTGCTACGCGCTAGGGGTTACCAATGTTTGGAGTGCACAACCATCGATCGTGCGGTCATTCCAGATGGCCCGACATTTCATGGCCTCCTCGCCGCGCGGGTCGCCCGTGATCCCGAAGGGATCGCAGCCCAATAGCCCCGGTGTCGAAGACCCGGGGACCGCGGCCAACGGAATCCGAATCCTGAAGCGATGCCAGAACACGCGCGGGGATTCTGGCACCGCTCCGCGGTGCGGGAGGGTTGACGATTCGAACCCCGGGTCTTGCGACCACGCGGCTATTCGGCTGCGATCCCCTCGGGATCACTTGCGCGAGGTCGGTGCGGCATTGGAACAGGAGCCGGGGCGTTTCATCGATCGTCCCTAAGAATCGTTTTTTTGAACCAGATTCGGAAGCGGTCGTTCCACGTTGCGGGCGCAGATATCTCAATCGTGACCGCCCTACTTGGTTCTTTTGGGGGACTAATGTTAACGGATTCGGCGAGCCAACCGTCGATGTCCGACCGAGGTGAGAAGTAAACATCCTTCGATTTGGTTTCCCGCCAAGATTGAAACTCATTCAGGTTGCGCCACCTGAGCGCGGTCATTTCTTTTTGCGCTTGCCTAACCACAGAGTCGAAAGGTTCGTCGAGAAGATAGGTCTTGATGGCTGTATCTGGCCCGAAGCCAGTCCTGATCCAGAGGCCTGACGGTTTAGCTCCCAGCATGAATGCGTAAGGAACGCGCTCGCTCCAGTTCCACATCGCCACGCACGCGACGAGTAGGACGACGCCGAACGCGATGAACCACCACTTGCGTCGCTTCATGGCTCCATTGTATCGGGGATGCTGTAAGATAAATCCATGATTGCCGCTCTATTCGTGTTGGGGCGTGCAACCATCCTGATCCCGAAGGGATCGCAGCCCAATAGCCCCGGCGTCGAAGACCCGGTGGACCGCGGCCAACCGAATTTGCATCCTGAAGGGATGCCAGAACACGCGCCAGGGACTCTGGTGGCTCGCGGTGAGGAGGCCGAGGCCGAGGAACCCCACTCTTGTCGTTTTAGGGCTTCATTTGTGGCTGGCGTTCGCCGACACAAGGTCGTGGGCAAGATCGAGCACATCAGGGCTGTTCTTCTGCGACTCCACCGTCACGAAGACTCGCCTGGAGAAAGGCCAAGACGCAGCGGCAGGGTTCGACGTTCCAGACATTCCAAGATAAAAGCATACAGATAGCCCCGTTTTGATCGAGACCATCTTGCCGACCTGCTTCGCCATCTCGAGCGCCTGCTCAACCATCGCGGAGTCCTGGAATGTCACCCGCCACTTGCCTTTCGGCCCATCGTATATTGCTCTCGCTTCGTAGATTGGCTTGCCGGTTCCTCGCTCCACATAGCTGCGCTCCTCGATCAAATTCGGCTTTGGCCATCCTGCAGGAAGCTGGAGTTCACCGATTTCGCCTTTTAGGTCGGTCCACCTGCCAACAGGTTTCACGTCGAAACCGATCTTCCAAAAGTCACGCCCACCGGTGAGGGCATCAATAGGCTCAGAAACGGACGGTTGCACGAAGTACAGGCCCGCCGCCATTTTCGACAAAGCAATCGCCTTAGAACTGTTGATCACCGCAGCCCAGGATGCGGGCGGGGCGGTGCGTGTTGCCTTCGGGGTGGCCGTCGCCACAAACGGACGGTAGTCGTACGAGATCTCAACGGTCGATGCCCAATCCGGGCTTTCGATGTGGAGCGCCTTTGGGCGGCGAGACTTGGTATCCAACTCACAGATATATGTGCGCTCCTGCGGCCCGGCTCCGAGCGTCCACGTGTATTCGATGACGGCTCCTCGTATGCTTTTGGTAATGGGCTCGCCGGATAGGATGCCGAACGGGCTCAGAGTGTCCGACATGAGGGCGAGCGCATTACCAAGACTTGGAGGCCCTTCGGGCGGGTCTGTCTCTAACATGGTGGAGATACCGTCCTCCATGATCGCGTCAGCTGCGATACTCACACTCGCCTTTCCCAGCGACGAGGCATCAACCTGTAGGTCGTAGGTATCCGGCTGCTGGGCCCAAGCAATCTGATAGGAGTAAAACTTGCGAGGACTCGTGCCCCATCTGACCGTAGCCGTCAGTTGGCCGGTCGTTTCCTTGGTCCAAGCTTGCCGAACGGCTGCCCATGAGGGCGCTGCAGCCTCAGCAGTGTTTGACGTAGGTTCGCACCCCACCAATCCGGTGGCGAGACCGAGCACTATGAACAACGACCTTTCCCGCTTCATGATGCCATTGTACAGCGACTCACCGACCTTTTCAACGATTCGCAGCGACTCCCTCCCATTTGCCTTTTGCGACTAGGCCACGAATGGCCTCAAGCATCAGGCGTACCCACGTCGCCTCAGTACTCTGCTTCGAGCAGAATCGGAGAGGACCGCCGCCAACCGAAGCCGCATCCTGAAAGGATGCCATAACACGCGCGAGGATTCTGGCACCGCTCCGCGGTGCGGGAGGGGTGGGCGAATCAAACCCCGGGTCTTGCGACCACGCGGCTATTGGGCTGCGATCCCTTCGGGATCAAGCGGAGCGCGCGGCGTAACTTGGCCCGACGTATCCTTGGCCCTTGCTTGCCGAACAGCTACCCATGTGGGCGCGGTAGCCTCGGCTGCGCTTGGCGTTGGCTCGCACCCCAACAAGCCGGCAGCGACAGCGAGCCCAGTGAACAACCTTTGCGGCTTCACCTCACCAGGGCTCCCATCTTATATCCCCTTCGCTGACGATGGCAACTTCATTACCCTGCATCACGAAACACGCAATGGGATGAGTGAAAGCTAAGGTTTTCAGCTCCCTATTTGTCTTCAAGTCATAGAATCGAGCAACCCATTTCGCAGATAGAGCGGCCCCTTCCCAAGTGACTACCACAAGGTGCTCATCGTAAAGATCAATAGCCCAGACAGATTGGTCCTTGTTAAAGTTCACCTCGTACCTGGAGATCGACAGGTTGCGGTCATAAAGAGACAGTTTATTTGTCTCATGTGCAAACAGAATGTCCTTTCCGCCATTTACGACAGCTACATTCTTCGGGCTAGTAACCAGCAACTTCTTGATCTCCATACCCGTGCCAGTATCATATGCTGCCAAAGTATCCTCGGTTGTTATGTAGATACAGTCGCTGTCTGAGCTAGCGTAGACGCCTTTCGCGCTTTGAACATTGACTTTCGCTCCTTTAGCAAATAAGGTCCCTGTGCTTGATATGTAAGCCAAAGATTGGTCTTCACCAAAAACCGCAATAGGGGAATCCGCCCATAGATCAACCTTCGCTTTGATGGCCTCCGTCGGCGGATTCGCGCTTACGTCGAACACCTGATCCGTCGTTGCGAGGAATTTACGAGTCTCCCCACCTGCGAAAGACAGCGGCAACTCAACGTCCAGAGGTGGGGAGTATGTAACGACGTTTTTGACCTGATGTCTTGAGCCTACTATTCGCAATCGCTTAGAGTCGAAAACGAACAGGTGCGTCCGATCTTTCGACGGTTGCACTTGGGAGTGTTTTTCAAGTTGCAATGCATCCGTTCGCCTTTGGCAGCCCATGAGTCCGATGCAGAGGAAGATCAGAAAAGGCATCACTACTTTATTCCCACTGGGTTGGTGCTCCAGGCAAGTTGTTTCCCTCAACAAGCGACCTGTTGGACGGCTTCCTTTGCTAACGCTCATGGGGTCTGAACTCCGAACTCATCCGAGACCTGTTCTAACTCTATCATACAACACATTGAGCAGAAAGGCACCAGGAAGTTGTACATGGGATTACCGCCCTTTGGCTGATTCCGTACGTACTTCTTCCCACTTGGCCTTTGCGACTAGGCCAGGACTGTCCGCCAGCATCAGGCGTACACCCACGTCGCCGCAGTACTCTGCTTCGGGCAGGATCGGAGAGCGCATGGCGACCGGAATGTAGATAAGGCTGTAATCTCCACCTTTCGCCAAACGAGTTGGATTGGGGTCGTTGACGATCACGTTTGCGTTGGGATCAGGAATGACTTCCTTGTAGGGCTCCCGAACCAACTCCGAGACATTGCCAGAGCACCCATAAAGACCATATCGGTTCGGGGGAAATTTCTTCACCACACAGGTTTCGAGTGACTGTATTTGAGATCGGCCATACGGAGATTCGTTACCCCAGGGATACTCCGCTTGATCGAGTCCTCCCCTCGCCGCGCATTCCCATTGAGCCTCCGTCGGAAGCTCGTACTTGAGACCGTCCAGCCGCGAAAGCGAGCTTATGAGTAGCAGGATCTCTTTGTAACCTCGCCCACACATCGGTTGGTCGTCGCCTAATGCCTCCTTCTGCCTCTTTTTGGGGATTGCCATGTCGGCTTGTGCATTGGTGATCACAGTCTCAGCAATCCAGAAACTTTCTACATGGACACTCCGCACGGGCCACATGTCGAGAATCCCACCCATGCGAAACGTTTGCGCGGGCACGCGGATGAATCGCATTCCGCTCTTGCTTGTGTAGACCTGGACACGCGCCTGCGCAACGGGCTTCGGTGCGGGACAGCCGATGAGCAGCATTCCGCATAGAATCGAAGTGCCTGCAAGAAGAGACATCTGCACCTCGATGAACCACCAGTTCCGCAGTCTCATATCTCCATTGTAACAGGAGATGCTGCAAGATGAATCCATGATTGCCGCTCTATTCGTGTTGGGGCGTGCAACCATCCTGATCCCGGGATCGCAGCCCAATAGCCCCGGCGTCGAAGACCCGGTGGACCGCGGCCAACGGAATCCGCATCCTGAAGGGATGCCAGAATACGCGCGAGGAATTCTGGCACCGCTCGGCGGTGCGGGAGGGGGTGACGAATTAAACCCCGGGTCTTTTCGACCACGCGGCTATTAGGCTGCGATCCCTCCGGGATCACGAGGGGAGGCACGCGGCCGCGAACCCGATGAACCAACATTTCCGCCGCCTCATGGCTCCTTTGCATCGGGAGATGCTGTAAGATGAATCCATGATTGCGGCTCTATTCATGTTGATTAATTGCGCGATGCAAGCGGACCCCGCTGTCGAACTCGGCAAGCTGAGAGCCGCTTTCGGAACCCCTAAGGAGCCCGCGGCTGTCCGCCGGATGCCTCACATGACCATGTACATGAGAACCGACCTCTACCCAGAGGGGCGAGCCGATGTCCGCTACACGCTGGACGATTCGGCCGATCCCGAAATCCGTTACCTAACGAAGTACACGAAGGCCAACGGAGTCGCTAGGGTGGAGTGGTCCATCGAGCTAAAGGCAGCAAAGGCGCCAAGGCCGAGCGCCGAGCAACGTGCGAAGCTGGGAACGTTGGAAGCGTGGCTGCTCGGCGACGGATTGCAACCAACCAGAGAGTTAGGCCCGGCACAAAAAGCGAGTTTCGGCGCGCAAAAACGCTTCGCGGCTTACCGCACTGGCACTATGTTTGAAAGCGTGGCTTACTACTGCGTCGAACTCGACGGCGACCATGCCAACCCTGGGAATGAGCATAGCTTTCCCAAGCCGCGGTCGTGGCCGGCCATGAAGGAGCCTTACAAGATCCCCGCCGAAGAAGCGGCGCGTTTGCGGATCAATGGAAGCTGAGGAGCGTCACTCTACGTCGAGGGGCCGTCGCCGCCACAGTGATTTGAGTAGGTGTCTGCTATGAGGGCTGGCGCGGACTGGGGCTGGAGGGAGAGACGAAGTCGCAACGTCACCAACCTTCTGTTTAGGGAGTCCCACTGTCGACCGCGTCGGTCATTGCCGATGGCCTGACATTTCATGCGGCGTGCAACCATCCTGATCCCGAAGGGATC
This sequence comes from Fimbriimonadaceae bacterium, assembly GCA_046597875.1. GTDB lineage: Bacteria > Armatimonadota > Fimbriimonadia > Fimbriimonadales > Fimbriimonadaceae > JANJUB01. The sequence goes on along the minus strand of JBKJJL010000049.1, from coordinate 1,348 downwards.
GCAGCCCACTAGCCCCGCGTCGTAGACCCGGGGACCGACGCCAACCGAAATCCGCATCCTGAAGGGATGCCACAACACGCGCGAAGGTCTGGCACCGCTCCGCGGTGCGGGAGGAGGTTGACGAATCGAACCCCGGGTCTTGCGACCACGCGGCTATTCGGCTGCGATCCCTTCGGGATCAAGCGGAGCGCGCGGCGAGGCCGATGGGCCACCTCTTGCGCACTTCAGCGGTCGTCCCTTAGAATAGCCCTCTTGAACCATAGCGCGTAGGATCGCTCGGGCCACTATCTGATCCTCAACTTGCCTCTCCCGTAAATACGATCCGGGCGGTTCCGGCGATGGAAATCGGGCGATCCCGGGCTTCTAGGGTCACGCTTACCGTGCCACCTGGATTGTGTACTTGGAACGTTCCCCCCTCGCCCCGTGCTCGGGCCACGTAGGCGGCCGCGGCGGAGGAGCCGGTGCCGCAACCGAGCGTTTCGCCGATACCTCGTTCCCAGATTCGGATACGCAGGTCGGTGGGCGAGTTTTCTCTGACCCAGATCACGCTGGTTCGTTCCGGGAAAACTAAATGGTGCTCCAGCGCGGCAGAAATGCGCTGAAACCGTTCTTCCGTCGGTAGCTCGGAGACCGGAATGATCGCGTGGGTCGAGCCGGTCGAGAGTGCGGATAGTCGGATGACTTCACCCGCGACTTCGAACTCCGACTGGAACAATTCGGTCGGATGGGTATGGGGAACGTCGCTCGGGTTGAACGTCGCAACTCCGATTCGGGTCTCCACGCCCGCAGTTTTCGAAACGCATGCCGGAACATCACGGCCTCCGTGAAGGATCACGAATCGCTCGGGAACCCAACCCTGCTCATACGCATATTGGGCAACGCAACGAAGTCCATTACCGCAGAAATCTTCGGTTCCATCGGGATTGAACATCCGCATTTCGATCCGATCCGGCCCTATCAATTTCACCGAAAGGAGCCCATCGGAGCCCACCGAAAAGCGGCGCGCGGAAAGTCGTATCGCGAGAGCGGGAAGATCGACTTCGCCGGCGACGGACAGATCGAGCAACACGAAGTCGTTGCCGATGGATTCAACTTTGACGAACGGAATCACCGTTGGGTTTATACTCCGCGATCGACCTTCTTTTGTCGCCAATCGCTCACATTAAGGATTATGCTGGCGGTCAGACTCGTGAGATAGACCGCCGCAGCGATGTTGTTCACCAAGGCAACGGGCGGATCCCATCCCGAGATGAGGCGAACAAGCAGGATCAGATAGCTGTCGGCATTTTCCCGAATCCCCATCGCCTCGCGCACTTGCCAATGCAGGTCGGTGCAAATACAGTAGCCC
>JBKJJL010000226.1:0-25340 GCA_046597875.1 Fimbriimonadaceae bacterium | reverse complement strand
CAGGACGTCCGTGCCACGAGGCTATTCTGCCGAGTTCACGTGTATGGGAAACCGCTTCGTTAGCGCCACAACATCCTGAGCCACTTCCGCCCTCGCCCCCTCATCCTCTAAGCCCCTCAGCGCGCGGGCGATGAGGGAGGCGATCTGGGCCATTTCTGCCTCTTTCATCCCTCTTGTTGTCACCGCCGGGGTTCCCAATCGGATCCCGGACGCGACAAAGGGTTTCTCAGGATCGAAGGGGATTGCATTCTTGTTCGTCGTGATATGGACGTCGTCTAATGCCTGTTGGGCAACTTTTCCGGTCACGCCAAATGGACGCAGATCGACCAGCATCAAGTGCGAATCCGTGCCTCCGCTGACAATCCGAAATCCTTCGCTTGTCAATGCGGAAGCCAGCGCGGCTGCGTTCTTCTTGATTTGAGCCTGATATGTCTTGAACGACGGCCGCAACGCCTCCCCGAAGCAAACCGCTTTGCCGGCAATCACGTGCATCAGCGGGCCCCCTTGAATCCCCGGGAAGACCATCATGTTGATCGGCTTCGTAAGTTCCTCGTTGTTCCAGAGAATCATCCCGCCCCGGGGCCCCCGGATCGATTTATGCGTCGTAGACGTGACAACGTCGCAATACGGAATCGGCGAAGGGTACTGTCCGCCCGCGATGAGGCCGCTATAGTGCGACATATCGCACATGTGCATCGCGCCGACCTCGTCTGCGATCTCCCGAATAAGCTTAAAATCGAACTCGCGTGAATAGGCGGTCGCCCCGCTAACGATCATTTTCGGCTTATGCTCTCGGGCCAAGTCGCGGAACTCGTTGTAGTCGATGGTCTCCGTTTCCGCATCAACTCCGTAGGGCACAATGTTGTAAAACTGCCCGCTGAAGTTTACGTGCGACCCGTGCGTCAGATGCCCACCGTGGGCGAGATTCATCGCCATGAGCGTGTCGCCTGGCTTCATGAACGCGAAATACACCGCCATATTCGCTTGAGCCCCACTATGAGGCTGGACGTTCGCGAAGTTGCACCCGAAAAGCTCCTTGACGCGCTCAATTGCCAGGGTTTCCACCTCGTCGACCACGTCGCATCCACCGTAATACCGCTTACCCGGATACCCCTCGGCGTATTTATCGGTCAGAACGCTCATCATCGTCTCGCGTACGGCGAGGCTGGCGATGTTCTCGCTGGCAATGAGCTCCAGGTTGTGCTCTTGGCGCTGCTCTTCGCGCTGGATGATGTCGAAAACAGCGGGATCAGACTGAGCAAGCGGAGTGCGGTGCGGGTTCGGCATCGGTGATGATTATACGTCTCTCAATGGCAGGCTTGGGCTTGCCAGCCACGGGCAGCCTGCCCGAAGACGATGGACCTCACCACGGACCCATTAACGACCTACGCGGCGCGGGGCAGCTCTTCCTCGTATAGATCGTCGTGCAGCAAGCCGTCCGCCTTCAACAAACTCGCCCACAGCTCAACCAGCTCACCGTTAACGACGTTGCGATCAGCGTCTTTGCGAAGTTCAGCAATAGCAACTTCAACCCCCAGCGAGCGTCTGTATGCGCGGTTTGAGGTCATCGCGTCGAACATGTCAGCAATCGTCGAAATCTGGACCAGCAGAGGAATTTCGTCGCCACGGAGACCATCGGGATAGCCCGTGCCGTTGAGCCTTTCGTGGTGCCATCGCACGATTGGGGCACACGCCTTAAAGTACGGAATATCACGAATCAAATTGAAACCGGTCACAGGATGGCGTTTGATGATGTCGAACTCCTCGTCGGTTAGCTTGTCGGGCTTGGTCAAGACGCTGTCCGGCACTCCAATCTTGCCAATATCGTGAATGAGCGTCCCCATTCGAAGCACATTCATGTCTTCTTTCGACAGCCCATACGCCTCGCCCAGGCGAACGCTGTACTCCATCACACGCTCAGAATGGCCTGCGGTATAAGGATCCTTTGCTTCTATCGCCTTCACCAGGGAGGCAACCATCGCTTCGAGATTATCTTCCAACGTGACGTATGCTTTTTCCAGGGCTTGGTTCTGTGCGTCAAGATCGTGAGCTGCCTTCTCCGCCGAACTGACGTCAACGTTAAACCCGAGTAAGTGCAGAAAGTTTCCATCCGCTCCGTAAACTGGGACGCCGTTGGATTCAATATGGCGAGAAACACCAAACTTATCTCGCAGCTGGAATCGCATGTGGAAGGGCTCTTCCCGTTGTTCAAATGCCGCCAGCTTCGCCAGCACATCGGTCCGCTCTTCAGCGGCGAGCGCCCGTTGAAATGATTCTGTGAGTCCCTGCCCCGGGCTACGATCCATCTGCTCGTCCCACGCCCAGTTAGAGAACGAGAACTGAGCGTCGCGCAGCATGAAAAGGCCGACGGGCAAGTTTTCAACGACTTGCTTGAGCTGGCCACGCGAGTCCTGTAACTGCGCAGCCAGTGCCAATGACTCGCTGTCTGCGACTCTTCGCAAGCCCTTAAGTGCAACAAAAAGACAAACTAGGCTCGCGACGACAGCCGAAACGGAGGCAAAAGGAACGTGGCCTGCAGTCAAAGCAGCACTTGCGACGGCTAACAACGCCCCGCCGAACAGCAGTCCCCTCACCCCATTAACAACGCAAATCATAAAGCCGCAAAACCTACTCCCGTAATAATCGGTAGATTGGCTCTGAAATCTATTAAAAAAGCCTGCAAATCAATTGACTTGCAGGCTTGGAGAGGACAAGAGGGCGATCAGCCCTTCTTGGACGTGATCAGCACGTGACCAGTAGCGGCATCGTACTGCACATCAACGTTCAAACCTTCGCGGATGAACGACAGGGGAACGATCGTGCGGCCACGCTCGATAAACGGGGCCATTTCCAGGCTCACGTTAATCTTGTTCACGCGGGCCATCTTATCGCCGATCTTGATGAACACTTCCTGGCCCATTCCAGTCGCGGTGATCGCCTTGCTCAGATTCTCCCAATCGACCTTTCCTCCCGCTTGCTCAAAGAGCGCGCGGAACGGCGTAAGGGCAACGCCATCTTGAACCCTCGGCTGGACGTCAAAGTAGACGGGCGATGAGTTCAAGGAGATCGAGAAGGTTCCCGTAACAGGAAGGCGAGTTCCGCGCTCGATCATGATCGGAGCGGCGCTTGGCTTCGGGTTAGAAGTGACTTTGATCTCCACGGTTGCAGGGGCAGCCTTGGCCACGACAACGGGCTTCACTGCTGGCTTCGAAATGCTCGGCGTGATCGTTCGCGATCCCATCGAAATCGAAGCTTTCGCTTCTATCGGCTTGAGCGAAGTGGATTTGCCAATCGGAGCCGCAACCTCATTGCTCGCCGAGGTTCCCGCAAGGGTCGGAGCGACGGCCACACTTGATGCTACCGCCGTTGCCGGCGTTACGTTTGGCTTCGCTGTCTTAGGCTCAACGGTCGCTGCCTTCGTCGGATTCACTGCTGTAGGTAACTTCGTAGCATTCACTGTTGGCGCTGCCTTCGCCGGAATCACTGCTGCGGGTGCCTTCGCCGGAGTCACTACTGCCGGAACCTTCGCCGGAGTCACTGTCGCCGGTACCTTCGTCGGATTTACTGTGGGCGTCGGTTCAACCTTTGGAGCCGTGAAATGTCGCCTCGTATCGCCACCAGGATTGTGCACAAAAACGCGGACCTTACGGGTCTTGTAAGTAGCGCTCGAGTCGTCAACAACCCAGGCTTCAACTTCGTGCCATCCGTTCTCTTCGCGAGTCGTATCCCACGTGAACGAGTACGGAGCGGTGTTTGTCATCGACTTGAACTGGCCGTTCACGAAGAAGCTCACATACGTGTTGCGAAGTTCCTTGCCGAAGCCAACCTTGATGTCGACTGCGCCCAAGATCGTAGCGCCGACTTTCGGGCTAACCATGAAAACGGGGCCTGTGGCACCACCTTCGTCTGCGGTAATCGTGCTCTTTTGAGTACCAATCACGCGGCCTGTCTTATCAAAAAGTCGAACTTCAACCTCGTTCGCGCCATCAGCCAGTTGGCTGAGGTCAATCGTGAACGTGGTTTCCCCTTTTTTGGATGCGGCATCTACAGCGCGCGTACCAAAACTGGTGCCATTGATTTTTAGTTCCACCATCGAAGCCTGAGCGCCCGCATAGCGAACAGTCAGCGTCGGGCTATTCAAAGCTCGATCGATTACAATCGTAGCGTCATCGCCAGGAATGGCAACGGCCGATGCCGTCGCTCCCAGCACACTTAGTCCAGCAAGGACGCTTAGCGTTGCGATCCAGTTTTTCTTAATTGTCATAACCCCTCTCCGGAAGACAACATCTTCCGCAACTTGTCTAAGTTACATCCCAAGGGACGTGATTGTCAAGGGCGTTGGTTCAAACCAAGCCAAATTTCTTAAAGAAAGTCCAGTCTGTGCCATGATTTGACCAGATGTGGCGCTTGACCTTGCTTTGCCTGGTAATCCTAACAGGTTGCGCGGATCGCAGCCTTGCGGGAAAATATGCGGGCAAACGGCCCATAGAAGGCCCAGCTCATATCGCCGGAACTTTAGCCCGCGTCGAGGTGGATCTGAAGCGAGAAGGCACGTTTGAGCTCCTCAACTTAAGCATCTCGTTCGGGGGTGAATGGGAGTTGAAAGACGGCAAGGTGATCCTGACAATCAAGAGTGCACTAAATAAATCTCATGAAGCACCAAACAATCCGTACCTACTGGTCACGGATGAGGGCCTCGAGTTCAACGATCCGACCGGCACCGACACGAGGCCAGTGATGTTGAAGCGTCTCTGAGGGGCGCGCGGCAGAACATACGTATACAATGATCTAAGCCCCGAGTTCCACCAGTCCCACCTGTCCAACCCGTCCAACCAGTCCCACTATCCCCATGCCCACATTCACCGCCGACTCAAAAGACCGTCTCGATCGCTACCTGGTTCGCATGATGCCCGAGGAGAGCCGCTCGCGCCTCGCGAAGTGGATCGAGGAGCATCATGTCACGGTCAACGGCGTCCAAGAGCGCTCGTCCTTCACCGTTCTGCCGGGAATGATAGTCCAGGTGGACACGATTGGCGTTTCGGAACCTCACGACCTCAGCCCCGCTAATATCCCGCTCGAAATCGTTTATGAGGACGAGCACTTGCTTGTCGTCAACAAGCCCCGTGGCCTCGCCACCCATCCGGCCGCTTCGCTGAAAGAGCCATCTCTCGTGAATGCTTTGCTCGGACGGGGAGGAACGTTGAGCGAAGGTTCGGCCAGTTATCGGCCCGGCATCGTTCATCGGCTGGATAAGGAAACCACCGGCCTCCTCGTCGTCGCCAAGACCGATCAAGCCCACGCGAACCTCGCCAAACAGATCGAAGGCAAAAGCGCGGAGCGGACATACCTCGCGATCGTGGGCGGCGATGTCTCGCCTCACGGAACTCCGGGGTCGGATTTCACCATCTCCGCCCCCATCGCGCGGGACTCGCGCAACCGGCTGAAGATGACGGTCGACCCCAAAGGAAAGCCTGCCATCACCCATGTTCGGGTGGTGCGAAAGGTCGATGCCGGAACGCTCCTCGAATGCCGCCTAGAAACCGGCCGCACGCATCAGATCAGGGTCCACCTGCGTTCAATGGGACTTCCCGTGATCGGGGACACCCTCTATGCTCCAAAAGAGTTCCAAACCGCCCCGCTCCAACTCCACGCGTATAAGCTGTGCTTCGACCACCCGGTGTCAGCCGCAAGGATCGAAGTCCAAGCCGACCCGCCTCCCGATTTCTTGGCGAGCTAGCATCCGATGTAGTTTCGAGCACTGCCCTCGAAGTCAAGCACTAAACATAATGGGCCAAAAGCAAGAGCCTGAGATGGAGTTTGAGAAAGCCGCAACTGATACAGTTCTTCACGGGCACTTACAAGTATCGAAAGGTCTATGGCAACCCGAAGGATCCTGGGGCAAACCGCGCCGCCTTTGAGGGAAGCCGCTACCGTAAGGCTCCTACAGGCAAGCCAGAACCGAAAATGACACACAAATAACGAAATTCAGGTTCTGGGCCAGAAAATGCCGCTAAGATAGAAGTATTAGCGGCTTCTCTTTGGCCAAGGACATCATATGAATAAGCTCATCCTTCTCGGACTCGCTGCCACTCTTGGCGCGGCCAATCTCGCCCTCGCCCCTCAAGGCGCCTCAGTTAATCTTCAAGCCACGAGTCCGGGAACGGCTCAAACAGGTCACCTGAACATCTCGGGCACCGCCACCGTCGGTCTGCTTAAATCGAAGGGCACGGTGTTTGGCGAAGCGACATCGCCCACGGGTTTTTCTTACGGCGGATTCTTCACCGCTGCAAGCAACCAAGCTCGTGGATTCTACGGTTACGCATCCAGCCCCACTGGCCTTACGTACGGCGGGTTCTTCCAGAACGCCAGCGATCAAGGGCGTGCGGTATACGGGCTAAACACCGCGGCAACTGGGACCACCTTTGGGGGTTACTTCCAAACTGCAAGTCCGACGGGTCGTGGGGTGTTTGGTGTTGCCACTGCGACTTCGGGGATTGGTTACGGTGTGTACGGTCGAGCGTACAGCCCAAATGGCTATGGAGTCTACAGTCAGGGCAACTTGGGTGCAAGTGGGGTCATCTCCGGCAATGGGTCGGGCCTAACTGAGCTGAACGCTAGCAGCCTCGCTTCCGGCTCCGTCATGGATACCTTGCTCCCGGACACCATCGCGCGCCGGAACGCAGACAACAGATTCACTGGTGCCAATGAGTTCATCGAACCCTTGACCCTTGGGGGCTATCTAGCAAATGCTCGGATTGAGTTCCCATCAGGCTTTAAGCTCGGCTTAGACAGTAACGGCCACCTTGCAATGACCGGTTCTGCCCAATACAATTCGAATCTCCTCTTGGCCGGTAAAACGATTGGCATAGGTTACTCTGACAGTTATCCAACGAATGGAGTCGCCCGACTTGCAGTGGCCGAGACCATTGACATAGGAACCTTCGCGACCCTGATGACAGTGAACGGATATCGGCCTGCAGGGTTTAACGCCCAGAAGCGGGGCATCTTTGGGAGTGCGAGCGGCTTGGGCACGGGGTCTGGGGCTACCTTTGTTGCAGAGAGTTCTAACGCGATAAGTTTTGGAGTAGAAGGGCACGCGATTGGCCAGAGCACAAACTATGGGGTGTACGGATATGCCTACGGTCCCGGCCAGAACTACGGCGTTTATGGGTACGCGTCTGGTGGGACGGGTTACGCAGGCTTCTTCAGCGGCCTTCTCCATTCAAGTTCATCAAGCGCGTCCGTCAAGGCGTTCATGATTGACCATCCGATGGATCCTGCGAACAAAGTGCTCACTCACTCTTCCATCGAGAGCGATGAGCGTATGAATGTTTATAGGGGGGCGGTCAGGACCGACTCCAGCGGCTTCGCAATCATCACCCTACCATCTTGGTTTGATGCCCTGAACGAAGACATTCAGTATCAGTTGACGGTGATTGGCGATGAAAGCACTGACTTCGTTTTGGTTAAGGTGGCCAAGGAACTTCACAACGGGAAGTTTAAGATTCGGACATCTGTCCCCGGAACGAAAGTCAACTGGCAGGTAACTGGGCGTCGCCACGACCCCGCCTCGAACTACTACCCACTCGAAGTCGAGCGGATGAAGAGTAAGGACGAGAGGGGTAAGTACTATGTGCCTGAGGCGTATGGCAAGGACAGGACTTTTGGCGTGGGCTATATCGAGACGACGTCCTCGTCAACTCGGCCCACAGCGGACCGATGACTTGCGTAAACGCCTTCAAAACGTCTAGTTTGCGCGAAACTATTTTCCAACTGCTTTGATAACGCAGGCGAAGTTTGCATAGGGATCCGCTCCCCAGCTGTACGGTGTCCACTCATCGCCGCCTCTTTGCCAAAGGTGGTCGCCGCTCGTTCCTACGGTCGGGGGGTTAAAGTAGGCTGGGCCTAACTCGCCTTCCGATCCCTTGCGATTTGAGACCTGAATCGTCCAGACAAAGTGATCTGGCACGACGACATTGGGAATTTCGAACACGAGGTCGTGGAGTCCGATTAGTGTGTTGACCTGGGTGACCTTACTCTCATAGAAAATCTTGCCCGGCCCCTGGAACTTCTCGTCGTACTCTCGAAACCGAATGACCGCGTCCATGGTGCCGGGCTTCTTGCCTCGATGATTAAAGATCAGGCGCAACTGAACAACCTTGCGTTCGGTTCCCGCTAGCTGCACTTCATCGCCCGCCTCTGCGCTCTCGTTCATCCACTCGGGGAGTAACGGAAAGTTGTTGTCCAGCGTCGTCTTGGTGTTGTCGTAAACGACCTTCGGTGCCTCGGATTGAAGCAGCAAAGCCAACGATGCAAAGAGTGCGAATGTCATGGCTCGTCCCTGGCCGGTCTCCTAGGAGACCGGCCACGAGTTAGTTTAGTTGAAGTGAATCCCGACTTGGTCGAAAGAAGCAGTCCAACGGCTACCGATCGAAGCTAAGGCTGGCCGATGGGCCGCCCGAACCAGAACCTGTCGCGTTGAAGAGTTGACGAATCGTGAAGCATTGGTCGCGATTGCGATAATGATTTTCTGATCAGTCGAAGGAACTACTCCCGAAGCAATCGCTTCATAGGACGAGTTCGTCCAGTTCCACATTTCGATCGACTGGATGGCGCCGTTCGGCGTTCCGATGCTCGTTCTTGACTCAACCCCAAGGGTGATCATGCTGATCGCCCCCGCCGGCGCGGTTACAGAAGCGATGATTCCTGTCGTTTGTCTTGGCACCGTTACTGTTGGGCCAACCACGAGGCGGTTTTCATCGGAGGCAGCTAAGCTTGCCAGATTTCCTCCGCGTCCAATGCCGTTGTACACCGTGTAACTTGTAGGAGGATCAAGGGTGAGGGGTCCCTTCGTTGCCGCGTTCAAGGTCGTACCTGTGCCCGGCTTGTGGAGAGTGAGAGCCGTGTTCGTAGTTGCGGGCTGAACGTTCGCGTCGAACCGGAAGTTGAAGACCGAGGAATACTTGAGAGGGTTCGCACCAGCTTGGCCGAATGCTGGAGTTGACCAAACGATCGCGTTGGGTTGCTGCACAGCCGTCCAACCGTTGGCAGCGTCACGATCAATATCGCGGAAGCCGATATTCTGCAAGCTCGCTCCCACTGGCAGAGGTACTGAGAACTGGCGTACTTGTCGGTCGAGGTTATGATTGTAAACCGCATACTCGTAGCGGTACATGCCTCCACCAAGATTAGAAGTCTGGACGGCGACGATGACATCGCCTTCAGTCCTTGGCGTTGCGGTTGACCTCAACTCGCCCCAGCGATTGATTGCCGGCCCCACGACCATAGCTTCTGCGGTGGTCGCGATGCTCCACGCAGTGCCCGTCCAACTCATGGTTGCTTTTCGCGAGCCGAGGTTATTGTAGGTGTTGATGTCGTTTCCACCCGTAATATAGTAGGCCTCGTAGATGTACTCCGAGTTCGCATTGCCGAGGTCAGAATCAAGGCAGTCTATGCGGTGATCGACGGCGTCCAGCGTTACCGATCCTGGATTTCGGCGAACACAATCGTTCACGTAGTTCGAGAACCATGATCCTTGGCAAGTCCAAGCTCCCGTAAACGGGTTGACTTCGTCGCGTCCTCCCAAATATGTGCGGTCAGAGTTGTTGCCCGTGCCGTAAGTATCAGAGCAGTTCAGCCCCAGCAAGGAACCCGTACCTGGGTTTTGACAGGTCCCGCAGCCGTTTGAGTTCGTGGACAGGAAGCCGTGCTTCAGCCAGGACCAACCCACGTGTTCAAACTTGCCATCTCTAACCCGATACAGGTTCAGGGCGATTACCGGATGAGTCGTTTGCATCGGCGCATTCCAAGGAATGTTGACCGTACCGACGTTGCACGAAGTTGTGGACATCGTCAGCCCAGTTCTACCGTTTGGATACGTCCCGACCTTCGCCGTTGGATTGCTCGCCACCGCCAAGGAACTCATGGCCGACAAAGCAACGTCGAGTCCAGCTGAGGGTGCCTCTTCCGCAACCTCGTATCGCCCCTCACCGTCCGCCGCTTCTGTTTGGGCGAAGAGCGTAACCGACCCGACCGAAGAACCCGCCAACTCAGGACTTCCCATTTCTTCTGCCAAATCCTTGCTGATCAAGACCTCCATATCCTGAAGAATCAGCTGATCCTCACTGGATTTGTGAAGCCGTCGGGGCTTACTCAACTCAAACGCCACAAGTGACTTGTCCTTCGAGTCCAGCGTGAGGTTTAAGCCCGCATCGGAGCCCGGCTTTGACGTGATCTTAAGCCGATCCCCGCTGATCGCCTTCTTTCCGCTCGTGAGTGTAAATGCGCCGTTGTGAGACATTTCCCCACCATCAAAGTCGGCAAGCTTTCCATCAACAAGCCTGAAGTTCAGGTTGGAATCCTTGATCTGAAAGCCCGGCAACGAACAGGAATCACAGTCATCGCCTTCCACCGGCTTGCTAAAGTGAACCGAAAGGCGGCTGTCAGCTAGGGTGTTAGGCAGGAAATTGATCGCCGTACGCCCACCCTTGATCCTTACCTCGCGGCCAGGAAGATCGGGTTTAGACGAATAGAACGACCAGGCGCCCACGCCCGTAACGGCGAGAGCGGAAAGAATCCACATGTGACTGAGTTTCATAAAGTTCGCTGACCTCGAAGAGTCTGTCCGTATTGTAGCAAGCTTTGGCGCAGATACGGCACGACACGGTCCAGGAGAGGAAGAAGAACGCGGAAGTTAGTACAATTACTAGGAGTGGCTTTGTGGATGGGATGGATTGCCCGGAAGCTGATTTCATTTCTAGCGCCTACTACTTGCGCGGCCAGCCGCATCACAAATGTTGGCAATGGAAGAAGGAAACGAGATTAGTTGCCCGCAACGAATCGCTCTACGGCCTTCGTGCGCAAGTAAAGGTGCGACGGGTTGGTCGGACAGGTTAGGGGGTGGGGTTTTTCTGGGGTGGCAGGCAGGTCCTACTACGGGAGTTCCGGGCGTCCCCACAAGAAGTTCCCGTCTACTTGCGCAAACTTTCTGAATCAACGGTATACGGCACGACCAGCAAGAACATTTCGTCCGTCGTTTCCTCTCCCCAGGTCACTGTCTTTGGCGGGTTATTGGGGTTGTTTGGATTGGAATCCGAGTTGTCGTACGTTCCTTCGACGACAATCTTCGAGCCAAATGGCAACTTCATCGGCTGTTTCAAGACGTACGCCATCTGCCAGTTGAAGTCCCAGTCGTCGATGTATACGAGGGGTTTGGTAGATCCATCCGGATACACGACGGTTGCCTTCATCGTTCGCCCGAGCAAGTGCATATGCGGCATCGCTCCGTGAATCGTCACATCCCGAGAAACCTTGTACTCGATTTTCACGGGATGCGCCTTTGCCCCCGGCGGAAGCCTGAAGAAGGGGTTGGCGATCCACGCAAGCCGAATGGATTTTTCCGGCGTTTCCTTGGTCGTGTACAGTCCGAGCCGCGTTATATCCTCCTCAAGCTTGCCGTTTTTGTGATAGTGGACCTGCATGATGATGGACGAGTTCGGGGGAACCTCAAACGCGGTCCCCGCGGGGGTGTGGCGAGCGCGAAGGCCGGGAGCCCATCCGCCCAGCGAGCCCTGGGGGCCAAACCCGACTCCGCCGAAGCTAGAATAGCCTTCTTTTCCGTCCGTCGTTCGCTCCGCCATTTTCGCACCCTGGCCCTTCGTGTCAATAAACGCGATCACGTGATGGACAACTTTCTTGTTACCGGGCCTGACGTCCATTCCCGTAACCCAGAGGGTTTCCTTGTTGTGCAAGGGGAGGACGAAGTTTCGATAGTCGTCAGATCCTTCACCATCGAGCTTGTAAGGGCGGCTTTGGGAAAGGGTCATGTTTGGCTTTCCCAGAGTCCATTCACCGGCAAACGTCGGCGGTTTGGGTTCTTTCTTGGCATTTCCCCTCGGCGCTCCACTTGCGTTCCATTGCTTGAGGGTCGCAAGTTCGGTTTCGGTGAGGCGATTCTCGTCCAAGAACTCACCGTACCCGAGCACCGCTTTCCAGGGCGGCATCTTCTTGGCGGCGGTCGTGGAGGCAATCATCGGAGCCCATTTCTTCGCTTGCTCGTATCCGATGAGGGAAAACGGCGCAACTTCGCCGGGACGATGACATTCGATACAGTGTGCATTGAGAAGGGGAGCGATATGCTCGGCGTAGTTAACCTTGTCGGCTGGCGGAACGGGTGCGCTCGCCATGAGCGCGCAACCAAAGGCCTCGGTTGCCGAAAGCTTGGCCGGTTTGCCTGCAGCGAGGGAGTCGAGGACCTCGTCGAGATAAGAGTCCTTAACGAGCCGTGAATCCTTGTGGTTGTCGATTGCCCCGATGTAGATTCGCTTGCCAGACCCATCCAGCACGACCGCAGTGGGCACCCGAGCAACCTTCAGTTTCTTGGCCTGAGCGGCACCGAGATCGAGTTCGGCCGGGAACGCATAGTCGCGCTCCTTCATGTAAGCGTCGACTCCTGCTCGCGATTCGAGGTCGTTCGGGAAGAAAGCCTTGAAAGCGAAGGCCGGATGGTCCTTCACCAAGGCGTTGATCCGGGGCGTATATTGCGCCGCGACAGGGCAATCCGTGCTGAGGAACAGCAAGACCGTGCCTTTGGACTTTTCGGGTTGGGAGGCAAACAGAGCTCCCACTAAGGCGGCAACGGCAGAGGCGACGAAGATGATTGCTTTCATTTTGAGTTTGTCGATTCCGCCAAATTGGCTTTGACGCTGTCGTTGCTTTCTAGTTTAACAGTAAACTTCCGGTATGGCAGATCGTAGGGCTTTGGTCACGGGTTCTTCGCGCGGAATTGGGCGCGCGATCGCGATGCGTTTGGCGCAAGATGGCTGGCAAATCGCGCTTCATTACGGGACGGACCAGGCAGAAGCCGAAAACACACGGCAGGCGCTCGGACGAAAGGCTTCGGGAGTGTACAAAGCTGACCTCTCTGAACCCAAAAACGCGGTCGCGCTTTGGAAGGCAGCCCTTGAAGACGGCCCCGTCCATGCGCTGGTGAACAACGCTGGCGTTTACATGCCGATAGATTTTGCCTCCTCCGGCGACGCCGCCTTCAGCGCGAACTACCACCGGACGTTCTCGGTGAACTTCGAATCGCCTTTGGCCCTGACGCGCGAGGCCGTGAAAAGTTTTTCGACGTCGGGCGGCGGCAAGATCCTCAATGTCGCCTCGCGGGTCGGCTTCCGAGGAGAAGGAGGCGCGGCCTTATACGCGGCGTCGAAAGCAGCGCTTCTCAACCTTACTCGCTCCCTTGCGGTCGAACTGGCCCCGAAAAACATTCAGCTCTTCTCCATCGCACCAGGCTGGGTCGAAACTGCAATGGCCCGCGAAGGCATGGAGAATCGCCTGGAGGAGATTCTTTCGGGAATCCCGCTGAATCGCATGGCGAAGCCCGAAGACTGCGCCGCCGCTGCCGCGTTCTTGCTTTCCGACGAGGCCGCTTACCTGTCCGGCATCGCGATCGACATCAACGGCGCCAGCTATTTCCATTGAGAGTGGCGCGGATAAGCACGACGGGAGGCTGTTGCCGCAATAAATGTAGCACGCGGATGTCTTGCGCCGCGTTTGAACCTAAAACCTCCTGAAACGTGGGTACGACACCCCACGGCTACAAACTGTATGCTGTTGCGCTCACTACGCAACAGCCTCAAACATTGTCGCCTCAGAGGACGCTGTGGACTGGACACTTGCGACAGGGGGCTCCCATCAGCCATAATCAACCAACTTATCATGAAGCCAGGCACGCATCCGAATACCTATCCCGTCCTCTTTGTTGACGGAGACCACCAGTGGACCGGCATATCCACGATGAAATCCAACGAGTCGAAGCAGATCGACGGCGTGGATCACTATGTCGTTCACGTGGACATCAGCGCGTTCTCCCATCCGTTCTACACGGGTACGAAGCGCTTGGTCGACACCGCTGGCCGCGTTGAGAAGTTTATGCGACGCTACGGCGCGCAGATGAATCAGCCCAAGAAGTAAAGCTTCATGACACCTCCGTCCGACATCGGATGGAGGTTTTTTTGTGCGTTTCACTAAGCTGAATTGGGTTCGTTCGCAGGGTGGGTGGATGCGCTATGCCGTCGGCTTGACGTGAAGCCGCCGACGTGCCTTTACGGACTAAGCTCGGGCCTCGGGCGATGGGCACCTTGCCAAGAACTCGGCTAGGTTTTTTTCATCGATCGGTAACTCCGCACGAGTTAACAACCAACTCTCCCGCAGCGACGCGTGGTCTCCGTGGGTGACCGTTTCGAGCACGCCGAGAGACTCGACTTCCAACATATCTTCGCGCGTAAACGTCTCAAAGTTGCATCCATAGTCCGGATAGTTCCCGCCTTCTCGGGCCGGGAATCGCTTTACGAAGAGCCCGCCCTCGTTCTGGTAAGCCGCCCATCCCGCGCGCACGAACGCGCCAATCTTTTGGGGGCCACGCTGAGGGTCTTGGCGCAGCTGGATGAACTCCTTGCCCCACGTCCATCGGGGGTCGGTCATGTCGGTGTATCCCCAAAGAACCAACGGACGCACGGGCAAAAAGTTCTCCGTATGGGCTTCAAAGGGCTCCTGCGGAAAAGTACAAGTCCCCCCCGGGGCCATCACCGTCAGCGCCCACGGTGCGAGGGTGAACGGCAAGGTTCCTAGGTTGTGAATCCGATGCTCGAGTTCGAACGCGCCGCCACCGCAAGACCGGATGCGCAGTTCACGCTGGAGTCCGTGCTTGTCTGGCGCGGATCGGAAAACCGACCAGTTCCCTTCCTCCACGAACTCTACGGGTTCGTTTTCAGGGTAGTAGGTGACGTCCAGGTTCTCGGGGGCGATCCAGAGCCGATGGCCCCCGTAACTCCGATATTCATCGCCGCCTTTAAGACCCGTTTGGTCCTCGTTTTCGTGAAGCGTATTTACTCCGCCGATAAAACCAAGGCGAACAACCCGGGGACCGACGTCGGTAGTAATGAGCGCTTCAACATCATCCGAAACGATTCGAGCGCACGACCAACCGCGAAACTGAACGACTTCCATAGTTTGTAAGGGCGCGAAATCCGTTCGCGCCCAAAGAGGGTCGCCTAATGACGTTTAGCGACGAGCTTTCTTGACGGCTTTCTTAGCCTTAGGAGAAGAGCAGCAGCTCTTGACCGCCATCTTCTCTTTGCCAGCGCAACTGCTGGCCTTGGTTCCGCCGTTGGCCATGGCATTTGCCAGAGCAAGAAATTTGGCATCGTTCTTGTCGAACGCGGAAGCCTTGAATGTTTTGGAATCGCACGAACCGCAGCAGCCCTTGCCGTCCGCGAACGCCAAACCGAGTGACATGGTGAATAAAAGAGTAATCGCGAGTTTCATAGATTGAGTGACCTCTAGTGGATTGTACCAAATGAATGGGGATGGGATGGATGATGATGGGTTAGTCGCTTCCCCACGAGTTTATGCGCCACCAACAGCCTTGGTCATGCGGACAAAACTGATGGTGCGTCAAGGCCTCGAAAGAGGGCAGGTATCCCATCTGACCCGAGCCATAGTGCCTGATCCGGTGTATCACTTCCTCGACATGCAGCTTTGCGATCCGGCACCGCTCTATGTCGGCGAGTGATCCGCCTGAGTTCAAGTGCGTCGCACGCGCTATTTTCTCCAACTCGTCAAACAAGGGTCGGCACGGCGCCAAGCTTGAAGCCGCCAATCCGGGAAGGCCTTGCGCGTATGCTTGGCGGGCCTCGTCCGCGTGTCGCACGAACTGGATCGCCAGTTTCAAAAACCCCGCAATCCCACGGGTCGCGGTTGAATTTCCGATGTGGACGGCGAGCTCGGCAATCGCAAGGGCCTTATCTCCGATTTCTCCGGTGAGTTCGGCGGCGTGATGTTGCCACGCCAAGAACGGGTTGCCGTACAGGAGCAGCCGACATTTCAAACTGCTTCGTATCTTTCCCGCTGCAAACATTCCTCCCAGTTCGACCAGGTCGCCACCCATCAGTCGAGCCCATTCAGATTCCTCATGGTAGGCCTCAACCAAGGATTCCGACGGATTTGCTGCCCAGGAGATCGCGGGCAAGAGGGCTTCGTAGTTTCCAAAGAGACCGCATTCCCAGGTCGTCACACAGATACCCGCGTCAAGTTCCTTTGCCGTTTGGTGCGCTTCACGGACATTCAATTCAGCCTGGGCCACGTTCACCCAAGTCGAATTATAGGTGTGCAACGTCGGGCAACAAACAACCTCGAACCCCGCATCTTTGAATCGTCTTGAAGACTCTAAAGGGGATTCGAAGTACTGCCAATCGAAAATCATCGTCTCCCGCGGCATCGCGGCGAGGGCTTCAGGATGCTCCAGGAACATGTCTCCCCACAGGGCTGGACGCCTACCTTCCTTGGCAACCCTTTCGCATAAGGGCCCGAAATGGTCGGCGTACAACTGCGCTTTATCCTTCGCGGCACACTCCGGGCATCGGCCGAGTTGAGCAGTCTCATCTCCACCAAGGTGAATGATCTCGTCGTCAAACGCGGCCAGAGTATCAGTGAGAAGCCCGTACGCAAGTTCAACGAAACCCGGATTGCAAGGACACGCCGACAGTCCCTTGAATCGCTCCTCCGCGTACCGCTTGCCTCGTTCCGTGTAAAGAAAACCTTCCGTATGGCCGAGCAGATTGATGAAGGGAATCAGTCGGATCGACGGAAATTCACTCTGCAGTCGCTTAACATCATCCGGCGTTAGCACTCCGGAGCCCGCCGCCCAGGGCGCAGAGTCGAAGGCGAATCGATGTTCTAGATACAGGCCAAGGGCGTCGTATCCGGAGTCCAGCGTTAGCCGCGCTAGGCGATTCAGGAACTCAGGCGAGGCGCATTGCTCGCGGGCAAGGTCGTAGGTCCAAAGCTTCAAGGGCACGGAGTTCAGTCTACTTGGGCCGGCTTGTTATTGGGTCCAATCGCCGTGTAGGTCAGGTTGACAACTCCGTTGGAATACGTCTCACGTTTGTTCAGCTTCAACATGCTCAACCCCGCTTCACGGGGCGGAAACAACGGCAATCCGCGACCTAGGAAGACGGGGATAATTGATATCTCCCATTCATCAACGAGGCCAGCGTCGTGAAAGGCGCGCAGACATTGACCACCCCCCATAAGCCACACATCTTTTCCCGTTGATTCCAACTCTGTCGTCAACGTTCTCCTCAAATCGTGGAGCTCGCCATTGAATGTGCGCACGCCGCCAATCGGATATGCGTGAGAACGACGTATCCATCCCCACCAACTGGAATCCCTTTTTTTACCGATGCGTCGTGGGTTCGGCGACCAACAACCGTGGCTCCAAAGCGACCCGCGAACGCTTCCCAGTCCAACTCAGGCGAGAAGTAGTCGTTGAGCCAATCTACATCACCATTTGCATCGGCAATATAGCCGTCCAAACTCATTGCCAGGGAGGCCCGAAAGATAGGCGTGAAGCCCATTTTAAACCGTCGCGATCGGGGTTCGGTCTCTGCGCAGCGGGAACCACTCTTCGAACTCGGCAGCGGTCGCCATTTGGTTGGCGTAAAGCGCTTCGCCTACGAGGGCGTACCTTTGGGTCCAAGCATGCCGCAACCACGTGTGAGCATTGATCTCTCCCCGGTCGAGCTTCGCTCGAATGTCCTCCGTCGAGTAGTTTCCGGAAACGACACCCGCGACGTCGATCGTCCAGCGACTCCACCAGTCCTTGAGGCCGAAAAAGAAGGGTTTCATAGTTCATTCTACGGCGAGAGGGGGCTTTAGGATTCCTAAATCATCTCGTATCGTGTGTTCCGTCTTCGGGGCGTATAACCAGCGGCGGTGATCAGCCGCTCGAATTCGCCCGCGTCCAGGATGAATTTGTTGCCTTTTGCGGAAACGACCTGCTCCTCTATCATCACCGATCCAAAGTCGTTTGCGCCGTAGTTCAGAGCCAGTTGAGCGATCTTCGGTCCCTGGGTTAGGATGGAAACCTGTAAGTTTTCCACGTTGTCCAAGAACAATCGGGAGACCGCAACCGTGCGCAGATAGTCTGCGCCGGAGGCCTTCATTGGAATCTGCAGCATGGTCTCTTCGGGTTGGAAGTTCCAGGTGATGAACGCCCGGAATGGATTGCACTCGTCTTGCAGATCTCGAATTCGGCCCAAGTGCTCGACGCGGTCTTCCATTGTTTCCACGTGCCCGAACATCATGGATGCGGTGCTGCGAATGCCTAGCGCCGACGCTGCGCGCATGCACTCCAACCACTCGTCCGTCGTGTCCTTGTACGGTGCAATGATCTTGCGAACGCGATCGACCAAGATCTCACCTCCCGCCCCGGGAATGGAATGCAGGCCCGCTGCTTTGAGGCGCGACAAGCACTCGGACAGCCGCAACTGGGAGATATGGGCGATATAAATGATCTCCGCAGGCGAGAGCGCGTGCAAGATGATGCTGGGAAATCGCTCCTTAATTCGGGTGAAAATCTGTTCGTAATAGTCGATCTTCAGCTTCGGATTCAGCCCGCCCTGGAACAGAATCTCGACCCCGCCCTTATCGACGGTGTCCTGAACCTTGTCCAGAATGTCTTCATCCGTCAGCAGGTATCCCTCGGCGTGATTTGGGACGCGGTAGAACGCGCAAAACTTGCACCGCACCCAACAAACGTTCGTATAGTTCAGGATCCGTCCGATGATGTACGTAACATCTCGGCCCGATTTCATCCGCTGCCGCTGGAAGTCGGCGAGCGTTGCTAAATCGAGCAGATTCGGATGCCGAAAAAGCGCAAGCGCGTCCTCTGAGGTAAGTCTTTCGCCTGAATACACCTTGTCGGCGATGGAATCAATCGTGTTTGGACTGGGTGCAAGGGTCACCATTGCCTCAATTCTACTCCCTTTGTTCTCCAGAGGCCTCCAAAGCTGGGGCCTTCTGCTGGCCTAGTTGCTTCACCGTCTCCACAAGGTCAATACCGAAGAGCTCTTTCACCTGCTCCACCGTCGAGATCGCTTTACCGGCAAAGCCCTGGTTTTGACCGCCGTCAATCATCGTGATTTTCTCAACCTTAGTCTCCGCGACCATATCGGTCATCGCCTGGATAACGGGCAGAATCTTTTGGGTAAGCATGACTTGGCGGGCGTTGGGGCCGGCCTTCTTCCAGCTCTCGGCAAGGGCGCGGAGGGCTTCAGCTCTTGCTCGACCTTGTTCGATGATCGGGGAAACATCCGCTTTCGCTTTGCTTTCCGCCGCCGCCGCAGAAGCCATCGCGGGCTGGATAACGTCCGCGTCAAGCTTTCGCTTTACCTGTTCCAGGCGGGCCTTTTGGACGTCAACTTCCGCGCGAGCTTGCGCAACTTGAGCCGCGACGATAGCTTGCTCTTCAGCTACTACCGCCGCTCTCCGGGTGAGTGCGTCCGTGAGCCTTCGCTGCGCGTCGGCCTTCGCCATTTCGATTTGAGCGGTGTTTTGCGCTTGGACTTCGCGCTCCAAGTTCTCCGATTCTCGCACCAGAGAGTCCGCTTGGGCAATGGTTTCGGCAATCCTCGCGCCGCTGACGACTTCAGCGCTGCGCTTGCGACCAATCGAGTCTAAATACTTCACCTCGTCGTGGACGTTTTGGATCTTCATCGTGTCCACAACAAGGCCCAGAGCGGTCATGTCCGCCTCGACTTCGTGAACGAGTCTCTCCGCAAAAATGATCTTATCTTCGTTGACTTCTTGGGGCGTCATCGTGGAGAGAATGCCCCTTAGGGAACCCTCCAGGGTTGCCTTTGCGATCTGCATGATCTCGGCTCGGCTACGGCCCAAGAAGCGTTCAATCGCATTGTTAAGCACCGGTTCGTGACCGGCAATCTTCACGTTCGCAACGCCTTGCACGGTAAGCGGGATTCCGCCTTTACAATAAGCATTGATGGCGGCAACATCGATCACCATGTTGGTTAAATCCATCCGGTCGACTCGCTCTAACAGCGGAAGCCGCAGACCCGTGCCACCCTTGATCAAACGGTATCCAAACTGCCGATCTCCCTCTCGTCTCCTCCCGCCCGAAAAAATGAGGACTTCGTTTGGCGCGCAGTTAAAGAGAAGGCCCTGAATGCTGAGCAGGAGAAGTACGATTGCGATCACCGCAACAAGAACAAAAATAGCTAGAGGTCCCATTAGTTATCAACTCCAAACATCGCCAGTAAGAATGCAAAATCGTAAGCACGTTCACGGAAAGAATCGTATCGTCCGGAGCTGCCACCGTGACCTGCGTCCAGGTTAATCTTCAAAAACAAAGGATCTTTGTCACTACGCAATTCGCGAAGACGCGCAACCCACTTAGCCGCTTCCCAGTACGGAACTTGGCTGTCGTTAAGGCTAGTTCTGACCAGCATGGCCGGGTAATCGAGAGCCCCAACATTGTCGTATGGAGAATAAGAGCGTATCCATCGATACTGTTCTTCGATCTTCGGATTTCCCCACTCGATAAACTCCTGCGTCGTAAGCGGGATCGTCTCATCAAGCATTGTATTCACGACATCCACAAAGGGTACATGTACAAGCGCAATCCGGCTGAGATCAGGGGCCATGTTAAGCACCGCACCCATGGTTAGACCACCCGCGCTGCCCCCGGTTATGGCTAGCCTTTGTTTCGTCGTGTAACCCAACTTCTGCAAGGCACGAGCGCAGTCGATGAAGTCGGTAAACGTTGTAATTTTAGCGGCCATTTTGCCGCTATCGTGCCATTTCTCGCCCATTTCCCCTCCACCTCGAATTAAGGCAGATGCACAGATAACGCCTCGATCGAGCAGCGACAACTGCGAGGTGCTGAAGAACGGATCATTCGGAGCACCATAGGCTCCGTAGGCTTCCAAAAGCATTGGGCTCGGTTTCTTGACCCCTTTTCGATAGGCAATGGCAATCGGCACTTTCACGCTGTCGCGGGCGCTTATCCACAGCAACTCACTCGTGTACTGGGCTGGATTGTAGCCATTCACTTTCTGGCGCTTGAGGACGCCCAACTTTCTCGTCAGCGGATCGTAATCATAAGTCGTAGACGGCGTGATCAGCGAAACGTAACTCAACCGAACTTTCTTTGCGTTGAAGTCTGGCGTGCTTCCCACACCGGTTGAGTAGTACGCGTCGGGAAACTTTATCGGAGTCAGTTTTCGACTCTCGAAATCCAAAACATTTAAGCCTGCAACCGCATTTTTCCGAATCTGAACGATCGCGAACTTCTTGAAGACGTCGAGTCCCTCAATGGTCGCATTGGGCTGTTGCGGAAGGACATCGACCCAGTTATCTGGATCTGGATTCCTAGCGTCAACTGAAACAATCCGGAACTCCGGCGCACCGGCATTTGTTCGGATGTAAAACGTTCCATCTCGGTGCTCAGGGTAGTACTCGACTCCTTCCTTTCTGGATGCAATCAGAACTGGATTGGAGAGCGGTTTGTCGAGCGAAATCGTTCGATACTCGGTGGTTTCCTTACTTCCCGAGTAAATGAAAGCGTACTTATGATCACGGCCCTCACCCAGGGAGAGATCGTACATTTCATCCTTCTCTTCATAAAGCATTTTGGCCGCATTGCCGCCTAACGCTCGGCGATTCAGGCGATACGTGCGCTTTGCTGCATTTTCGGAGGTGTACAGAACGGTTTTGTTGTCAGCCATCCAGGTGACTTGATTGACCTGGCCAAAGCGATAAGGCAGAACCTTCCCTTTCCGCAAATCCTTGAAGTACAACAGGTAGTCGCGATGGCCGATCGAATCCAAGCTGTAAGCGAGTAAATGCCCGTTCGGGCTGATTTCGAAAGCTCCAACATCAGTGAAAGGCTTCCCTTTGGCAAGTACGTTGACATCAAGAAGGATCTGCTCCTTTGCCTTCATCGAACCCTTTCGGCGGCAATGAATCTCGTATTGCTTTCCTTTTACCGAACGCGTGTAGTAGAAATACCCGCGGTCGAAGGTTGGTACGGAGAGGTCGGTTTCCTGAATCCGGGCAACCATCTCTTTGTAAAGCTTCTGCTGAAGCTTGACAGTGGGCTTCATCACCGCATCCGAATAGACATTGTTGGCTTTCAGGTAAGGCAGAAGGTCGGGATCTTTTAGGTTCCGGAACCAGGCGAACACGTCGATGAACGTGTCCCCGTGAATCTCCCGCACCACGGGTACCTTCTTCGCACTTGGAACCCTCCCCGCGTTCACATCTAGCTTGATCGCGAGCATCATAAGCGCCGAAACGATCATGACTTCTTAGCCTCAGTCTCACCCTTTACTGCGCCGGATACCGCACCCTGAATGTCCAAGCCCGTTGTTCTCTCTACTGAGTCAAATACTGACTGCAACATCAGCGGGTAGGCGGCGATGTAGTTGGCCAAGGTTCGTCCGTCTCCTGAATCAATCATGTGAACGCTACCGACGTTGATTTTGGCCACACCTTGAGCTGCCGTCGCGAGAATCTTCTCGATGTCGTCCATTAGGTAGATACCGAGCGCGTCCGCACCGGCATCGGACCACGCCTGCGTCATGTAGTCAAGGGCCTTACTGGAGGCAACGCCCCGCTCCCGCAAGATCGCTGAATCGCCTTTGGCCTTGAGCTCAGTCGCGATTCGGGCCGCATCGGCGGGCAACACTTGCTCAACGTTCAGCCTCAACTTTTCAAGTTCGGCGCGGATGCCCTGGAGCTCCTGCTCCGCGATCGCCCTGGCTTCCCGAGCGGCGGCTTTAGTCTTCTCTTCTTCGCTCGAAACGTTAGCCTCAAGGTCCGCCTGAATCTTCCGGAGCTCGTTTCTCATTTTAGCGATGTTGGCTTCGGCATTCGATTTGCTCACGTTGCCGCGTGCCTTGTTTTCAGATTCCGCTTGCTCGGCAGCTCGTTTCGCGTCGGATTCCGCGATTTCGGCATCTTTCACGACGTTGGCAATCGCCTCGCGGCCGATAGAGTCAAGATAGAGAACATCGTCGCTCACATGCTGGACCTTAAACGTATCGAGGTGAATCCCCAACTTGCTGAGGTCTAGTTCGCTCTCGCGCGTCAACTCTTCGGAGAACTTTAAGCGATCTTCGTTGACTTCCTCCGGCGTTAGACGAGCAAGAACACCGCGGAGGTGGCCTTCTAAGGTCTCCTTGGCGACCCGGCGAATCTCATTCGGATCGCGACCCAAAAAGCGCTCAATCGCATTGCCCACGACCACGGGGTCACTGGAAATCTTAACGTTCGCGATCGCGTCTACATTCAGCGGAATCCCGCCTTGCGAATAGGCGCCGCGGATGGCAATGGGGACTTCCATGACATTCAAGTTCATCCGAGATGCCTTTTCGATGATCGGCCAGCGCCAGGCTCGACCCCCAAAAATCACCCGAAACCCGCGTTTCGTCCCGTCCGCCATCTTGTGCTTTCGACCCGCGAAAATCAAAACCTCGTTCGGCGGGCAAATCTGCAAAAGCGTCTTCATCCACCCGAAGAAAATCATAAAGCCCACGAAAATGCAAGCGCCGATGGCGACCCACATCGCGGTACCGGTTAGTCCAAATAAGTTTTCAGGCATGGATATGCGTTTCCTCCAATAACTCCGAGCGACTGATCACCAGCGCTCGGTCGTTTTCCATTGAGACGATGATAACTTCTGATCCGATTTCTAGGGTTTCGTGCTCGTTCGGGAGCGCGAGCAGTTCGAGAATGTCGCCTTTCATCGTCACCCGAATCTTGCCCTCCTGACCCGGCCGAATCGCGACGACCACTTTGCCGACCGCTCCGAGAAAGTCCTGGGTTCGGGCTCCCGAATCCACTTCGAGCCGTTTGGCAACCCGCATGAGAAAGGAGGCGAGCAAGCCGATGACCAGGCCGCTGCTGCCCGACAGGATTCCTCGAACGGGCTCAATCAGCGAGGTCTGATTCGCCAAAAGCAACCCGATCGAGCCCGAAACCGCGAGAAAGTAAGTCCAAAAGCGAAGGCTAAGGAATGGAATCCACGTATGAGCTTCAGCGTGCCCGTGTCCGTCGCCGTCGAAGTGGGCGTCATGATCGGCGTCTCCGCCATGTTCTCCGTGGCCCAAGAAGGCCGAGGCCAACACCAAGCCTCCGCCAACGATGGCCGCCAAAATATAAAGAGCGATCATTCGGGTCTCATTCCGTTTCCAGTATAAGCCACGGAGCCGCAGACGCGCGGGTTGCGTTTAGCCGTAAACCATCGTCGCGCCGAGATGACCAGCAACGATCGTGCAGCCCGTTGCTAGGATGAGCACGATCCAGTACGGGCCGCCCGCTTCGGAGTCCTTCCTTTTCATCAGCGTGGCCACTCCCATAAGGACGCACGCGGAACCGCCGAGGATAAGGTGCAAAAGGGGAATGCCCTCAAAGGCAAGGCCCTTCATAAAGAACGAGACCAGGCCACTTGCAACCGAAAGAATCGCGAAAAGCGAGCCGAATCCGAGGTTCCACAGGGCGAACTTCCGAAGGCTGGGATCCGCGCGCCTGGCCCCGAGAACGTCGAGGAAGACGCCGAACAGGAAGAGCCCGATCGGGAAATGAACAATGAGAGGGTGAAAGGCGTGAGTCGGAATCAGGCCGGCCTCGGGAGTAGCGGTAATGGGGGGAGTGGCCACGCCCACCGGTTTGCTTTCGGCATCGCCGGGAGAGGTTCCGGCTCGTAACTCGACGCCGTTCGAAGCCCCATCGCGGTCGGTATCGGCACCCTCTAAGGAAGCCAGGATTTCCGCGGTTACTTTTCGAACCGCAGCGGCCCTCATTGCCTCGTCCACCGCCTTGCCGAAAGCATTTCGCTTCGGCGGATCAACGTGGCAGGTTTGGCACGTCCCCGCGTTGTATTTCGCCTTTACGACATCCAGAAAGTCAGGCTTGGCCTGGGCAAGGCCGCACGAAATGACGAACGTCAGAACCCAGGCGAATCTCATCATAAGCACGGAAGCTGTTTACGATCCCTTGACAGCAGCGGCTTTTGGAGCTTGAACTTTTTCCTTCACCGCTTCGGCAAACTTGGCGGAGTCGGCTTTGAACGCCTTCAGGCAGTCCGTGCAACAGAAGTAGTAGCGCACTCCGGAGTAATCGGCGAAGCTACCCGCCTCGTTATAGCTCGCGATTGCGTGGCCCATGACGGAGCAGTAAAGCACTTCTTTCTCGGGGACCTCGGTAAAGGATTTCGGCTCAGCCTCGAAGGCGGTTTTTCCTTCCTCGGTGGTGAAGAAATAGCGCGCACCCTTGTGGTCGGCATAGTTCGTCGGGAGCTTCTTCAGGTCGATCTTCGCGCCGGTCGTCGGGTCGAACAAGCTGTATCCGATCGTTTTGTTGCCTTCCTTAGCCTTTTCGATGTACTTGGCGGGGTTTGCCGCGAACGGGCCGAGACATCCGTCGCAGCACATCGGGTACCGAGTTCCGGCAAAGTCAATGCTCTTACCTTTGATCGT
>JBKJJL010000031.1:0-7159 GCA_046597875.1 Fimbriimonadaceae bacterium | reverse complement strand
GTCGTCGTACAAACCTTCCACCCCGGTCAGGTCCAAACTATCGACAATCTCCTTCAGCCGGCGTACGAGATGACCTGGAGGAACCAAATCCTCTAAAGTCGGCGGCAGTAACTCAGGTTGATCTATCGTATGTCGAGGTGCCCGGAACATCCGAGCTTGACGCACATGCTTCGACCTCATATACACAAGACGAAACACAACCCCATGACGCAGCCCCGAATCTGATCGCGGACCCAAGTTTGAGAAGGTCGCAGGCTCCTTGATTAACGGAGTCATAGACTCTGATCTGGACCGGCTGCTCACCCGAATCCAGGGGCTCTCCGCTACCATCAATGTACTGGAGTCCTTCCCCCCGCCTAAAAGGACGGTCAAATCCAACCCTAGGGATCGTTGCTCATCTTTTGAACACAGTTGAGGCGCTCCTCGATCCATGGTTACCTGCAGCAGACCGGATATTCCACCCTAACGTAAGGAAGGTTAGAGTGTCCTGCAGTCGCTCCGCCGCTACTGGCACTAACGTAGGGTTTGCACTTGCGGCGAACTGCGCGAGGGCAAGATGGTATCAGGGGTACGCGGATCTGTCTTGATTCGAAACCGGTCATCTTTCACTACAGGTTCAAACGTGTTCATTCCCCCAGGCTGGAATCCATAGGCTTGGATCTTGCCGCTCTCGTCTACTGCGAGACCGATGGTGTTCGCGACCCGCACGGCGGGGACGATTTTGCTGGTCCGCGCGCTGTCGTGCATCTTTCGCTCGGCTACCTGGGTCAAGATATCGACGCAATACACATCCTCCGCGACCGTCTTTCGAAGTCCGCGCACCTGCCTTTCGAGCCTTGCAAGCCTCCGATCTACGCTGGCTTTCGTCGCGGAGTCCATAGATTGATTATACGGCCATGGGTATGTCCAGCGAAACTTCGTTCAATCGATCGATCGAACGCCCATTGCCTGAGTCAACCGAGACCACGATGTTCTTGCAAAAGCCTCGACCTCTGCTACGTTGACACGAGCAATAGCAACTTGTGCTCTGGCGTCAATCAGTTCGACAAGGACGGCTTTGCCTGCCTCATATCTCTCGCTCATTACGCGGAAAGCTTCTTCGGAGGCCGTCACCTGAGCCCGCGCCGCCTTTCGTTGCGCGGGCACCGATCCCCATTCGGCAAATGCACTCGCGACCTTGGCCTGAATCTGCAACTCCAACATCCGAAGCTCCTGAGACATCTTCTTGGCCATGGCGTCTGCCTCAGACTTAGCCGCGCTCCGCTCACCACCATCGCCCAACGGAAAGCTCACGACCAAACCTACCTTCGTCGTTGCGCTTCCTGGCATCCTTCTGACGCCCATCCAATCGCCCATTGCCATTAGGGAAGCTTCTGGTAGTTTCGCCCGAGATGCATCCAGCCCTTTTAGTTGGGCCATGTCTACATCGAGGCGCACCGAAGTCAACTTGGGATGACTCTTCATCGCAACTGCGATCGCCTCGTGCTTCGTGGCCGGTGCAACAAGCTCCTGATCCCATCCTCCAAACTGCTGGTCGCCACTTTGGTCCATTCCAACTCGCTCTCTCAACATGGCCTCCGCCATTCCAAGATCCGCTTGGGCAAGGGCGAGTTCACGCTCCATCCCCGCAACATCGGCTTCGGCCCGAAGGACGAATGCTCTCGGCACGGAACCTCCATCGAATCGGGCTTGAGTGATTCGCAACATCTCGCTTGAGGCATCGAGGGCTGCTTGCTTGGCGCTCAGGACATCTCTCCGGAAGCTAACATTAGTGAATGCTTCACGAACTCCAAAATCGACGTCGATGCCAAGAACTTCTGCGCGCGCCTGAAACTGCGTCACTTCTGCGGATCCGAGCCTGCGGGCAATACGGTCACGTCCGGATGTCCAGAATCGCCACATTGCCGTTCCGTTCAAAACCGCTACAGAGTCTGTTGGCAACAACGAGTAGTTCACCGGCATCACAGAAGAGGGAAATATCATCGCGCCATCGCCAGTTGCTGCCGTACCGTTGAGCGACACTTGCGGGCGATACGGTGCACTGCGCATGGATGCCCGCGCCTTTGCGGCCGCCACGTCCGACTGAGCACCCAACAACGTAGGGTGTCTTGCTCTGGCTTTAGCCAGAGCAAGACAGAGCGAGAGACTTTCGTTTTGCGCAGAGCCAATCGCCGCCTGAGCCAGCAAGAGTGAGATGACGATTGAGTGGGGTTTCTTCATGGAGTTGTCTCTTCGGGTAGGTCTACTGGTGGCAATGTCGCTGGGTCAACTTTCATAACGTGGACCTGAAGCCAGCGAACCAGGTCATCGATCATCGTGTGCATGATCGGAATGTCCAAGAGGGAAAGCACCGTGCCGACCACGAGGCCACCAATCACCACGGTGCCCAATGGTTGATATGCGTCAAGTCCCGATTTTGGGAAAAACGCAACCTGGGACATGGTGGCGATGGTGATCAGCGACGTCATGAGGATGGGTCGAAGCCTTTGTGGACATGCGCGAGCAACCGCTTCGTTTCGCGGCACACCGTCATGTCGATATCGAAGGATCAGATCAATCAGTAGGATCGCGGTGACAATGTCCATGCCACTGAGAACGATGACGCCCAGGATCGAGACCGTGGAAAAGGCCTGGTGCATGATCCAGAGCAAGAAGAAGACGCCGCTTAGTTCCAGTGGTAGGCTGAAGATCATCTGCAGGGGCTGGAGAAATCCTCCAAACTGGGCGACGAGTATGAAGTACATAAGGACGACCGCTAGTATCAGCCCGACGGTCATCTTGCGGAAACTCTCCATCATCTGAGTCATGTCCCCACGAGCTTCGATGCCATAGCCAGCGGGAAAGTTCAGCTGCGACATAGCTCTCATTTGGACATCCATGGTCGCGTCCATGCTCGGGCGACCATCCTTGCGGTAATAGCCGCCGAAGCTAATCACCCGCCGGAACTGGTCGTGCTCGATGGCGCTTGGCTCCATCTTCTTTTCCAGGCGTACGAGTTCTAGCAAGGGGACTTGCTCGCCAGCCGAGCCCGTGACGAACATCCCTTCAAGATCAGATAAGTCGCGTCGCTGCTCACCTTCATATCTCAGTTGAACCGTCGTTGGTCTCTTGTTGTCAATCCGATAGAACTCCATGGCGAATCCGCCTCTGAGCCCGTAGTAGGCTTGGTCCGCGATTTTCGCCGCGGTCAGTCCGTGGGCAGCAGCCTTGTCCCGATCTACGATCATCGAATAGCTGGGCTTGGTCATCTCCCAACTCAGGAAGGGCTGTGCGATATCGGCCCTCTTTGTCCGCGGGTTGAGTGCGTCGTGTCCCGCAATGCGCACCACTTCTTTGCCCATTCGGTCCAGGGTTTCGAAGTCCTTACCGTAGACGATGAGCGAAATCGGGGACAACGAGGTGGCCATGAGATCACTACCCATTTCTTTTATCTGGATGCGCCGAATTCCAGAAATCTCGGCCATTGCCCGGCCTTGGACTTTGTCGACGATTGTCCATATGTCCGGCCTGCCCGTGTCCTTGTCTCGGAAGGTCAGCATTGCGGATGCAGAACTAATGGAGTTCATCTGGTAACCCGTGAAATACGCCCCGCCCGTGGTCATTCCGGGACCACCCTCCACGCCGACCTCGATGCTGGCGTGCTCCAGCCATCCCTGGCGCCCCCCCTCTTGGATGAGAATCTTCTCGAGTTGCTTGACTGCTCGCTCGGTCTGGGCAAAACTTTGTCCAGGCTTGAGTTCCATTTGCAGACTTGCTTGGCCGACATCCGCCAGGGGCATCATCTCGGAGCCTATGAAGTAATAGAACGTAAATCCGAGCAATACCGTGATACCAATCCGAACGAAGTTCGCGAAGCGATGCTTAAGGAGCCAGCGGATCAGCCGCTCGTAGCCCTTCTCCATGCGCTCCAGCCGTCGCTCAAAAGGTTGCAAGAAGGTGCGAGAGAACCAGGTCTGCTTCCGGTTCTCCGGAAGCTGCATGAACTTGGCACAAAGGACGGACGTCAGGGTCATGGAAACGAAATAGCTTGCGATAACGCCGAAAAGGATCGGCCAGCAAAGTCCAATGAACATGAGTTGCGTGATGCCGCCACTGAACATGAGCGGCAGCAAGGCGATAATTAGCACGACGGTTGCGGCTAGCACCGATCTCCTCACCTCCGAAATCCCGTCGATGGTGGCGGTGCGACGGTCCTTTCCCATGCGGAGATGCCGCTCAACCGCATGGATATCAATAATGGCGTCATCTACCAAGCGACCAATCGCGATCAACAAGCCTATGAGGGTGCTTGAATTTAGACTCATTCCGAGCGGAACCATAGCGAGCAAGGCGATCGCCATGGATGTGGGAATAGCGGTCAAGGCAATGAGAGTGCCCCGTATCTCCCCCAAAAAGAACAGAACGGCAAGGCCAGTCAGGACGACCGCAACGATTAGCTCTTCACGGATATTGTCGAACAGTTTGTCGACAAATCGGGCGTTGTTATATGCGACCTCAAACTTGATGCCGGGATAGTCCTTTTCGAACTCGCGAACCGTTTTTTCGACGGCCTCAACCGTGACTGGAGAGCTCGCATCAGGATTCTGAAGGACATTTACGAGGATCGCGTCCGATCCTTGGTCGCGATGCACGAAGCGATAGGCGCTTCGTCGTTCGATGGTTCCATCTAATACCGTGGCAACGTCTCGTACTCGAACGACCTGTGAACCAACAGCCTTTAATGGATAGGAGCCGATTGTCGTGGCATCTCGGGCGAGAGAATCGACTCTAAATATGGGTTCATCTGTCTCCGACGTCAGGTTCCCGGCTGGTTTGGCAACATTCTGCTCGTCGATGGCCATGCGAACGTCCAGAATCGAGAGTCCGTAGTTCTTCAACTTGTCTCGGTCCACCCTAACCTGAAGTTGACGACGATAACCTCCGAATGAAGAAACCGTGTACACGTTGGGATGGGCGGCCTTTAGTCGATTCAGAATTTCGTTGTCAGCAAGTTCGCGGAGTCTAGGCAGTGTCCAGCCCTTCGCTCCGTCGCCAGTCAGTGCAAGTGAAAGCACGGGAAGATTGAGCGGATCGACCTTTACGATCCAGCTGGGCTTGAGGTTTGCTCCGGTAGCAGGAAGATCAGCTTGGACGATGTTGAGCAAGCTTTGAACCTCTGTCTGCGCCCGTTGCATGTCCGCGCCGTAAGGAAATTCCAAGACGACCATACTGAATCCGTCTTGGCTCACCGAGCGGATATAGCGCACCTTGGACACATTCACCATGCGCTGTTCGATGGGGCCGCTGAAATAAGTCTCCATCTCTCGCGCACTGAGACCCGGCATTTCCGTGGCGATCCCCAGGAGGGGGCTTTCAACGTATGGCATCATTCGGCGCGGCATCACGTACCCGATGGCCACAGAGCCCATCACTAGGACCGCCATGAAAAATGCAAGGACTGAGTACGGATTGTCGACCGACCAACGAACGAAGTTGAACCCCTTGCCTTGGTCGGCGTTCACTTTGCTGGTTCCTTCGGCACCAACTCCATCTTGCATATCGGGCATTTACCTGGCTCACTACGCACAATTTGTGGATGCATCGTGCACGTCCAGAGGTGTGCCTCTTGGCGGGTCGTTCCTGCTCCGGCGTTGGACTGATCGACAAATGGATCGACCTTTCCCGTCGGCTTGTCCGGTGGCATTGGGGACGTTCCTGACATTCCCGGCATCCCGGGCATATCACCACTGCCCGAAGGAAGTGCCTTGGGCCCGGACTCTCCCCATTCTGTTGGCTTGACCGGCGTACCCGGTTGTAAGCTTTCAAAACCAGCCCATACAACTTGGTCGCCTTCTGCAAGGCCCGCCACCACCTGGGTGTACCGACCATCGGTCTTGCCGATCTCGACCGACCTCCTTGCTGCAACAAACTTGCCCGACCGTGATCGCGGTACTAAGTCCATTTTGCAGATTGGGCAAAGTCCAGGGCCTGGTTTGCTAACCTCGGGGTGCATCGTACATGTCCAGTCATGGACCCCGCTTGTATCGCTATTTTCCTTGAGAACCCAGACATAGTGCCCGCCCTGAAGATCGTCCTGAATCGACGAGTTCCGCACGACGATTGACGCTTGGTCAGCGTTGCCAACGATGGCCAACCGGGCGAAGCTTCCGGACTTCAACCTGCCATCCCCATTGTCGAGGATGGCCTCAACTTTGAATGTACGCGTCGATTCATTGATCGAAGGGAAGATTGCTGAGACGGTTGCCGGACGAATCCACTTGTTGACCTCGACTCTGACTTTTCCGCCTTCAATGGCAACATCCGAGCTACTTTGAGGTAGGTCTGCCTGAACGCGAATTCTACTGACAACTTTTAACCGAAGAATCACCTGTCCAGGCATTACACTGGTTCCTGGAGCGACCAGCCTCTCAGCAACAATGCCTGTGGACAGTGCCCGCAGATTTCGGTAGTCGGCCATGGCGGCAAAGCCAGAGGCGCTACTCTGGCCAGCCTGCGACTCCTGCTTACGGGCCAGAGCCTCAGCACCAGCTTTGGACTCCATTGCTTTGGCAGCGTCTGCGTCAGCCCCAGCGGCGGATAGCATGGCACGAGCAGACTTGACATCGCTTTCGGCCGCAAGTCGTTTCTTTTCGGCGACCTCGGCCCGTTGGCGGGCGCTCTGGATGTTTGTAGTTGCGGCGCGCACCTTTGCAGCGGCCACGTCCCGCTCTTTTTGAGCCATTTGCATCTCATCCAGTGAGATTGCTCCTGACTTTTGAAGTTGCTGCTGCCGGGCAAAGTTAGCCTCTTGATACTGAGCCGCTGCGTTCATTTCATCGAGTTCGGATTCAGCCATCTTCGCTTCGGCTAGCATCTGCTTGCGCTCGGCAGACATAGCTGCCGATTCAGCTTGCGCCCCGACAATTGCACTCTCTGCAGCCTTCTTCTCGGCTTGGGCTTTACGAAACATGGCCTGGGCAGCTTGCTGCTCACGCAGAGAGGCAGTAGCCATTGACAGCTTGGAACGTGCCATCATTCCCGCCTCACCAGCCTGCGCGACATACTCTGGCGCATCCAGATTGCCAAGGAGCTGGCCTGCTTGCACGTGGTCTCCCGGATAGACGTTCAGGCGAACCAAACGACCTGGGACGCGAGCTACAACTTCCTCCTCGGTGTAAGG
>JBKJJL010000184.1:0-16199 GCA_046597875.1 Fimbriimonadaceae bacterium | reverse complement strand
TCGCTGGTGGACGGGCATAACGAGAAGATCAGTCAAATCCGACATGTAATCGTCATGTTTGAATACATCAGGCTCTGATTTCACTGCCAACATATGCTCTAGGATGATAGTGATCGGGCTTACCTCCGGAGTGGAAGGATGATTTCGGAAGTCGAGGTTCATGCGCAAAATATCGACTCTTTGGAGAATAGGTCCACAGATAAACTAAACTATCGATCCCCACTGTGCGTTATTGGAATCAGCTTCCAGCTCGTGCCTGCCGAGGTCCGGGGCCTGCTGTCACTTACCGGTGACCGAGCGCGCAAAGTTCTGGAGTTATCGGTATCGCGCGGTCTGACGGAGTGCGTGGTCCTCAGCACCTGCAACCGCACAGAGATTTATTTCTCGGGTGGAGACCCCGAACTTGCGGCTGGACTGTTTGCAGAGTGCGCAGAAGTGCCAACAGAAACTCTGCGCCCCCATCTTTTCGTCAAGCACTGTTCCCGGGCGGCGGCCCATCTTTTTCGAGTGGTATCTGGCCTCGAAAGCGCGGTTCTGGGCGAGACCGAAATCGTGGCCCAAGTGAAGGATGCCTGGCGTCAATCCCAAGCCATGGGAAAGAGCGGGGCCCTTATCAACCTCCTCTTTCGCCGTAGCCTGGAGGCTGGGAAGCGGGTCCGCACCGAGACCGATGTTTGCCGAAACTCGGTGAGCACGGCGACTCTTGCGGTTTGCGCAGTTCAAGTCGCCTACGGTTCACTAGCGGGGACACCGATTGCCTTGGTGGGGGCTGGCTCAATCAGCCAACGACTCGCGAAAGAGCTCAAAGCAACCGGCGCTCGGCGGGTCACGGTGGTAAACCGAACGCTTAGCCGAGCGGCCGCCATCGCCGAAGAAATCGGCGCAAAAGCAATCCAACTGGACCAACTTGCGGAGGTAATTTTGAAATCCGACGTGGTCATCGCCGCCGCCGAGGTCTCGCGTCCACTCCTGGATCAAGCCGAACTTCAGCGCATCCAGGAGTTAAGGAATTTTCGGCCGTTATTGTTGGTCGACATGGGGATGCCGCCCAACTTTGGGATCGATTCG
Organism: Fimbriimonadaceae bacterium; assembly: GCA_046597875.1. GTDB lineage: Bacteria > Armatimonadota > Fimbriimonadia > Fimbriimonadales > Fimbriimonadaceae > JANJUB01. The sequence goes on along the minus strand of JBKJJL010000184.1, from coordinate 15,131 downwards.
GTGTGCGGAGTGACCCGAATCGACATCGATCAGGTCAGCAGCCAGAGCGTAGCCAACGCCGACCAGCGTGCGCTGGCGATTCCCGCTGCCGAAGCAGTTTTGGCAGAGGAACTGGTCCGGTTTAATGTGGCGCTAGCCGCTCAGGCCGCCGCTCCTACGATTCGTGCGCTCGTTCAGCGCTCCGACAAAATTCGATTCAAGCATGTTGAGTGGGCGAAAGAACAACTGCCGAATCTGCGCCCTGAAGAGATTATCGTGTTGGAAGAAATGGCCCAAAAGATGATGCGCGCCATGCTCCGTGCTCCCATCGAGAGCCTAAAAACTGAACTCCATGTTCCCGAAAGCCAACAGTTGGCGGTGCGACTCCTTGGCCTCGGAGGTCCGCTCTAAATGGCAGATCGAGTTTTACGACTCGGTACTCGCGGAAGTCGACTCGCCATGGCCCAGGCCGAAAAGTTTCGGGCCCAACTGATGGCCGGAAGCCCGGGTTTAAGCGTTGAGATCATCGCGATCAAAACTAGCGGCGACCTCGGTAAGCGCGAACGGCTCGGAGCCTTTGTTCGAGAGATTCAAGAGTCGCTATTTCGGAATGAGGTGGACATTGCGCTTCACTGCCTTAAGGATCTGCCCACAGAATCAGTTCTCGGTCTTCGGCTCTCGGCATACTTAGAGAGAGAAGATGTTCGCGATACGCTCGTCAGCCGTGGCCCAGCCCTGAAGGACCTACCCGCCGGGAGCATTATCGGCACCGGCAGTGTGCGCCGCACCTCTCAACTGAATGCGACTTGCCCTGGCCACCAGTATCGTCCGCTGGTCGGAAACGTGGATACCCGCCTACGTAAGCTGATGGAAGGCGAATACGACGCCATCGTTCTGGCTCACGCTGGTTTAAAGCGGTTGGGCCTATTCCATGATTGGGCCAGCACAGACTACGCGACGTTAAAGGTTCATCATTTCGCAATCGAGGCCTTGGTTCCAGCCCCCGGTCAAGCCGTCATTGTCGCAGAAACTCGCGAAGGTGATGCGGAGGCACACTCCGTGGTAAGCATGCACGAACACAGGCCAAGTCGGCTTTGTGCCGATGCAGAGCGGGACTTTCTCAGAGCCTTCGGCGGTGGATGTTCGGTACCCGTCGCGGCCTACGCCACGCTGAAGGGGGAATCGCTTTCGCTTACTGGTCTCGTGGCGGCGCCAGACGGCAGTGTTGTCCTCAGAGACACCGAATCCGGTCACTCGTCAGACGGGTCGGGGGTCGCAGCCCGGCTCACCGAACGTCTGGGTGCCCAAGGAGCCTTTGAGCTATTTTCGGCAAGGATTCCCGAACGGGCGGAGGTCTCCGAATGACGGCCCCTCTTTCCGGAAGGATCATCGTCGTCACGCGTCCGGCGCACCAGGCTAGAGGCCTGATCGCGGACCTGGAAGCACTTGGGGCCACCGTCCTGGCCATGCCGCTGATCGACATCGCCGCGCCTTCCGACTTCGGGCCAATGGATGACGCCTTGCGCGATCTCGCGACCTACGATTGGGTGGTCTTCACCAGCGCTAATGCGGTCCGAATGGTAGCTGAACGAACCCAAAAGATCGGCATCTCCAGCTTTGATGGTCCACGTATTGCGGCAGTTGGTTCCGCCACGGCAGCCACCCTAGCCGGAAGCATTCGCGCACCGGATGTGGTTCCCGACGTGTTCATTGCTGATGCCCTCCCGGAAGCCATGGGAGAGGTGCGCGGTCTGAAGATTCTCGTGCCTCAGGCTGACATCGCGCGCGACGTCTTGCCGAACGCACTACGCATGGCCGGGGCAGAAGTGCACGAAGTCGTCGCCTACCGAATCCTTCAAAGTCAAGCCTACACCGTTCTGCCGGATGCCGTGCCAGATTACATTTTGTTCACCAGCTCCGAGGCCGTGCGGAGCGGATTAGGCACGCTTAGTTTCACCGCAAAATCGAACTGGCTGAAAGAATCAAACTTGGCCTGCATCGGTCCAATCACCGCAACCACGGCGACGGAACTCGGGCTCAATGTTGCTTGTGTGGCCAATCCCTCCACCTCTGCCGGGTTGATCGCTGCCGTGTTGAATCACGCAACCAGGGAGGAAGCTAATGCCTGATCGGCTTCGCCGCCTCAAGCGCACCGCCAGCCTGCGCGAACTCGTGCAGGAAACTCGGGCTCATCCCAAGAACCTGATCTATCCGATCTTCGTGAGCGCCGTTGCTAGGGAGCTAGAGCCGATCGAATCGATGCCAGGGCAGTACCGCATTCCGGTTTCCGAGGTCGGAAACATGGCGGCCCGCGCGAAGGAATCGGGAATCGGTGCCGTGCTACTGTTCGGGTTGCCTTCATCCAAAGACCTATCCGCTTCAAGCGCTATCGATCGCGATGGCATCGTCCAAACCGCAATAAAAGCCGCGAAAGACCGCGTGCCAGAGTTGGTAGTAATGACTGATGTCTGCGTGTGCGCATACATGCCCCATGGCCATTGCGGCGTCCTGAGAGGCGAAGAGATCGACAATGATTCCAGCCTAGAGATACTCGCGGCCATGGCGGTCAGCCATGCCGAGGCGGGGGCTGATGTGGTTGCACCGAGTGCCATGATGGACCGTCAGGTCTTGGCCATTCGGGAGGCGCTTCGAAGCAGCAACCTCGATTCAGTTTCGCTGATGGCGTACTCCTCGAAGTTCGCGTCAGCGTTTTACGGTCCCTTTCGAGAGGCGGCGAACTCCGCGCCAACGTTTGGAGATCGAGCCTCTTACCAACACGATCCGGCCAATCTTCGGCATGCCAGGCGGGAACTCCTCACGGACGTCAAGGAAGGCGCGGACATCGTGATGGTGAAACCGGGTCTAGCGTATCTGGATGTGGTCCGCCTAGCTCGCGAAGTGACCGATCTGCCCGTGGCCGTCTACAACGTTAGCGGCGAATACGCCATGGTCAAGGCCGCTGCTGAACGAAGCTGGATCGATGAACGTCGCATTGTTCTTGAAACCCTCACTGCATTCCGCCGAGCGGGTGCCGATCTCATTATCTCTTACCACTCCCTGGATGCTGCACTATGGCTGAACGATATCTAAACCTATACTCCACCTTCTCCTACAACGACGCTTTTCTGAGCCTGACGGCCAAAGAGCAAAGGACCATTCGCCAACAGATCGCCGACGAAGCAGAGAAGCTTGCCGAAGTCACGAACCTGTACACGATCTACCCCAGCCGGCCCGATGCCGACTTTCTGATTTGGTCCGCTTGGTCCGTTGACGAATCAAACAAGGTCTTTGAAGCCTTCACGCAATACGGAGAGGCAGCAGTAGCTTGGCGTCGATGGGTGAAACCGATCCAAACCCTGTGGGGCCTAACCCGAGTCAGCATGTACGCTCGCGGCAAAACTGAGCAAGACATGGATCCATTTGAAGGGCCTCGCGAACCTTACTTCGTGGCTTACCCCTTTAGCAAAACAAAGGAGTGGTACCTGATGAGCATGGATGCTAGGCAGGGGCAGATGAACGAGCACATCAAGCTCGGGAAACAGTACCCAGAGATCAAGCAACTTCTTCTGTACAGCTTTGGCCTCCAGGATCAAGAGTTTGTGGTTTCATACGAGATGGCCGATATCGCGAAGTTCTCCGAACTGGTGAACGCTCTTCGCGCCACCGAAGCGCGTCGATATACATTGCTTGACACGCCCATTATCACTGGCTTCTATCGCACGAAGGAACAGTTCATACGCTAGTGTTAACCGCACATACTGACGAGTTCGAAGAAGCGCGCCCAGAGTCAGCGCGGCTCTATTCGGAAGCCTGCAAGCTCATGCCAGGCGGTGTGAATAGCCCTGTCCGGGCGTTCCGGGCCGTGGGTGGGTCGCCGATCTACTTTGACCGCGCCAGCCAATCCAAGGTCTACGATGTGGATGGGAATACATACGTGGACTACGTCTGCTCATGGGGCGCAATCTTGCATGGCCACGCTGACGCTCGAATCAATGCCGCGATTTCAACGGCGGCGGCGCGGGGCACCAGCTACGGCGCCCCTCACGCGGGAGAGATCAAGCTCGCAGAACTAGTGATCAAGCGTATGCCGAGCTTGGATCTCGTGCGATTCGTCAACTCCGGGACCGAAGCGGCTCTCGCCGCGATTCGCCTTGCCCGAGCCGCTACCGGACGCTCAAAGCTCATCAAGTTTGCCGGAAACTACCACGGTGCGCTTGATCCTTTACTTTCCAAGGCGGGATCTGGTGTCGCGACATTTGGTTTGCCGGACAGCGCTGGAGTTCCCGTCGAAGTGGCCGCTGCCACGCTAACCGCAACCTATAACGATGCGGGGAGCGTGATCCGACTACTCGAAGCCAATCCTGGCGAGATCGCGGCCGTTATTTTGGAGCCGATCGCCGGAAACATGGGGCTCGTGCCTCCGCAACCTGGTTTCCTGAAGGCACTTCGCGAAGCTTGCACCGCCCACGGCGCGCTCATGGTCGTTGACGAGGTCATGACCGGATTCCGAGTGTCACCCGGAGGCGCAACTGCCCGATTTAGTCTGGAGCCAGACATCGTGATCATGGGCAAAGTGATCGGCGGGGGGCTGCCGGTGGGTGCCTATGGCGGAAAGCGAGAACTGATGGAGTTGGTGGCTCCGCTTGGACCGATGTACCAAGCCGGAACGCTGAGTGGGAATCCTCTGGCCATGGCGGCCGGCTTTGCCGCGCTAGATTCGCTTTCTGACGCCAGCTACGCTCAGCTTGAGACCGTCGGCACTCGACTGGAAACCGGTCTCAAATCCGCTTTAGCTTCGGCAGGCGTCTGCGGTCAGGTTCAACGCGTGGGATCCATGATCTCGGTGTTCTTCAGTGAGAATCCCGTGACCAACTTTGACGAGGCCCAAACCACCGATCGAGCACTTTTCGGGAAGGTATTCCATGCACTTTTGCGGCGTGGGGTCTATCTACCGCCAAGTGCCCTTGAGTCTTGGTTCTTTTCGCTCGCGCACACCGACGCGGACATTGACCACACCGTAAACGCCTTCGCGGATGCCCTTAAGGAGGCCACCCGATGACCAACTCACTCTTTCTACGTGCTTGCCAAGGGAAACACAATGAGCGCCCACCCCTATGGCTGATGCGTCAAGCAGGCCGTTATCTCCCGGAATACCGTGAGCTACGCAAGGGGCGGACCATGCTGGAAGCCGTCTGTACGCCCGAGATCGCCGTAGAGGCGACATTGCATCCGATCCGCCGATTTGGATTCGATGCGGCAATACTGTTTTCCGATCTCACCGTGGCTTTCACTCCGATGGGTGCGCCATTCGACATCAAAGAGGGCGTGGGACCGGTTGTCGAGCATCCAATCCGCACGGCGGAGGATGTAGCCAACCTGCGCCGATTTGATCCTCGTGAAGGGTTGCCCTTCGTTCTTGAGACGATCCGCCTCCTCAAGAAAGAACTTTCCGTTCCCCTGATCGGATTTACGGGAGCTCCATTTACTCTGGCCTCCTATCTTATTGAGGGCGGACCATCTCGTGATCTGAAACTCACGAAGTCGATGATGCTGGCCGAGCCCGAGCGCTGGTCCAAGCTAATGACTCTCTTGGCGGAGGTCATCGGGGATTACCTAACCGCACAAGTAGAGGTTGGCGCGGATGCCGTTCAACTCTTCGACTCCTGGGTCGGAGCTGTCTCGCCCGAAGTTTACGAGGCCCACCTAGCGCCTTACATGCGACTGATCTTCGATCGACTCATGCCGCTTGGTGTTCCGGTGATTCACTTTGGCACCGGAAACCCTCTCCTTTTGCCCTCACTGAGCCGGGCGGGCGGCACCGTCATCGGGGTGGACTATCGGGTGACGCTCACCGAAGCTGCGCGACTCGTACCCGGGAAGCCGCTTCAGGGCAACCTCGATCCAGCCGTACTCTTCACAAATCCCGATGTAGTCGAGCGAGAGGCAAAGCGGATAATCGCCGAGGGGAGGTCCCTTCCTGGACATATTTTCAATCTAGGCCACGGCATCTTGCCCGGCACTCCGCTCGAAAACGTCGAGCGACTCGTGGAAACCGTAAAGGGAGCCGCCCCTGCCTAAGCAAATCGTGATCATTGGGGGCGGTATTACCGGCTTGATGGCGGCCTATGACCTTGAGCGTCTGACCAACGCAGAGATAGACCTGTACGAAGCTTCCCCCCGTCTCGGTGGCAAGCTGGTGACGGAGCATCCAGATGGCTATCTGATTGAAGCTGGCCCCGATTGCTTCTTCTCGCGCAAACCAGGTGTCATGGAACTGGTCCAAGAACTGGGTCTAGAAAATGAACTTATCTCCCCTTTACAGAAAGAATTCTCCATTCTGTTAAACGGGCAACTCCACCCTGTGGCGGCTGGCTTAGTGTCCTTTACCAACCTTGACCTGAAAGCGGTGGACAACACCCCTCTGCTTTCAGAAGAGGGGAAGGCACGCGTAAAGCTGGAGAAAATCCAGCCCAAGGGAGACGGCAAGGACGAATCGATTCGCTCGTTCTTCACGCGCCGATTTGGGGAAGAATACACACGAACCCTTGCTGAGCCCCTTCTGGCTGGCACACACGGTGGAGACCCTTCGCTACTCAGCATGCGATGCCTGTATCCGATGTACCTCGGCCTAGAACAGGAACACGGGAGCATCAGTCAGAGCACTCCGGCGGCGCTTGGCACGTCGAATTTTCTCTCTTTTCAAAAGGGAATGGGCGCACTCGTCATGGCACTCCAGTCTGGGCTTAACCGCACTCAAATCCATCTTCACCACCAGGTGAGTCGCATCGCTGGAATCAGCGCCGACCAGATCCTTGTCGGTGTCCCCGCCAACTGTGCCGCCACATTATTCAAGAACTGTGCGCCAGAAGTGGCGCGTAACCTAGCCGAAATTGAGCACCGATCCTGCGCAATCATCACCCTCGCCTTCTCAGTCGATGCCGTCGAAACCCCACTCACGGGCACAGGCTTTTTGGTCCCGTCCGCTCAGAACGGGTACATAACGGGTGCCACTTGGTCGTCCAAGAAATGGTCATCGCGCGCGCCATCGGATGAGATCTTGATGCGGATTTTTGTCGGCGGAGACCGATCGAAATTTGCCGACCAATCTGACCGAGACATGATTCAATCGGTGCTGATCGAACTTTTCGGCATCCTTTCTCTTTGTCATGCTCCGCTATGGAGCCGAGTCAGACGCTGGATAGACGCTCTGCCCCAGTACACCCTGGGCCATGATGATCGGATTGCCGCGATCCAGAGCGAACTCTCTTCCGGTCGACGCCAAGTTTTTATCGCTGGAACCAGTTTTGGCGGAGTGGGAGTTCCCGACTGCCTTCGACAAGGGCGAGCAATCGCCAAGCAAATGGAACGGACCCTATGAGCCACTCTACAGACAACATCGGCCTTCTCGTGATGCACTACGGCACCCCCGCTTCTACCGAAGCCATCCTGCCCTACTACACTCATATTCGTCGCGGCCGGCCCCCAACGCAGGAGTTGTTGGATGACCTGGTCTATCGCTACAGCATGATCGGAGGCCCCTCCCCCTTGACCGAGATGTCTGAGCGACAAGCCGCCGAAATCCAAGCCGGTCTCAAGCGAAGGGGTGTTGAAGCAAAGCTTTACATCGGGACGAAGCATGCGCCCCCATTTGTGGCCGATGCGGTCCAGCAGATGGCCGAGGACGGTATTGATCGAGCTGTCGGGGTCGTTCTTGCCCCCCACTTTTCATCCTACAGTGTCGCTGCTTACCGGAAGTACGCCTTCGATGCTCGTGAAGCCTACCGACCTGAAATGCAAATCGGTGTCCTAGAACGATGGGGAACGCTGCCCGCTTTTGTCGACGGCTTGGCAAGTCGGGTTCTGGTGCAACTCGAGGGCCTCGAACTTTCGGAGACCCTTGTTATTTTCTCCGCTCACTCCCTGCCAGAAAAGATCGTTGCTGGCGGCGATCCTTACAAAGATGAGCTACTCGAAACGAGCCAACTTGTCGCCGACAAACTGAAGCTGCCGAACTGGACCTTCGCCTTTCAGAGTGCCAGCCAAACTGGGGAGCCCTGGCTCGGGCCGGACATCCTCGAGGTTATCGAGCGCGAGGCCCCCAACTACAAGAACATCACTTCTTGTACGGTGGGCTTCCTCTGTGACCACTTGGAAGTCAAGTTCGATCTTGGGATCGAAGCGCGTGACAAATGTGCAGAGCTCGGCGTAAAGTTCCGATTGGCGTCAACGATCGGGGCCGATCCCGCCGTCATGGACGCCGTCGCAGGACTCGCGTTTCAACAATTGACGAGCTAGGTAGCGAGGGTCTTGGGTGGCGGACACAAAAGCGCCATGCAGCCCCGGGAGCCTAATCGCTGCTGATCTCACCGCTGTTTTCTTGCGATCCGCTTCCAGCTCCTCCGCGTACATCGTAAGTAAAGTGATACGTCCGAGGCACCACCCTTCTTCTGCCGGCAACACAGCCCATATTCTAGGTCCCAGTAACCACGCAGGCGCGACTCCCACCCGTTAGACGCCCCACAGCTTTGCCTTAAAAAAGGCCCCTCCCCGGAATCCGGGAAGGGGTGAATGTCTGCATGCCCTTACTTCGTCGTGAAGGCGAAGCTGACAGACGTGCCATCGGCAAACGTGATCCGGAAGTAATACTTCGTGCCGATCACGTAGCTCTTCGTTGACAGGTTGAATATCCACTGCTGACCGGTGGAATCCCAGCGGAACGCGGTATCCGGCGTCGTCGACTCAAGGACCTCGTTGACGACAGCCGCGGTATTTGCAGCACTGGCGACCGGAGCGAAGCTCGTGATCGTCCCCGGCGTACTAACGGACAGATTGCCTGCATCGTAGACCTTGACCTTGACCGGTACGGTGCTGCCTTTCTTGATCACGCTGCTTTCATCGGCGTTGATCGGCTGCAGGATGCCGCTGTTTCCGTTGAACGTAATCGTCAACGTTCCTTTAGGCATGGGGCTGGGAACCAGGTAGTTGCCCAGTTTGTCGTTGGGATCGTTCAGCGTGACCGTGATGTCGTACGCTCCCGGCATCGTAGACGACGTTGCCACCGTGTTGTACGTAGCCGTGATGTTGTCGCCAGAGACGACCCCGGTCAGGGTTCCGTCCAGCGCAGGAACCGCGCCATGGTACTTCATGGACTTGTTGTTGACGGTGATCGAAAGGGTGGCCTTCGTGATCGTCAGGTTCGCGCCGACATAAGTCAGCGTGTAGTTGGCGTCGAGCGCGAGGGTCCCTTGCTGGATCGCGTAGTAAGGACCAACGTTCTCGCCAGCCGCTCTCGTGAGAGAACCGGTGAAGCCGTCTCCCGTTGCCAATGTGCCAGTAGTGATCTGGTACGTCAGCGCAGGGTCCGCGTCGCCGTAGGTCTTCGACTTCGTATCCGCCGTGACCGTGACCGAACGAGTGGTGATGTCCGCCGTAGCCGAAGCTTCGGTATTGAACGTGTAGTTCCCGGCGTCCGCGCCCGAGATCGAAATCCCGGTCACGCTGACCGTCTTGCCTGTGCCGACGTTCTTGTCCGCGAACGTTGCCGCCGCGTAACTGGTTGCCAGCACGTCGAAGTCAACCCGGTTGTCCGTCAGGGTAACCGTTGCCGCCGTTGAACCGTCGTATTCCTTGGCCACGCCGGTCGCGCTCACCGTCAGGGGGCGAGCGGTGATCACAATCGCGGCGGTACCGTTTTGATCGTGATAGTTCGTACCGCCAGAGAACGTCCAGCTAGCGGTTCCGCCGGGGACGTTTCTAAACGAGGCGCCCAGGCTGAGTGAGCCGTTCAGGTTAGCCCCGCCCACTCCGGACGCCGTTCCGGTTGCGCCGTGCGCAGTTCCGTCGTACACACCGGTGTAGCCGCTCACATTCACCGTAGCAGAAGCCTTGTTGATCGTGAGAGTTCCGGGGACCACCGTGACCTCGTAGTTCGGGTTCGAACCAACCGTCACCGTGATCGGATAACCCCCGATATTTACGTCGGAGCTCGATGTTGCCGTGGTGGAAAGGCTGTAGAGCAACGTCTCCGAACCCACCGCGCCATCTACCGCCGCGTCAAGCGTAGGGTTGGCTTCGCCGTAGGTTTTGCTCTTGTTGTTGGCGGTAATCGTGACCGATTTCGCCGTAATCTTCAGTTTCGCTCCCACGTAGCTAAGTACGTAGTTGCTGTTCAAGACGAGCGATCCTTGGTTGATGTTGTAGAGTCCAACATTCTGGCCAGGATCGCGAGTCAAGGCACCAGTGAATGAGTCACCGCTCACCAGCGAACCCGGAGGGACCGAGTACGTTAGAGCAGGATCGGATTCGCCGTAGACCTTCGTCTGGGCATCGGCGGTCACAGTAACGCTCCGAGGAGTGATCTCCAGGTTGTTCCCGGTGAAGTACAGAGTGTAGTTGTTGCTGAGTGCGAGCGTCCCCTTGCTGATGGCATACAAGCCGACCGATTCGCCAGCCGCCCGAGTCAGGCCTCCCGTAAACGTATCGCTGAAGGCGAGCGATGAGCCGGGAAGGAACTGTTGCGTGAGTTCGGGATCGGCACTGCCATAGACCTTCGTCTTAAAGTCGGCCTGCACCGAAACCTCTCGCTTGCCAATCACAAGGCTCCCTGCCGTAAAGGTCACGGCATAGTTGGAACTGACTCCGACCGTTCCCTGATTGATCGCGTACGAGCCGACGTTCTCTCCACTAACCCGACTCAGCGAACCCGAAACCGCGTCTGCAAAGGCGAGCGAGCCGCTGGTGATCGAGTAGGTCAGCGCCGGATCAGCATTGCCGTAGGTTTTGGCCTGGTCGTCAGCCTTGATCGTAATCGGCCGAGTTGTAATCGTCAGATTGTTGCCCGTGAACGTAAGTGCGTAGTTGCTGCTCAGCGCCAGGCTGCCCTGGTTGATCGCATACGGGCCTACGTTTTCTCCCGCAACCCGGCTTAGAGCTCCGCTGAAGGCGTCGCTGCCGACGAGGGATCCAGATACCGCATAGGTGAGCGCAGGGTCACTGTTGCCATAGACCTTGGACTGCACATCAGCGGTCACCGAGATTGGCTTGGGAGCCACCACAAAGTTCGCGCTTGCGGCCGATTCGCCGCCGTCGCCCGCTCCTGCGGAGCGTGCCGGAGTCGAGACCTTCACCAGCTTGGTTCCGGCATTTCCGATCGGAAGCGTGAACGTGAGACTAGTCCAGGTGGAGCTAGAAGCGGAATACAGTTCGCTACCGATTTTGACCTTGGTATCCGCGAAGATTCCAGTACCCGTGAGGGTTACTGTCGCATCGGCGTCGCCATAGATCGCATTCGCCGGAGCGATTCCGGTAAGCGTCGGCAGGGGCCGATTCACCGTCACGTTGAACGTGGTCAAAGTCGAGTTCCCGGCGGGATCGGTAGCCGTCATGGTCACCGTGTGGCTGCCGACGCTGAAGTCCAGCGACGACGGGCTGAAGGTGATGGTGGCCGGTCCAATGTTGTCAGTCGCTGATGCGCCCGAGTGGGGCAGAACCGTTGCTCCGTCCCGTGAAGTCGCGTCAAGCGTGGTGTTGCTCGGGGTTCCGGTAATAACCGGTGCCACGTTGTCGAAGAGGACGGTAGCCGTTGCCTCGCCGCTCGCATTGCCCGCCACGTCAACGGCCCAGTAATGGATCGTCGTCGTACCGTTCGCGGAGATGTCGAAGCTCGCGGTGTTTCCAGGTACGACAATCGGAGTGCCTGCCGAACCTCGTTCATCCGCGCCCGTCGTGTAATAGCGCACTTCCTGAACGCCCGCTCCAGGAACGGTTGCTCGAAGCTCAGGATCGTTCGCGCTGATGCTGACGGAAACTTTGGTCCCCTTGAACCATGCGCCGTTGCCGTGCGTACCGCTCAATACCGGCGTGTCCACCACCGGCGGAGTTCCGTCAATCTGGAACTCGCGCGACTTGCTCGCGATGCGATCTAGTTCGTCCTTGCCCGACACGTTGACCGTGTACCGGCCCTCGGGATTGACTACGGTGCCGCTCAGCAGCGGGGTCATCGGTGCGGTGGAGAGGCCGAGCAACTCTCGGGCAATCCAGTTCAGAACCTGGCCTACTGCATTCTGTCCGTAGTAGTCCACGGTTTGTGCGGTTTGGTGCCATCCCGCCGCAGGCGAGGTGATCTCCAAGGTCGGAGCGCTGTTCAGCACCGTGAAGGTTTTCTCGAACGGTGCGGCCTCATTGCCCGCCTGATCAACGGCGTAGACCGTTAGGCGATAGATACCGTCCGTCTGGATCGGATCGCCGTTGTTCCAGGTGGTGACTTCGACCTCTGTCGCGCCGATCGTTGCCTTTCGATAAAGGCGAATCTGCTTGTCCAGAAGGAACGCTTCGGACACAGTCACCGTCAGGGCGAGCAACGACTGCACGAAATCAGCCGGAGTCTCCGAAAGACTGATCACCGGCTTCACGTCGTCGTACCAATACTCAAACAGCACGGGACCGCTGTTCCCCGCATTGTCGGAGAAGCTGTGGGAAAGCGTTGCGTAGCCGCTCTGGGAGTTCTGTACCGTATTCAGTTGCACCGACGTGGGAGCGATGAGTCCCGAGCCGCCGGAATCGGTTCCGTTGAACACGATATCGACCCGTTGGGATCGGTACCAGGGTCGGCCAAGCGAATCCACCCGGTCGAACGCCGGAGCGGTAACCGACCCGGTCGGTGCGGTCTTGTCGATCTTTACCGTATGGGTGTGGTGCGTCGCTTCGACGTTGCCGTTGACGTCGGTCGCGTAGTACTCAACCGTATACGTGCCCTCGCTTGTGAACGCGGGAATCACGAGGTCGCCGTTGACGTCCGGAGTTCCCGTCGTAAACGAGCCGCTCGTGCCGATTCGATAGCTGATCGTTGCGACCCCATCGCCAACGTCCGTTGCATGGAGGGTTACGGTCACACTCTGATTCGTCCAGTCGGCAGCCGGAGATTGGGAAGCAGTGCTCGTGGGCGCCGCGTTCTCCTTGATCCAGATCGTTTGCAGGACGTCGAGGGCACCGTTATAGTTGCCGTCGCCGACCTGCTTGGCTTTCACCACGACGCTTGTCGTAGCGTTGCCGTTCGCGTTGGGAGTGAGCGTATTGCCGCTAAGCGTCGCAGGTCCGGACATGAGTTCAAAAAGCACCTCTAGGAGCGAAGAACTCGTCGCGGAAAGGGGCAGCGTCTCACCAAACTTGGTGGGACCCGCCGGATCAAACGTGATCGTCTGAGACGCTTTCGTAATCGTGAGATTCGCGCCGACGTAAGTGAGGTCGTAGTTAGGGCCCGCGGCAACCGTACCCTGCAGGATTGCATAAGGTCCGGTCGCGACATTCTCGCCCGCCGCGCGGGACAGGCTGCCACTAAAGGCATCGCCGCCCACGAGGCCGCCTGATGTCACCTGATAGGTAAGCGCGGGGTCCAGCGTGCCATAAACCTTCGTCTGCGCGTCGGCGGTAATCGTAACGGCCTTGGCCGTAATATCCGCCGATGCGGTCAGGGAGGAGGATCCAAGCGTATAGTTGCCCGCGTCCGCTCCAGTCAAGCTGAATCCGGTGCCGTTCACCACCTTCGCGGTTCCGACATTCTTGTCGGCAAAGGTCGCGGTTCCACCCGAGAGATTAACCGTATCGCCGCCGAGCTGGCCGGTTAATGACCGGCTCGAAATGGTTGCCGCAGTATTGCCGTCGTACACCTTGCTGGAGGCAGTAAACGTTCCGTCAACCGATTTGGCGGTGATCGAAGCGGTCGCAGTCGCAACCGAAGTCAAGTTGTAGTTACCGGCATCGGCCCCCGAAAGGGTTGCCCCGGTCAAGGTGACGGTCTTTGCTGTTGGTCTGCCCCCCATTTCTGGACATTTAAGTGAGTTAGCCAGCCTTCTTTTCCCTTTGTTTGTAGAACCCCTCCTCCGCCTCTGCGGGGGTCAGATACCCGAGTGACGAGTGGGGTCTAAATGTATTGTAGTCGAGGCGGAAGGCTTCGAGGGTTTCTCGGGCTTCCTCCAGGTTGACGAAGATGCAGGTGTTCAGGCATTCGGCCCGGACCCTGGCGTTGAATGACTCGATGGGAGCGTTGTCCGTAGGCTTGCCCGGCCGGCTGAAGTCCAATGCGACGCCGTTGCGGTAAGCCCACCCTTCCAGAGCCCTCGAGATAAACTCAGGGCCGTTGTCGACTTGGATCACGTTTGGGCGACTCGAACGCGGAATCGAGTCGAGAACCTCGACCACGTGCCGGCCGGTCAGGCTGAATCCAACCGCCACCGCAGGGCTAACTCGGCTAAAGTGATCCACTAACGTCAGCAGCCGGAAACGGCTCCCGTCCTCGAGCCGATCCGCCATGAAGTCCATGCTCCAGCGCTGGTTCGGCCCGTCGGCCAACTGACGAGGAACTCTCGCAACAATCGACCGTTTGCGACGCTTCTTAAGCCTGAGCTCCAGGTTCTGCTCCTTGTACAACCGGTAGACCAGCTTGTGGTTCACAACCTGCCCCTCCCGACGGATGATCACGAGCAGGCGGCGATACCCATAGAGAGGGCGCGCTCCCGCCAGATCCTTGAGACGGATCCGGAGCGCGTCGTGATCCCGCCCGCGAGGCCGGTAGTACAAGCTCGATTTAGAAAGGACCATCAGGCGGCAAGCGTGCCGGATTCCGATCCCGTAGGCGGCGATGAGCCACCTGGCGATCTCCCGGCGCTTTGCCGCCTTCAGACTTTTTTTCGCAGCACCTCCTGGAGCATATGCTTGTCCAAACTCAAGTCCGCAACCAGGCTCTTCAGCTTGCGGTTCTCCTCCTCCAGCTGGCGAAGACGGGCAAGCTCCGCGATCCCCATCCCAGCGAACTTGCGCTTCCACCTGTAGAAGGTCTGCTCGGTGATGCCCATCCGGCGGCATACCTCGACGCCGGGTATCCCGCCCTCCGCCTGCCGCAAGGCGGCAACAATCTGCTCGTTCGTGAACGTCTTTTTCATTCTGCCGGTCTCCTTGGAAAAAGGACGAGCGGGACTAACTCTCTGGAGTCCAGCTTTCGGGGAGCAGACCACTGTTCCCGCATTCTTTGTATCAAATGCCGCCGTACCCCCACTCAGGGAGACAAGGTCGCCAGCAACTGCTCCGGTAACGGATTGACTCGCCACGGTTGCCGACGTATTGCCATCGTAAGGCTTGTCGGACGCGGTGAAAGCTCC
>JBKJJL010000121.1:0-3815 GCA_046597875.1 Fimbriimonadaceae bacterium | reverse complement strand
CGGACTTCGTCCGACCCTCTCCCTTGGGAAGGGAGAGGGTTTTTCGTGACTTCCTTCATAACCCCATCCTCGCATACTGCAAACTCGCCAGCCCGTGGGCCTTCACCATTCCCGCCATTTCGCTCTGGCTAAACGCCGCTGCGTCGTCGAAACTTGCAACTGCGGCATCGTACAAAGCGAAGGGGCTCTGCCTTGAGACCACGGTCAGAGAACTCTTGTAAAGACGCAAGGTCACCTCTCCAGTCACCCGCTTTTGGATCTCATTTGAGAACGCAGTGAGGTCGTCAAACAGGGGGTCGCCCCACAAACCCTGGTACACCAAGTCCGCCCATTGTTGATCCACGAGTGACTTGAATCGTCGCTCAGCCCCGGTACAAACCAGCCCTTCCAGGTCCTTATGGGCCCGAATCAGCAGGGTCGCTCCTGGGCATTCGTAGTTTTCGCGAACCTTCATGCCGATCATGCGATCCTCCATCATGTCGATCCGGCCGACTCCGTGCTTCCCCGCGATTTGGTTCGCTTGCTGAATCAGAGTGACCGCATCCAAAGCAACATCGTTGAGCTTGACCGGTTTCCCTTTGTGGAAGCTGATCGTCAAGAGCTCTGGCTCGTCTGGGGCCTTCCAAGCCGACTGAGTCCACTGGAAAATCTCCTCCGGCGGTGCGAAATCAGGCTCCTCCAAGCGTCCTCCCTCAATGGAGCGGCCCCAAAGATTTTCGTCGATGCTCCAGATCTTATCTTTGGATTGTCCAATCGGCGCACCGACCTCTTCTGCGTATTCGATTTCCGCCGTTCGCGTCCAGTTCCGCTCCCGAATTGGTGCCTTGATTGGGATGCTTGGCGCATAGAGGCGTAGCCCAAACTCGATCCGAAACTGGTCATTGCCTTTCCCCGTGCAACCGTGAACGAAGCAAACCTCGGGATTTTCGATTTTCGATTTTCGATTTTCGAAGTGGGCAATTCTCATGCCCTCTAACGCAGCCATCTTGGCAATCAGCGGCCTTGCAATGGACGTGCTGAGCGGATATCCGAAGTAGTCCGCGTTCATGGCGATGGCCGCCATGCAGTACTCCTCGGCGAACTCTTGTTTCGCGTCTAGAGTTACGTGCTTCGTGCCCATGATCGCGGCGCGGTGCTCTGCCTGGGCAATGTCCTCAGCCGGTTGGCCGACGTCGATGCATACCGTGTGAATCTCGTCGAAGCCCTCGCTGCGAAGGACGGGGACGCAGACGGTGGTGTCCAGCCCCCCTGAATAGATGACGATGGCAATCCTGGGATTCACCCCACCCCCCAGCCCCCTCCCCGCGACACAATCCATTCGCGGAGAGGGAGAGTTGTGCAGGCTGCTCATGCCAACACCCCGTCCAGAATCAGGCTCATCAGCGCCTTTTGAGCGTGAAGTCGGTTGTCCGATTGGTGGAAAACCGCCGATTGCGGCCCGTCAATCACGCCGTCCGTCACTTCTAATCCTCGCACGGCAGGGAGGCAGTGGAGGAAAATCGCCGCAGGATCGGCCTTGGCCATGAGTTCCTCATTCACTTGGAACTTCGCAAATCGCTTCATCCGGGTCTCGGATTCTTCTTCTTGCCCCATGCTCACCCACACGTCCGTACTCACGACGTGCGCGCCTTCAACGGCTTGCTCAGGGTTGTAAACCGCAGTAACGTTCGGGAATGTGTAGACAATCTCCGCTGCCTCGTAACCGGCGGGCGTGCTAACCGCGACCTCATGGCCCAGCTTCGCGGCGGTCACCGCGAGGCTATTGCAAACGTTGTTGCCGTCTCCGATCCACGCGATTTTCAGCTTCTTCACTCCGAAAACTTCCTCGATCGTCAGCACATCGGCGAGCGCCTGGCAAGGATGTTCTAGATCGGTCAAGCCGTTGATTACCGGTACCGATGACCAATGAGCTAACTCCTCCAAGTCAGTCTGCTTGTACAAGCGAGCGACGATCATCGTCGCCCAATTTGAAAGCACCCTGGCGGTATCTGCGATGCTTTCGCGTTTGCCCATTTCGATGTCGGCTTTGGTCAAGTAACAAGCGTGACCGCCGAGTTCGTGGAATCCGGTTTCGAAGGAAACCCGGGTTCGCAGTGACTGCTTTTCGAAGATCATCGCGAGCATTCGGTTCGCGATTGGCGCAACCATATGCGGGTTTCGTTTTCGCTGAGCTTTGAGGAACTTTGCGTTGTCGAGCACGAGCCGAAGCTCTTCGTGTGAGAGGTCGTTTGAAGCCAAAATGTGCTTCGGTGGCAATTTGATGGAAGGTACATCCAGAAGTGCGCTCTGGTGTACCGCATGAGAATACGGAGTTTGAATCATGGGATTTCGTGGTCTCGGATGGTCCGGGCCCGACGCTGGGCTTTCCTGCAAGTCAGGAGTCCAGGGGATTTGCGGGAATCAAACTAGGACAATCGTTGTCCGAGGTCGTTCGTCCTTAGGGCAAATCCCCTAGATACGACGACGGAGACGACGCACAGCCACACACACCGCATCGCGGGTTCCGAAGGTTCGGCTCAGGGTGTGGCTTCCCATGAAGAATCTAAGGATACCTCAGAGAGATGTGGGGTGGCTCTCGCCGTTTTTTTGTTATCTGGCGCGGAACAAGGTTAGCCAAAACCCAACCCGCACCCCGGCGCACGAACCATCGCCGACCCTCTCCCTTGAGAAGAGAGAGGGTTTAGCCCTGCCTACTTGTACAGCCGATTGCCCAGCACATCAAGGCCGAGCATAATCGCCATGAAGCCAATTCCGAGGTACAGCGTCATCTTCGAAATCATATCGTCGATGCTCGCTTTTCCCTTGTATGTCGTGCGGATGCTGCCGCCGCCCGACATCGCGTCTCCCTTGCCAGTGACAAACACCAGAAGAGCAAAGACGACCGCGACCAGAATCCCAAGTCCGAGAGTGACTCGGTAAAAAATTTCCACAGCGAAGTGAGTATACCTTCGCCCGCCGATGGTCCTATCCCGCATCACGATCATAAATACTGCACGTTCCATCCCCCGGAGTCTTGACAAAAAGCATTCCCCCGCTATGATGGGCAGTCCGCAAAAGGATGCCGATGCGATTGCCATTAGCTTCACGCTTCTACCGACGATCCCGATCACGCTCGGTGGCTTTGGTTCGAGGCTTACCAAAAAGTAAGTTTTGGCGTCCTCGCCGCTCGGGAGGCTGTGCTACTGGGAATCGGTCGTTAATCCCTTAACCCGGTATCCTTAACGCCAATGAGTTTCTCAGTCCGGTTGGCTCAGGATTCGATCCCAGTAGACCCAGGCGTCAGCACACCCCTGGATATCGAAATTGCCAATCGCTCGGATGTGACGGATCAGTACGAGATGTCTCTGGAGGGCCTCGATACCGAATGGACGATCGTGCCCGTCGCCAGTTTCAGCGTCTCTGCACACGATGTTCAGATTCAGAAGGTCTACTTCAAACCGCCTCGCACCAGCGAGAGCCTGGCCGGAAACTATCCCTTTGTTCTGCGCCTCCGCAGCCTCGAAACCGGGGAAGCGCGCGCCGCTCAAGGCGTTCTAACGATTCTGCCCTACCATCACGTGAGTATGGAAATCATGCCTAAGAAGGGCGTCTACTCACCGGTTCGCAAGCAGAATCTCTTCCACATTACGCTCGTCAATCTCGGCAACTCCGAACATACGATGCAGCTTTTTGGTAGTGACTCCGAGGACGCGCTTGCGTTCGAACTGCCCTCCGAACAAGTTCTCGTGGGGCCAGGGCAGCAGAAGGAAGTGGCCGTAAGCGTTACTCCTGCTCAGGCCAGACCCCTTTCAAGTCCCCGCCTTCATGGCTTCCAG
>JBKJJL010000082.1:0-9211 GCA_046597875.1 Fimbriimonadaceae bacterium | reverse complement strand
TTTGAACGGGCCTCATATTCGCTGATCGCCTCGCTAAACTCAAGGGTTGTGCCAATCAGATCCAGGCCCTTCACGAGGGCATCTTTGAGCGTCGCATTGATGTCGAACCCAAACTTGTGCGCATCGAGCCCAACGGTTTGGTTGGGTAGGTCGATTTCCACCTCGGCTCCCGCTCCTGCCTCGGCCAGAATCGCATGATCAACCTCATTCAGTTCGATCAGCAAGAGGCCGCAATTTGCAGAGTTCTGGCGAAAGATGTCGCTGTAGCCGGGGGACTCCTCTTCCTTACGGGCGATTACCGCGCAATATCCCGCCTGCTGGATCGCCCACACCGCGTGCTCACGCGATGAGCCGCAACCAAAATTCGTTCCAACCACCAGAACGGTTGCGCCTCGCGCCTTCTCGTCGTTCAAGGGAAAATCTTCCCCCCGAACATCGTTGAACAGCAGTTCGCCATATCCGGACCGGGTGACCATGCTCAAAAAGCGAGCCGGAATAATGCGATCGGTATCTACGTGGTCGTCCAAGTAGAGCGCGACTTTCCCTCGATAGGTCGTAAATCCATCCACAAGCACATTATGACGCCGCCAGCCGCCTGATGAACTCGGGAATCGCGTGATCCATGTTTCGCATGGGTGCAATCCCTGCCGCGGCGCACTTGTCGAAGCTGAGGGCACTGAACGCGGGCCGTGGTGCAGGCGTTGGCCAGTCTTCGGTACGGATCGCCTCGATTTCAGTTGGCAAGCCAGCGGCCTTTAAGGTTCGGTCGGCGAGTTCATGCCACGACATGATGTCCGGCCCGGCGGCGTGATAGATTCCTGGCTCCGTTCGCAAGGACATGACGTCCGCGATGACCCTCGCTAGGTCCGCAGTGTATGTAGGAGTGCCGATCTGGTCCGCCACTACTCGGAGAGTCTTGCCCGCCCGGGCTGCATTCAAAATCGTGCGGGGAAAAGAGCCGCCGTTGGGTCCGAAAAGCCAGGAAGTGCGAACGATCCAGGAACGAGCTCCGCTGGCGAGGACGGCCTCCTCTCCGAGGAGTTTGGAGTAGCCGTAGTGCCCGAGTGGGGTGGGCCGATCCGTTTCGACATAGGGCTCGCCCTTCTTGCCATCGAACACGAAATCCGTGCTTACGTGGAGGAACTTGACCCCGTGGACAGCGGCAGAGCGAGCTATATAGCCGGGCCCCAAGGCGTTAACGGTCAGCGCCTCCTCTTTATCTTGTTCCGCCTTGTCCACCGCCGTATAGGCCGCGCAGTTGACGATCCAATCCCATCCCTTCGCCGCCCATTCAGCGATAACTAGGGGATCGGTGATGTCAAGGTCCTGGACGGCGGGAGCGGCAACATCCCAAGACCGTTCCTGAAACTCAAGGGCCAGATCCGAACCCAACATTCCGTGGCCCCCAAGCAACAACATTCTCACGTTTCGCATTTTGGCACGCAATCTCTGTTGACGGCGAACGAGAAGGGGCTTGTCCGTTGGGACCGCATTACCAAACATGGTCTGGAAGAAACGAGCTAGACCTTCGCATTCCCGCTCGGGTTTGGTACTCTCGAAAGAGTGATAAACGAAGAGCGGCTGATTGACCTTTTCCTGAACCTCGTTGGAGTCAACGCCCCTAGTTTGGGGGAGGCCGACTGCGTTGCCTACACCAAGGAACACCTGCTGACTCTGGGGTTTGAAGTCACCGAAGACAACGCGGGCGCAGAAATTGGCGGAAACGCGAACAATCTGATCGCTTGGATGCGCGGAACGAAAGCGGATGCCCCCAAAGTTTTCCTTTCCGCCCACTTCGATACGGTTGAGCCGACGGGGGGACTCATCGTCGAGGAGCGGGACGGCGTGTTCTACTCGGCAAGCGATACGATTCTCGGCGCGGATGATAAGGGCGGTATGGCTCCCGCGATCGAGGCTTGTTTGGCGCTTCGGGAATCTGGCGAGGAGCACGGCGACATCTGCTTGCTCCTCAGCGTGGCAGAGGAGATAGGATTGAAGGGGGCGGGGGCGCTCCGGATTGAAGAACTTGGCCTTGATTTTGGCTACGTGCTGGATACCGGCCCTCCCGTAGGGACCTTCGTCAACAAAACCGCATTCCACGATAAGCTCGACATCGAAATTATTGGCAAGCCCGCGCATTCCGGGAAGGACCCGGAAAAGGGGATCAACGCGATTCAGGTGGCAGCAGCGGCGATCCACGGGATGAAGATCGGCCGGATTGGGCCAGAGACGACGGCGAACTTGGGAGTCATCGAAGGTGGAAGTGGGACAAACGTGGTTTGTGCAAGCGTGAGGATCAAGGCGGAGGCGCGCTCGACTTCTGTCACCGATCTTGACGCTCAGGTCGCCCACATGACCGAGCGGTTCGAAAGTGCCGCCGCAGAATGGGGCGCGCAAGTCAAGATCGTCCACAAACGCCACTACTCTGCGTACCACGTGGCTCCTGATTCAAAAGTGGTAGAAATCGCGCAGCAAGCGAGCCGCAACCTAGGATTCGAACCAACTTTGCGAACAACCCTGGGCGGAAGCGACGCCAATATCTACAACGCAAAGGGGGTTCCCTGCATTGTCGTCGCGACGGGCATGGACAAGATTCACACTCACGATGAGTTCATTTCGCGCAAGGACCTCATTGATACCGCGAGGCTGACCCTGGAAATTCTGAGGGTGGCCTCCACCTGATCTCGGAGATAATACAAACTGTGCGATCACTTGATGAAGTGCTGGAAAAGGTCAGAGGACTTTCTGCGAACGACAAAGATCGCTTCGGGGTCGATTCGCTTTGGGTCTTTGGCTCGTACGCACGGGGCGAACAAACAGCCGACAGCGATCTGGACGTTCTAGTTGAGTTCGCGGGCCCCGGAATGACTTTCTTTAGGTTCATTGAGTTGGAGATGGCCCTTTCTGAGTTGACCGGACTCAAAGTTGACCTTGTCCAAAGGTCTGCGTTGAAAGAACGGATGAAGCCGACCATCCTAAGCGAGGCGGTAAAGGTTTGAAGGCAACTGCCAGAGTGCGCGGCTATGTCGCTGATATGGTGGAGCATGCGTTGCTTGCTGAGTCATTTGTTGAAGGAGTAAGTGAGGAAGAGTTCGCAGATAGCTTGAGCAAGCGTTTTGCCGTCGAACGCGCTCTGGAAATAATTGGTGAGGCGGCAAAGTCGGTGCCGCAGGAAGTTCGTGACCTCGCCCCTCAAGTTCAATGGAAGCAAATGACAGGAATGCGGGATAAGCTGGTTCATCAGTATTTTGGGGTCGACCCAGGCATCGTTTGGCAAACAGCAACCAGTGACATGTCACCTCTAGTCACGGATCTAAACGCCCTCCTTGAAATACTTGAGGGGGAAGAGTCCTGAGAGTTGCACTTCTCGGCTACGGAAAAATGGGACGGCTCATCGAGTCCCTTGCCGCGGATGACGGCGTCGAAATCGCGGGTCTGGTCGATCAACCCACTGATCCCTTGCCGAAGTACTTTGACGTCGCCATTGATTTTTCCGACCCTGGGGCCGTTTTGGGCAATGTTCGACGGGTCGCGGAAGCTGGAAAGAACATCGTCATAGGGACGACGGGTTGGTCGGCTCATCTGGCGGAAGTTCAAGCTCTGGTGGAATCCGCCGGAATCGGAGCAGTTTACAGCGCCAATTTCTCGGTCGGCGTGAACGTCTTCTTCAAGCTCGTCGAAGAAGCCGCCCTGCTCATGAAAGGTCGGCCCGAATACGAAGCCTGGGCGTATGAGATGCACCATTCGGCCAAGAAGGACGCCCCGTCTGGCACCCTGCTCCAAGCGGCAGAGGTAATGCGAAATGCCGGATTCTCAGGCGAGATCAACATCGCCTCGAACCGGGCTGGAAAGGTGCCAGGAACCCACGAGATCGGATTCGACTCCCTTGCCGATACCATTACGCTGAAGCACGTCGCCCGAAACCGAGAAGGTTTCGCCCGAGGCGCCCTCCTCGCCGCGAAGTTGGTTCAGGGCAAGAAGGGTTTATTCCGGTTTGAAGACCTGCTGTAGGCCAGCGCCGGAGGCTCACAGCCTACGGCAGTTCGCCTAACTCATGTGCTCGATAATGTTATCCCCAAACTCCGAGCACTTGATCTCCGTCGCCCCTTCCATGAGTCTCGCGAAATCGTAGGTCACTCGCTTCGAGCCAATCGCCCCTTCCACGCCCTTGATAATCAAGTCCGCGGCTTCGTTCCACTTCATGTAGCGGAACATCATTTCTCCGCTGAGAATCACGGAGCACGGATTCACCTTGTCGAGCCCCGCGTATTTCGGCGCGGTGCCGTGGGTCGCCTCAAAAATCGCATGGCCGGAGATGTAGTTCAGGTTTCCGCCAGGAGCAATCCCGATTCCGCCAACTTGCGCGGCTAGGGCGTCCGAAATGTAGTCGCCATTCAGGTTCAAAGTTGCCACGACGTCGTAATCCTTAGGCCTCAAAAGAATCTGCTGCAAGAACGCGTCCGCGATCGCGTCTTTGATGATCAGACCCGCGCCGGGCTTGCCCTCTGGAATCACGTGCCAAGGGCCGCCATCTAAGGGAACGGCACCGAAGAAATCCACCGCGACTTTGTAACCCCAATCCCGGAAGCCGCCTTCCGTAAATTTCATGATGTTGCCCTTGTGAACCAGCGTAACGTTCTTCTGCTGGGTCGCGATGGCATGGCTGATGGCGCTGTGGACGAGCCTTTCCGTGCCCAGGTAGCTCACGGGCTTGAGGCCGACCCCAACCTCAACCTTCGATTCGCGCGCGGGCATGCCGATCCCCTCAAGCACCTTGTTCCAATCGTCGGACTTTGCTTGATCTCCAAACCGAATCTTGCTGAATTCCTTCGGGAAGTTCGCCGCGAAGAAGTCGAGGATCTTCTGAGCTTCGGCGGACCCGCCTTCGTACTCGATCCCCGCGTAAATGTCCTCGGTGTTCTCTCGGAAGATCACCATGCTGACGGCCCCGGGGTCCTTTACGGGTGATGGGACTCCTTCGAACCAGCGAATGGGCCGCAGGCAGACGTACAGATCGAGAATCTGACGCAAGGCAACATTTAAAGACCGAATGCCGCCGCCAACGGGCGTGGTCAATGGTCCTTTGATGCCGACGAGGTACTTCTTGAAGGCGTCAAGCGTCTCGTCGGGCAGCCAGTTTCCGGTTGCATTGAAGGCTTTTTCTCCGGCGAGAACCTCTTTCCATTCGATCTTTCGTTCTCCGCCGTAGGCTTTCGCAACGGCGGCATCGAGGACGCGAACGCTCGCCGCCCAGATGTCGGCCCCAGTGCCATCGCCTTCGATGAACGGGAGGATCGGATCGTTGGGCACGCTAAGGCCCTGCGCGGTCATGGAAATCGGATTACCCATCAGGGAGAGAATACCTTTCGCGGTGGGGAAGCATCACGCGGAGGGCACCCCTGCGACCTCAGCGCCCGCCGCGTGACACTCAACTCTCTACCAAACCTGATCTGCTGAGTTTGGCAGCGCCATCAATCTCGGATGAATGATGTACGCGGTTCGCCCCGAGGACGCCCAGGCGGATTCGAAATCCGCTCGCTTATACACTTGGCGAACTTCGCGCCGCCCGGGGTCGTTGAAGATCGGGTCTCCGTCGCTGTTTACCCCGACCAAGACCACCAAATGACCGTCATTCATTCCCTTCTTTCCCTTCCCTCTCAGCAAATCGTAGCTGATCGAGCATGCAATCGGAAATCCAGCCCGCAAGAAATCCTCCAAGTGACCGATGTGCCAGAGACGAGCCACGAAGGCCCGCATTCCGGGGAGGGAGCCGGCGTAGGCGGTGTTGAAAGGCCAGTTTCCGGTGCCGGGCCAGTTGGGATCGAAAACTCCCGTACAGACCTTCTCGACACCTTCGTCCAGGATAGGTTGCTTCAGGGTTGCGGCCCAATACGCGAGAATCATCGAAGTCGCGGTGGGGCTACAGATGACTTTGCCGTTTGGATAATCACCTTGACATCGTTGAGGTACATCGAGCAGGGTTTTTCCCCAACCTGCCGCCTCGACGGGTCTACTCGCCGGGGTGACCGACCGATTCGCAAAGCTGAGGGTTAGGCTCTGCAGTTGGCCCCCGGTGACCCGGATTCGGACATCCGACACCGGCTGTCTCAGGACAAGGGTGTCAGTTTGGACATCGGCAAGTTCATCTTTTTGATCCTTCACGCTGTAACGCATCAGCGGATCGGCCGACCAAACTCCGAGCGTGTACCATTTTGATGAGTCGCTAGGCTGCGCCTCGATTCGGTAGGTGCTGGTGTCGCCATGGCTCGTCGTCCAACTCGCAACGAGTTCGTTCCAAGGCATTTGTGACGCTATGGTGACGCCCTCGCGAAGGTCCGCGGTGATCGGCACATGGACTGTCCGAGAGTAGATGCCAAGACCGATAGCGATGGCGGCGATCATAGTGAAAAATGGTACGGCTGAAGGGACTCGAACCCCCGACCCTCTGTTCCGAAGACAGATGCTCTAATCCACTGAGCTACAGCCGCAAGTGACCTAGATTGTACCGCGTTGGGGGTTGGACTTTTGGACGGGTGGGACTGGTGAGACGAGCGATCACCCAATACCCAATACCCAATACCCAATACCCAATACCCAATACCCAATACCTAACACCCAATCCTAATCGTGCCGACAATAAACAGGGTCGACCCGATGCCTGCGCCCGTACCTGAAAAAGATTTCGCGAGTCTATTTGCTGCCTACGCAGGTGAACCTAACCTGGACACCTTTATGCGGAAGGCGCTGGATGCTTGCGTCGACTGGTTCGACTCCACCCGGGTGTCGCTGTTTCTCAAGAATGAGTTTACGGGTTCCTACTTGCTTTCTGGCCAGGCTGGGCCCGCGTCAGGACTTCCAGAAGACACCATTCTTTGCCCAGGGGAGGGTGTGGCTGGCCAAGCCATCACCAGCGGCCGTCCGAAACTGCTCGATGTCGGCGCCAAAGGGAGCGCCCTCGTCGTACCGCTCGTCACCCCCGAAAGCGGCTGCATCGGAGTGCTCAATGTGGCACGTGATGAGGCCTCCCAGCCGTTCACCCAGCATGACCTTGCATTGGCCGATACGATCGCCCGTTATGTCGGACTTGCGATCAATAACGCGAGGCTTTTTTCCAAGATGAACCAAGCGGTTGGGAAGGCTCAAGCGATGTCGAACAAGCTCGACGCCGTTATATCGTGTCTAGGCGTTGGAGTTTTGGTTATCACCGAGTTCGAGGAGGTTACGGGTTGGAATCCGGAAGCGCGATCCCTCTTCGGAGATGTTCTCGGGGACGGCGTCCTCCTACGACACGTCCTTGCGAGAGTTCCGCTCGTGCTAAAGGTGGCGATTGAGCAAGCCTATCTGGTCGCCGCGAGCGGTGATCGGCTGTCGCGTCGCGCTTTTGATTCAAGCCTCGATCGCGCATGGAGCATCATCGCTTCCCCGCTTCCCGATGGCGGCGCAACCCTCGCCATTCAGGACATCACAGATCAGGAGCGAGCCCAACGAGAACTCGGGCGCGTCCGCCGACTCGCCGAAATCGGTCAAATGACGGCGGCGGTCGCTCACGAAATCCGGAACCCCTTAACTGGTATTCGAAGCGCAGCCCAGATGGTCCAAAGTGTTTCCGATGAAGCCTGCGAGTACGGCAAAATCATCGAAGAGGAGGCGCTGAAGCTCAACTCTCTATGCGATCAGTTCCTGGAGTTCGCCCGCCCAGTTGCGCTAAACATTCGCGATTTCAACCCCGCGGAATGCGTTCGTCACGTTTGTGAACAGCATCGAGCAGATTTTGATCGCGCGCAAGTGTTCCTCGACCTGAGATTCGGCTCCGCTACGCCAACAATTAAGGGAGATCCGTTGCGCTTGGAGCAGGTCGTACGCAACCTGGTCTTAAACGCCATGCAAGCGTGCCCGGCGGGTGGCCGAGTGGACGTCGTGGTGGACGGAGCGTATATTCGGGTGCAAGATTCAGGTTCGGGAATTGACTCTCAGATGATGGATAAGCTGTTTACTCCCTTCTTTACAACGAAACCTCAGGGAACCGGATTGGGCCTGTCAACGGTGAAAAAGATCGTCGACGCGCACGGGTGGGACGTCCGCGTAGACAGCGCTCCCGGCACGGGAACGACCATTGAGATTGACCTAGGACTGGAGGAAGCGGCGTGAAATCGAAGATTCTGATTGTTGACGACGAGCCAAACATCCGAAGGATCCTGCAAATGGCCTTCGACAAGGTCGGCTACACCGCCCTCATCGCAGAAGACGCACACGCCGCGCAAGCGATTATTGAGTCTGAATCGCTTGATTGTGTAGTGACTGACGTCACCATGCCAGGCAAAACCGGATACGACCTTCTGCGAGATATCAAGGCGCAACGGCCCGATTTGCCGGTGGTCATCATGACGGCTTTTGGTACGATTCCACAAGCGGTTCAAGCGATTCGCGACGGAGCATTTGAGTACGTTACGAAACCCTTCGATCTGGATGCCCTCAAGCGAATTGTTGCCGCCGCTGTGGATTCGCCTAGCGAAGACCGGCGACCGGCACCCCGGACCAAGAAAAGCACCCCGAGCATCATTGCAGAGTCGCCTGCGATGCAAGAGGTCATGGCGACGGTTCAACAAGTCGCCGACAGCCGCGCAACGGTGTTGGTAACCGGAGAGAGCGGAGTCGGCAAAGAGGTCGTCGCGAAAGCCTTGCATGAGATGTCCTCGCGCTCAGCGAAGCCGTTTGTTGCGGTTTCGTGCGCGGCCCTGCCTGATACACTTCTGGAAAGTGAGCTCTTTGGCTACGAAAAGGGAGCTTTTACCGGCGCGCAAGGGTCCAAACTCGGACGCTTTGAAGCGGCCAATCAAGGAACGCTCTTCTTGGATGAGATTGGCGAAATCCCGCTCGCGATCCAGGTGAAGCTCCTTCGCGTTTTGCAAGAACGAGAGTTTGAAAGGCTTGGCGCGAATAAGCCAACGAAGGTTGACGTGCGACTGGTTACGGCCACAAATAAGGACCTGCGAGAAGCAGTTGAGGAAGGGATCTTCCGGCTCGATTTGCTCTACCGACTGCAGGTGGTTGAGTTGCACGTTCCACCCCTTCGGGAGCGCATTGAGGATATCGGCCCGTTGGCTCTGCACTTCCTGAACAAATACTGCGCGGAAAACGAGCGACCGATGCTAGCACTGGAGGATTCCACGCTGGCCCTGCTTGAGAAGCACTCATGGCCGGGAAATGTTCG
>JBKJJL010000326.1:0-3535 GCA_046597875.1 Fimbriimonadaceae bacterium | reverse complement strand
TTTCACAACCGTCATAATCCGTATTATGCCCGCCTTGCTTTCGGCGACGATTCCCGGCCTTCCCGCGCCCAAGGGGCACAACAAAGTTCGCGAGCTTTACGACCTGGGAGACGAGCTCCTTATCGTCACCACCGACCGGATTTCCGCGTTTGACGTGATCATGGCCAACGGTATCCCCGACAAAGGCCGCGTCCTGAACTTGATGAGCGCGTTTTGGTTCGACCGCTTTCGTTCGATCTGCCCGAGCCATGTTGTTTCGGTTGATGATCAAGCCGTGGCGGAACGGATCGGAAAAACGCTTCCCGAACTGGCTGGCCGCTGTTTGATCGCCCGAAAGGCTACGCCGGTGAAGATGGAATGCGTCGCGCGAGGATATATCTCCGGTTCGCTGTTTAAGGAGTATCGAAAGCAGGGAGGGGCGGTGCATGGCCTCGGATTGCCCGAGGATTTGCTCGAAAGCGCTCGACTTCCCGAGCCGATTTTCACGCCCGCGACTAAAGCTGACACCGGCCATGACGAGAATTTGAGTTGGACGCAGGCGGTCGACCTAGTGGGATTCGAAACTGCCGAAACCTTGCGCGATTGGACGCTTACGCTCTACACCCAAGCCGCCGAATACGCGGCGACCAAAGGTCTGATTCTCGCCGACACGAAGTTCGAGTTTGGCGAGACCGAGAACGGCCTGATCTGGATCGACGAGGCTCTGACGCCAGATTCTTCCCGCTTCTGGGACGCGGCTATGTATAGACCCGGCGGACCCCAGCCCAGCTTCGACAAGCAGTTTGTAAGGGACTACCTCGAAGGCATCGGGTTTGACAAAAAACCGCCCGGTCCGGAACTGCCCCAAGTCATCGTGATGAACACGCGGGATAAATACTTAGAGGCGTATGAAAAGATCGTTGGGGCCCCGCTGTGATCGCCATTTCGCTCGATACGGCTAGAGTTGATCGGCCAAAGCTGTACGCATGGTTGAAGGAAGCCTACTGGGCAAAATCTCGATCTCAGGACTTGATCGACCGCTCTCTTGAAAACTCTCTCTGTCTTTCTGCGTGGGATGGTGAAGCGATGGTGGGCTTCGCTCGGGTTGTTACCGACTACTCGACCTTTGCTTGGCTTTGCGATGTTTTCGTCGACGAAGATCACCGATCTGCAGGGATTGGAAAAGCACTCGTGCAAGCCACGCTGCACCATCCCGACCTCCAGGGCATCCGCTGGCTCCTCGGCACCCGAGACGCACATGCTCTTTACGAACGATACGGTTTCAGCACCGTAACCGAGCCAGATCGGTTCATGACGAAAAACTTCGCGCCCCGGCCCCCGCGAGACGAAGCCTGACCTTACGCTTTCTGCTCTTGCGAAACATCGGGAACCACCGCAACAGGAGCGGGTTTCGCGAGCGCTTGCCTGTCTAGATTCGGCTCCTCTTTCGTTTGCGGCTGGAAGGCTTTCACCAAATGAGGCACCGCGCCTAGGGCGTTTGTAACTTCAATCGGAAGCGCCAAAACGACGGTATTCGCGGCTGAGGAGCCGAGAGAATCGAGCGTCTGAAGGGTTCGAAGCTGCAGGGCGCCAGGGCTGGTCGCCATCACGCTTGCCGCTTCTGCGAGATTCGCGGCGGCGTCCCGGTCTCCTTCGGATTTGGTGATGTTCGCGCGCTTTTCACGCTCGGCGGAGGCTTGGCGAGCCATGACTCGCTTCAGGTCTTCGGGCAAAACGATGTCTTGGATCCGAATCGCGGCCACTTCAAGACCCCATCCCTCCGTCTCGACTTCAACCATTTTCTCGATCTGGTGGCCGATGCTTTCGCGATCCGCCAAGATTTGGTCAAGTGTTTGCGCGCCAATGACATCTCGCAGAGCTGTTTGTGCATATTGCCGGATGGCATGGGCATAATTTTGAACTTGAATTATCGCATCTTGAGGGCTGCTGACCCGAAGGAAGATGACGCCATCGATGCTGACCGGAACGTTATCCTTGGTAATGGCCTGTTGAATGGGGATTTCCAAAGTGATGATGCGGGTATCCACCTTGCGAACGGAATCGAAGAACGGAAGTACAAAGTACGGGCCGGGACCTGCCGTTTTGCTATAGCGCCCGAGGCGGAATACGAGTGCTCTTTCCCACTGGGCGGCGACTCGCACTGAGGTCGCCAAGATCGCGCTGACGAGGGAGACTCCAAAGAGGATCCCGAATCCGGTGGGATTATCGGCGGCGGGATGACCAATAAACCACCCGGCAGTAGTTCCGGCGAGCCAGATGATGAACGGCAGAGGATTTCGCATTGCTACCAAGAGGACGGAGGGGCGGGGGTTCCGGTTGCGGAACTTTGGAGGACCTGCAAGCCCCGAGCGTGACGAACCTGTTCGAAAAGGACTAGAATCAGGCCACGCTATGACTGAATGGGCGACCCAAGAAGACTGGAAGACGTGCCGCGATATGCATCGCAGCTATGGAGCGAGCTACTCGATGGCAAGAAAGCTCGTTGGCGCTCCCTTGAGGAAGCGAGTTGATGCGGTCCTTGGCTTCGTTCGCGTGCCCAATGAATGGATCGCCGATCCGAAACTCGGCGATGCGGAAACCCGAACTCGCCTGCGAGCATTCCGGCAGGAGTTGAAGGATGGCATCGATGGCAAGCGGCCCGAAAATCCTGCCATGCGGGTGTTTGTCGATGTCGCCCGCGAGACCGGCCTCGCTTTGAACGAGCCGTTCCTCTTTCTCGACGCGATGGAATCGGACCTTTCCGTGTCGCGGTACCCACTTTATTCAGACCTTGAGCGTTTTATGCGCGGCAGCGCGGCCTCGGTTGGCTTGATGGTCCTGGACGTTTTGGGAGTCCAGCGCACGCCTCAGATTACGGAAGGAACGATGGCACTCTCGGAGGCCGTTCAGCTGACGAATGTCCTGCGGGACATCGGCCCCGACCTCATTCGGGGACACCTGTATTTGCCGCTTGAGGATATGGATCGGTTCGGAGTCGCCGAGGAAGACCTCTACAATCGTCGGGTTACCGCTGAGTTCATCGACTTGATGGCTTTCGAAATCAAGCGGACCCGCACCTTGTTTGCGACTTCCGACGAGGCGATTTCGGAGCTGCCCCGCTTCGCCCAGCGTCCAGTTCGGCTTGCTCGAACGTTGTCTGCAGGCATTCTAGAGAAGATCGAGCAAAGTGGATTCGACGTATTTCACAAACGCCCCGAGGTCAGCGGTTTCGAGAAAGCGATTGCCTTGTTCAAGTAGGCGCTCAGGTGACGATTCCCAGCGGCTTCGCAGTTTTCCACGCGCCGCGGGTGAAGTCCGGAACTGTCGCTGATTGCGATCGATGCGCTACGGACCACTCACTCAACGGCGTCACGGCCGACCACGCGGCTGCATCGTAGACGTCCTGATCGAGCGGGAGGCCATTGCGGAGGCAATACACGATGCGCCAGTTCATGATGAAGTCCATTCCGCCATGACCGCCGCCTTTGGCTTCCTCCGCCATTCGTTTCCAAAGCGGGTGATCGTACTTATCGCGCAGATCCTTCAAAGCTGCCCC
>JBKJJL010000211.1:0-4402 GCA_046597875.1 Fimbriimonadaceae bacterium | reverse complement strand
TACGAAAACTACATCCTCCGCTTGGAGTATCGATTCACCGGCAAGCAGCTTCCCGATGGCCCCGGCTGGGCCTATAAAAACAGCGGCGTGATGATCCACGGCCAAGACCCGAAGACGATGCTGAAGGATCAGGACTTTCCGGTTTCTGCGGAAGTTCAAATGCTGGGAGGCGACGATACAGGCGAACGCCACACCGGTAACCTTTGCACGCCAGGGACCAACGTGGTCATAGACGGGAAACTCGTCACACAGCACACGAACGACTCAAACAGCGACACCTTTCGAGGTGACGTTTGGGTCAAGCTTGAAGTTGAGGCGCGGGGATTCGGAACGATTATCCATCGGATCAACGGCAAGGAAGTCATCCGGTATGAGCAGGTGCAGTACGACGGAAACGACGCCGACGCCAAGCGCTTGATCAAGAATGGTGAACTCGCGATCAAGGGCGGATCCATAAGCTTGCAGTCCGAAAGCCATCCGGTGGAGTTCCGCAATATTGAACTAAAAGTGATCAGCGGGGAATAAGAGCATCACCGTGAAGGCATCGTCCCTTCCCTTGGTGGCCTTTTGCGCGTGCGCGCTCATCTGGGGGAGCACTTTTCTTGCGATTCGGGTTGGAAATGACTCGCTGCCAGCGCTGTGGGCATGCACGCTTCGCTTCGTTTTGGCCGCGATCATTCTGAACACTTGGATGGTGGTGATCCGCCAAAAGTGGCCGAAAGGCGAGGCGCTCAAGGCCGCCCTGTGGTACGGGTTGCTGGAATTCGGGATCAGCATGCCCCTTCTTTATTGGGGTGAAAAGGTCGTTCCATCCGGCCTCGCCGCGGTGCTGTTTGCAATCTGCCCGGTCGCCGCGATGTTCACGGCTCGGTTGCTTGGCATGGAGAAACTCAACCCCAAGCGGCTCGGCGCGGCGATTCTCGCCTTCTCGGGGGTGGCAGTGATTTTCTGGCGGGAGCTTTTGGAAGGGGGCTCACCGATGCCTCTGCTCGCCATCTTCTTGGCGGCCTGTGCGGCCCCTTTGGCGGGGCTGATGCTCCAGCGCGGACCCAAACAAAACGCGATTGCGACGAACGCGGTCGGCACCCTCGTTGGCATTCCGTTCGCCTTCGCGGGGAGTTTGCTCTTGGGCGAGAAGCTCGTTTTGTTGAGCACAATGCCCGAGATTTTCCCCGTCGTTTACCTCGCCGTCGCGGGCTCGGTGGGAGCCTTCGTCATCTTTGCCTGGCTGGTGAACCACTGGCGCGCGACGACGATTGCTTTCCTAGGCGTGATCGTGCCCGTCATCGCGGTGATCGTTGGAGCGATGGCCCGCCAAGAAAAACTCGCCGCCGGGAGCTTGGTCGGGGCGGTCATCGTCATCATCGGCGTCATCTTCGCCCTGCGCGCCGAGGGTGACGGTGCGGCGATGAAAGCCGAAAACAGCTAATCCTATTTCGGCAAATTCTCGGAGACAGCTACGTCCAACTGCTTTTCGGTCATCTTCCCGACCCACTGGGCGACGACCTGACCGTCTTTGATCAAGAACGTCGCCGGAATCGCGCGGACGCCCCACTCGCCGTAAATGCCTGCCTGGTCGTGCAGGACCGGATTCGGAAACTTATGGCCCTTGAGATACTTATCTAAGTCCGCTTTCTTTTCGTCGATGCTCACG
The DNA here is from genome assembly GCA_046597875.1 of Fimbriimonadaceae bacterium. GTDB lineage: Bacteria > Armatimonadota > Fimbriimonadia > Fimbriimonadales > Fimbriimonadaceae > JANJUB01. The sequence continues at coordinate 2,748 of JBKJJL010000211.1, read as the reverse complement.
CTCAAAAGCACGAATCCCTTGTCTTTGTACTTCGCGTAAACCTTGTCCAAGGTTGGAAACATCGCTTTGCAAGGGCCGCACCAAGTCGCCCAGTAGTCGATCAAAACGAGTTTGCCCTTCATCGCTTCGGCGTTCCAGGTCTTGCCGGTGGAGTCGTTGAGTGAAAACTCGGGCATCGGGCGCGGCAATACGGGAGCCATAAACGCTTCCGGATCCTTTTTGAACTCGGCGATCTCTTTGGTATTGCAGAAGTAGTACGACTTACCTTTGTACAGAACCCCTCCTGCTGGCTTTTCCTTGCCGTGATCCTCTCCTCCCATGGAGCAGATGATGCATTCAGCTTCCTTGGGTAAATCCTTCTTGGCGATGTCTTGGGGCTTGTCTTGGCCGCCGAGACTGATGATGGCGATGAGGGCGAGGAGGGTTTTCATGGGTTTAGAATCCGAAGCTGAAGCTGATTCCGGGATGTTTCATCCAGATGAGCATCGCGGATACGCTCCAACTTTCTTTTGAATACGTCAAGAGGAGGTGGCTTTTGCGGCCATCATTCATGAACATCGTCGAGAGCCCCGGCGAAATGCTGTAGCTCACGCCGAATGGAAAGTTCAGTTTGCGGTCGTGTTCCGAGTAGTTGACTGAGATGTACGGGCCCATTTTGAGCTTGGGCAGGCTCTTTGCAAAGGTGACATAGTACGCGCGCGGGCCCGGAGGCGTGCCGATGCGATCGCTGCTCGTGCCGAAGTTGATCATCGGGCTTTTCTCGGTTTCCGTGGCGAGGATGTAGTTGCCGATGAATCCCACCTCGTGAGCGTTTGGGTTGTACTCAAAGCCCGCCTGAAGCCGCGGCGTGAAGCGATAGGCTGCGGTAAACCGATACCGAGGCCTGGGTAGGTCGATATCGACGAACCGTGCGCTGAAGGTCCACTTTTTGTTAATCTCCCCCGAACCGAGGAAGCCACCCTCACCGGGTCACCCCGTTCAAGTTGGCACCATCAACGGTACTTTGCGCACTTGAGCCTGGATCGCCGCGCAGAGTAAGAGGATCGCGAGGCTACTTAAGTTACGCATTGGCCACTTCCAGGTCAAACTGGCCCGCGCCGACGACACAGCAGCCATCCACGCGCAGCAGCATTCGGCGAGACAGCCGGTCAAGGTCGCGTTCGATCCGCGGGGAAATAGTTGAGAAATGGTCAAACGTGGCGTCCAAGATCGGTCGCACGGAAGGTTCGATTCCGTAGATGATCCAAGCGCGTCGCTTTTCCGTGATCACGATTTCCGCATTGCGCAAAGTCTGCAAGTGAGTGCTCAGGGTGGATGCGCTGATTTCGAGGGCGTCAACAAGCTCGCAAACGCAAAGGTCAGCCTGGCGCAAGGCATGAAGCACCCGAACCCGGGTGGGGTCCGAGATCGCTTTGCCAAAGTTTACAAGTTCACTCATTTTGATTCCGGAGGGAAACGGGAATTCGGGATATGCCGAAATGATACCCGTTTACCGAAGGCGCGGGTGGCTGGTTCCAGCATTTCGGGCCTTCCTTTCAGCTTCAGACGGGGCACGATGGCATCCCCGCGCTACACGGGAATTCGTGGACTTGGAGATGGGCTCTCCTCTGCGAACTCTGCGAACTCTGCGAACTCTGCGTCTCTGCGTGAATCATTCCGGAAAAACTCTCAGTACGCCGTCGCCCCGTGCAAGCGCAAGCCGGCATAGGTTGACGCCGCGGTTATTGTGATCCGCTTCACCTCGTGTTCTTTCCCCAAAGGAATCTGGATCGCGGCCAATCCCTCTCCTTTTAAGCCCGCACCGACGCCTCGCCTATCCGCCGAAGATCGCAAATGAAGCCCGTACAGGAGGCGCTTCGTTATCTTTTGTCCATCATCCAGTTCGACGACGATGTCTCCGACCGGATCGCGCTCTTCGCAGGGTTGCGAGCAATCCATCGCGAGTGCCAGCGTCTGCCCGCGCAGGCCCTTTACATCAATCGAGATTTTGCTCGGCAGTACGCTCGTCGCCGGATTCAAAACCGAAAGCAGAGCATAAGGCTCGGCCACGCGAAATCCCATATCCTCAATCCTCACCAAGCGAGGGCCATCCAGCGATGTTCCCGGAGCGGGCGAAAGCGGGCTGGGCTCGCCATAGAGCAACCGCGCAAAGACCACGTTCGGGTCGTACTCAAGCTCACGCGGATTGTCCACGCGAGCCGACCATGAATAGTCAGCGGCAAGCACATACGCCGCGAACTGGCGCATTTCGCGAAAGACATTTTCCTCAGTTGTCTCGTAGCCCGCCCAGGTGGTCTGCAAGTACCCCGCGCTCGAACGATACGCCGCTTGCGTGAAACCCGCAATGTTCTCCGGATTGAACCAGCCCGAGGCAATCGGCCAAAAGCCTTCTTCCTTCCAAAGGTTCAAAGAAGTTTGGAACCGCTCGGGCTGGGGGTCATTTTTGTAATGCCAGTCGGTAATCCACGCTCCGCGCGGGAGAGCGTCCCGTCGGCGCTTGGCGTTTGCGGGATCGTCGCCATGCTGCGCATCGATCGCTTGGCCCACTGAGAGTCCTTTGTCGCCCCAAAACATGGGGGTTACTCCGTGCTTGAGGGCGATTCCCGCGAAAATCGGAGCTGCCTTTTCCCAGATCTCCGTCGTTGCGAGGGGGATCTTTTTCATGCCTCGATTGTCAATCTCGTCGAGCCCGAAATGAATCGCCTTGGGCCGCAAAAGGTCAATCGCTTCGCTCCAGATCGCTTCCAG
>JBKJJL010000179.1:0-11741 GCA_046597875.1 Fimbriimonadaceae bacterium | reverse complement strand
CGCTTCGGGCCAAAGCGCAGACTAACGATCCTCCAGTTGGGTTCGGAAAGTTCGAGGGCCTCGGCCGGTTTGTGTTTCGCGATAGGGCGTTCGAGGAAATCCACGGAGGTGATTGCTCCGGGGAGGAAAGGGAATCGGACCTTCTCAACAGGGAGTTCGATCTTTCCACAGCTGCGATCCGCTGCGACCGCCGCGTGATGCCCAATGGCCACAAAACGCACGATCAGGTCCTCGCTGTCCTCCGCCATCTTCAAGCCCGTCGGAATTCCGCCATCCACTTTTGCCGCGCTCCATTCGTGAGCCTCCGAGCCTTGGGCATCGAATGGGACGGTTGCGGTCATGAGTTTCTGATTCAACTCATCCGCTATTCGCGGCATTTCGATCTCAGACCAGGTGCCAGTTTGAGGGGAGAGCGTGAAATTCCACTCGTGCTGTCCGGGGTTAGGAACCGGATCGGGATTGTACGAACTGCGAATAAGGGAGTAGCGCAAGACGCCATCCTTGACCGAGTATCCGTGGACCGCGTCGTTGGCGATCGCGAGTCCCTCCTTATCGTTTGTCAAGTACGCCCAACGGAGCCCAGGCATCTCGATCCCATTCGATTCCCTCCGCTGAACCGCGAAGGGAACTTCTACGTCGGCAAGCGGCAGTTTGCCGCCACTGTCGAAGGCGAGGCGCAACAACGGGCTGAGGTCTTGCCCCCCGCCAATGTGGTTCCAATGAGTCGTAACTTGAAGGGAAAGGTGGTCTTCGTTGGGGTTCAGCCGGTAGGTGGCGCTATAGGTTGTTGGTGCCCTGCCCCCCGCGCTTGGCGTTTCAAACAGGAATCGGACGCCATCCGGCAGCAAAGTATGGGACTTCGGCCGGAGGCCTTCCAAGCGGTCAATTTTGCCGATCGTCCACGCACTCATGTCGCCGGGTTTCTCGAAGTGGAGTTCTAACTTGCCCAGTTGACCAGCAACCTGAATACCTCCGCGAGATACGCTCTTGATGCACCCCTGTTCCAGATCAAACTCGGCGGTGATTAAGCCATTCTGGACCAATCCTGCTTCACTGAACGTGACTGCATTAGCTCGAACGGCTCCAAGAGTCGCATTCGCGATATGAAAAACGCGATATCCGTAAGGAGGAACTCCCGCTGCCCAGAATCGGGCTCGCTTACTGATCGTGTCCAACAGTTCCACCGGATGCCGAGACCTGTCCGGCGCGACTGCCTCGCAGTTCGCCGGATCCAAGGGTATCCCGCTGTCCCATCCACTCTTTACGAGGGTCGTTTCCACCCAAGCGGAACGCGTAAACCCCGTCGGATTGAACACCAAAACACTCAGCCCTCCTTTCTTCGGCGTGACCCGCACACTCATCGTTTCCAGGGCCCGCATCGCCGTGTCTTTTGCCTCGGCGACCACCCGCGACAGCATCGTTGTCGTCTTCTCGTAAGGCGCGTGAATGCCCGATCCGGGGAGCGTGTCATGGTGATGGTTGTAGGTGATGTCTTCCCACATCCGGCGGAAGAGTGGCTTCGGATACTTGAACCCAAATAGACTCGCCGCGGCGGACGCAGCTTCAGCGGAGGACGTCCACGCCTCCGCGTCCCGATTGGATCGCTTGACCTCCGCATGGCTCGTGTAGCAACCATCGAAGACTGGATTCAGCTCCTGCTTCACAACGGGAGCTTTCGAGAGGTCGTTCTTGCGCAACGCTTTGAAAAAGTCCGAAGCCGTGGAGAACTTGATCTTCGGCAAGTTCTTGTTCTTCATAAGCTCGAGCGCAGTTTTCAAGTGCTCGCGGGTCGGTCCGCCCCCGTGGTTTCCGACGCCGTACACGAGGAGCGATTCCCGGCTCGACGTTGACTTCTCAAAGTCCAACATTTCGCCGAACATGTAGTTGCCGATGTCCGCGTTGTACCAACTGCCGGTTGCGGGCTCGTCAAAGGCGAGGACTCGGCTTCCATCGGGCGATTCCCACCAGAACACGGGCTTGCCGAGGCCTCCTCGGCAGAAATAGTAGTCCTCGCAGCCCGAGAGTTTGAGGATTTGCGGCATCTGCACCGTGTGACCGAATGTATCTGGCTCCCACCCGACGGTTGCGATCTTGCCGAACTTCTCGCGGAAGTACGCCTGCCCGTACAAGAAATGGCGCACATGGGATTCGGGCGAAATCAGGTTCGTATCGCCCTCACAGACGCGACCGCCGACGATCTCCCACTGACCCTTCTTCACCTTCGCTTGAATTTGCCGGAACAAGTCCGGGTACGTTTCCTCAATCGCCTGATACAGCCACGAACTGCTCTGGCTGAACGTGAACGCTGGCATCTCGTCCATGAACTTCAGGGCTTGGACGAACGTGTCCCGCGTCGCGACAAGGCCCTCTTGCCACTCCCAGAGCCATTGAAGGTCAATATGCGCGTGTCCGACGAGATGGCCGGTGTACTTCGCCATCACCGGGTGCGCGTGGGCGAGGGCTTCATTCACCAAATGCAACGCGGCTTGAACGTCTTCGGGAGCGACTTCTTCCCTGGCTTCCAGCTGCTTCATAACGCGATCTGCGTTTTGGATATGGCCTCGCAAGTGAGGCTCGGGATTTTTTTCCTCGAAGCGCTTGACGAGATCGAGGTCTTCCCGAAGCGCGTCCAGTTTCCAGAGTTGCTCAGCCTTGCGAACCACCACCGCGATGAGGCTTTCGCTGTCCGTTGCGACTTTGGCTCGTTCAACGCTGGCGACGGCGGGGCGCTTCGTGTAGCCGTTGTTGATTGAAATTTGACGCAGGGCAGGTGTGCCGTTGTCGTAGATGATCGTCGGCTTGCCGGTGGCGTGCTCGACGCGGATGTTGTCGAGGAACTGGGCGTATCGCCCATCCTGATCGCCTTCGAAAACCATGCTCCACTCCCGAGCGTTTTGGCCCTCAAGGACGTCCAAGGGGATTCTGCGCTCGTACCATTTGCCGATCGCTAGGCTAAGGACTGAATCGCCGTGGCTGCGGAGTCCGTTCTGATCGGGGGTCTTTCCGTCTCCGGCATCGCGAAGGCCCGACCCTTCGTTGACTTCGATCTCGATACCGCCTTTTGCTACCGGATTCTTGGGATCGAGAAAAACGTCGTACACAAGAAAGTCGCCCTTCTGAAACCTTAACGGTTGCTTCGAAATGGCGACGTACGTGTAGAAATTGCCGTTTCCCCGGGCCAGATTTCGGCTGACGAAAGCGAGGCAAGTGTCCGGAGACTGAAACGCGGCGGCGGCAAGGAGTGACAAAATCACACTTGGCAGGTTACCCATGGACGCGGAATGAGCGGTGCCGGGGAGTGTTTGGGTGTTGGGTATTGGAAGGGAGGGCGAAGCTTTAGCGAGCCGCTTCCACCGAGCGCCTACTGCCTGGCTTAATTTCCTGTCGTTGAACCCGTTGCCGCGTCCGGTCTTTCCGTCGTTGTGTCTCCGCCGGGCTCTCCGAGGGGTGGGGTGATGGTCTTGTTCTCGTCCGGATTCACCGGTTCAGGCACTTCCACTTTGTGCCCAAACAGAGTCTCCAGGACCAACGCTTCGTTCGCGACATCAAAGTCGGCGGCCAGAGTTTTCTCGTAGGTCGTCCGCTCCACGATCTTGATCTCGGGCGTTCCATCGCCGGTTTTCAAGTACTGAACTTCCACCTTTGGCGCGTCTGGTCGTTGCTTAAACGCTTCCATCACGACTTTTGCCCTTGTCATCCACTCGCCGTCGGCTCCGACCTCGTGCAACACCAAGCGCACTGAACCACCGGGTTCAGCGACGCTCGCCATGAGGACTCGATTTCCGATACCGGTAGCCTCAGCCACAGCTTTGGAAAGCGCCTCATCTTCCGAGTACTTGACCGGTTTCGGCTCTTCCTCGATCGGGTCGGTCTTAGAGGGCGTTCTTGCGGGGCCTGGTTCATTTACAACAAGGGTTTTGTTCGGGTCCTTGCCGGTCGTCTGATTCCGATTCGCCAGAACAACGCCTGCTATGGCAAAGGCAGCGACCAAGGTGACAATCATCACATACAAGCCAACCGGAGCTTTCTTAGTCGGAATGCCGAGGGTAGCGACCGTGGCTTGGGTTTGGCGCAGAGCGAGTTCCTGCCTCAGCGTCTCCAGCTTGAGTTTGACCTCAGCAGAGTCGGGCACGATGTCGAGCGAGAGTTCGTACCACTCCACCGCCTGCTCCAGTTCGCCCTTTTCAGCAGCAAGATCGCCTAGGAGGGTGTTGGCCGAAGCGTTGTTCGGAAAACGGCGCAAGATCGCGAGGCAAATATCCTCGGCGGGCTTGAACTCCTTGCGCATCCGCAGTAGGTTCGCTTTCGCGAGCTCCGGGTAGACCTCGGCATCGGAACCACCGACACCAGGAGCATCCGAAAGCGGCGCACCGCACTCAGCACAAAACTCCGCTTCCGCGGGCATGAATGCGAAGCATTTTTCGCACAAAACTTGTCCTTTACTTCCCGGTGCTGCCAAATCCGCCTTCCCCTCTTTCGGTTACGTACGCCGTAACATCTTCCACTTCCTGTAGCTCGGCGCGGGAAACCGGACACACGACCATTTGTGCAATCCGCTCACCCTTTTCAAGTTGGACGATCTCCGCGCTCAAATTGATCAAGATAACGCCTATTTCTCCGCGATAATCGGAGTCGATAGTTCCTGGCGCATTTAAGATACCAATTCCACGTTTCAACGCTAAACCCGACCGAGGGCGAACTTGGGCCTCGAAACCGGGCGGCAAAACAATCCGGAGTCCGGTCGGAACAAGCTTCCTTTCCAGTGGAGCAAGCGTGACTTCCGTTGTCGAACACAAATCCATGCCCGCTGCCTCCGGCGTCGCGTATCGCGGCAAAGAGGCATTGTCCGAAAGCTGGACCAGGATCTTAACGCGTGGCATCGGGTTGCTCTTCGGGTTCCATGGCCTCTTCAACGCTCGTCGCCGCCGCTTCTAGGTCTTCCGCATCATCCGGAACATGAGGATTCTTTGCCGCGAACCAGAGCCCGAATCCGATGATTATCGCCATTCCTGCCCAGAAAACACTGCCTGGCATCTCAGGCATTCCAGTTCGCTTCATGGCGATCCCAAAACTGTGAAGGGCCATGAATGCCAACTTTATTCCAACCCAGCCCACGAGGATGTAGGCGAGATGGTCGAGGGCGGGATACTTATCCAGGAGCCGAAGGAACAGCGCGGCAGCGTAACGAAGCAAGATCACGCCCAGCAGCGCACCTAAAATCACGACCCAAGTTTTGTCGGCCCGACCACCCACTGTGGCGACCGCAGCGAGGACACTGTCGATTGCGAAGGCAACATCGGCGATGCCAAGAGCGACGACCGTCTTGGCGAACGTGCCGCCCTTGCCCTGCATATTTCGCCCATGGGCCGCATGCTGCCGGAAGTGATTGATGGGCAGAAAGAGAAGGTAGAACGCCCCGATAGCCTGCAGCCACCAGAGTTTGATAACAAAACTCGCCAGAATGATGGCGATAATTCGGAAGAGGAACGACATTCCCAGACCGAGGCTTAGTGCTTTTTGCTGCTGCTTGGGCGGTAAATGCCGAACCATGATGGCCAGCACGAGGGCATTGTCAGCCGACAACAGGCCCTCTAAAAGTACGAGCAACAAGACGACGGGAATGTCGCCGAGGGAAAAGGTCTGGTTCAACATGGATGAGGGAACCCCTTCATGTTGCCATAATTAGAGTTACCCATGCCCACCTACGTTTACGAATGCCGAACCTGCGAGAAAACCTTTGAGGTGCAGCAGCGAATGGCGGACAATGCCCTTACCGATTGCGATTGTGGCGCGAAGGGAAGCCTTCGCCGGCTGATTCAACCGGTAGGAGTCATCTTCAACGGCGCGGGATTTCACATTAACGATTACAAGGCGGCAACCGCCCCCGTCGAGAAGGCCGCAGAGATCCCGGCTGAGGCTTGTACGGGAGTTCCCGCAGCTTGTCCAGCATGTAGCACCGCTCCTGCCGTGCCCGCGACGACGCCTGAAACTAGCGCATGATAAACAAACCGATCAGGGTCACGCCGAAGTAGGTCGCCAGGGTCGATGCGCCGGGATAATCCTTGGCGATTCGTTGGCCGGTGAAGAGCATCGTGAGAGCCAAGGCGGCGAGGCCGAGCCCGATCGTTGCCAGTTCAGTCCCCTTGCCGATGGCCACGGTGACCGCGCCAACCCCGCAAACGATGCCCGCGACGAGTTCCAGAAGCGTAACGAAGGCGAGCATCGGCGTCACCGCGCCTTTGAGGGGCGTCTTCGCGAAGTGTCCGGTGAGCCAGGCGAGGTTGCCCTTCCAATCGACGACTTTATCTATTCCGGACTGCAGGAAGCACGCCGCAAAGAACGCGCACACCAGGACGCGGGCGATGAAAATGGGATCCACAAGCTAGGGACGGTGGGATTGTGGATTGTGGATTGCCGATTGTGCAGCGGGCGAGACGCCCGCAGGCCTGATGCAGGCGGGACGCCTGCGCTCTTGGGCGTCCTTAGAACTTCTCGACCTTCGCGTCGGCCCTTAATTTGGCCATCACTTGACTGCGCTGGCCCGCTACGTAGGACTCTTGAAGCTCCTGCAGTTCGGCCGCGGTCGCGTCTTTGCCGTGAGCATTGATTCGGAACACCTGAATCCCGTTCTGAGTCTGAGCCGGTTTCGTGTACCCATTCTTCTTCACGGAATCCATCTCCTTGCGCACTGTCTCGGGAAACAGCGCGACTGGACGCCAACCGACCATCCCGCGTGACGAGCGCGCCTTTTCGTCGTCGGTTACGCTTAGCAACACGAGATCCCAGTCCTCGCCTCCGGTCAGGCGACCGTACGTCTTATCGGCCTTCTCCAGCGCAACTTTGACGTCAGCGGATGAGGCGGAAGCGGCCTTGATCACGATTGTCGAAATCTTCACATAATCCTTTTGCTGGAATCCGGTAAGGATCATTTTGCGTAGGAGGATTTCGGTCTTCACTCGAATAAAAATGCGCGATGGGGCGGTGCCTTCTTGTTCCATCGCCTGCTGCAGGGTTTGCCCCTGCGGTAGCGCTTGCTTAATGCCGTCAAGCAGCGCCTGGACTTCCTTAAAGACCTCTTCGTCGCCCGTGGACACGTTCAGTTTGGCCGCGGCGTTCTTCACGATCGCGTAGGTGATGAGATCGTTGACGACGTCTGCCTTTCGCCATTCCCACATCATCGCTTCGACATCGGATGCTTTAATTTCCTGTCCGTTTACCCTCGCCAGAACCTGATTCGTAGCGGGGGGCGTCTTCAAAAGCGACTTTGGGACGTCCAGAAACGCGGTAGCCTGCTGAAAGGCAATCGTGAGGGCAACGGCGAGTGAGTTCATAGTTCTTCTTCGACGATATCTCGGTATCGCTGGGCGATTTCGGCAACGCGTTCGTCCACATCAAAAAGCTGATGCGCACGAATGCGGGCGGCTGCGCCAACTGTTTGACGCGTCAATTCTAGACTTCGGATCTCTTCAATGCGTTCAGACAGCAAAGAATCCTCGCGAAAGATGGATCCGGCGACGTCTTCCTCGATCATTTCGCGCATCCCTTCACGCACGAGCACGGGGCGCCCTTCCCACATCGCTTCCGCGACGTTGCGGCAATATCCCTTGCGATGATCGGGCGCGATCCAGAGATCGCACGCCCGCATGAGGTCTCGCGGACGGGGATACCAGCCGAGCCGTTTAACGTGAGGCTCGTCCGACTCATTGCGGGCGCTCGAATCCGCGAGCGCGACATATACGCCCTCCATATTCCGCGTTGCTTCGACCAATCCCTCGTCCGACATTGCTCCGATCAAGAAGGTTTCGGGGGCTACTCCAAGAATCTCGCGAGTTTCGTCCCGACCAAGCTGAATACCCACCGCGTCGCTGACCCCCGGATACGAGAGGTCCAAAGACTGAACCCCTTGCTGCGCGAGCGCGGACTGGGTGGCGGTGGAAGAACAGAATCCCAGTGCCGCGTTATTCAACTTTTGGATCAACTTCCCGTTTACGGGAGGCGGTTCGTAGGCCGTGTACACCCAGTAAATAGAATCTCCAAACGTATCCTCGCACGCCCAAGCCGCGCGGTAGCCGAAGACGTGGATCAGGTCAAAAGCGTCCGCGAGATCCTTGAGTTGGCGGCGCACTTCCCGGTCCACAAGGGGGCCGGTTTCCCGCGGAATCCAGGTGGCGTCTTCGACAATCGCGCTGTATCCGTGATGTGGCAAGCGCAGGGCGAGATCGTCGACGAGAGCGGCAACGCCTCCCCGGAACGACCGCCTCAGCAGGAGCACCCTCATCGCGGAACGGTCTGCGCTTCGATTAAGCTGGTTAGGACGCGGTCAACCGTGAGTCCCTCGACTTCGGCCTCGGGACGCAGAATGACCCGGTGGCGTAGGATCGGCAGCGCAAGCTCCTTCACGTCGTCGGGAATCACGAACTCGCGACCCTTCAGCGCCGCCATCGCCTTGCTGCAGTTCAGCATCGCGATACCGGCACGCGGTGAGCCTCCGACGAGGATGTCGTTCGCCCGCCGAGTCGCGCGGACGATCTCGTAAATGTAGCTGAAAATCTTCTCTTCGACCGCTACTTGTTGCACTTCAAGTTGGGCCGCTGTAAGCTGGTCAAGATTACAAATTGGCTGGATTCCGACCTTTTCGAGATTCTGCGGACGGAAGCCGCCATGGTGACGGCGAAGGACGTCGACTTCGACATCGGGAGCGGGATAGTCGACGATCACCTTCAAGAGGAAGCGGTCTTGTTGGGCCTCGGGGAGGGGGTAAGTGCCTTCAAAATCAATCGGGTTCTGAGTCGCAAAGACAATGAAGGGAGGCGGAAGCTGGTACGCATCGCCATCGATGGTGACCTGTCTTTCTTCCATCGCTTCCAAAAGCGCGGCTTGAGTCTTCGGAGGAGTTCGGTTGATTTCGTCGGCAAGAAGGACATTCACAAAAACCGGCCCGTGCCGCATCTTGAATTCGCTCGTTTTGGGGTCAAAAATGCTGGTTCCGATGACGTCGCTTGGCATGAGGTCAGGTGTGAACTGGATGCGCCCAAACTCGAGTCCCAAGGTTTTCGTCAGGACCCGCACAAGAAGGGTTTTCGCCACGCCGGGAACGCCTTCGAGCAAGACGTGCCCGTTCGCCAAGATGGCGATAATCGCCTGCTCGATCGGCGTTTCTTGCCCGGCAATTGCCTTGGACACCTCCGCGCGCAGCGCAGAACCTAACTCCTCCACCCTCATGCTTCGCAGGATACCGGAGGTTATCCTCCGATGACCCGGTTGCGGTCCTTGGGTAGAACGGGCTTGATCGGTGGCTTGCGCTTGATTTCAGCTAAAAGCCACTCGATCGTCTTGTCCAACTGCGGATCACGGTTCAGGAGATACTGATTTGGATCGCTTGGGACGTCGATGTCTGGGGACACGCCTTCGCCTTCAATCGCCCACTTGCCGTCGGGGGTGAACATGCCGTAGTTCGGCACGCTCACAACTCCGCCATCGACAAGCGGCCATCCTGGAGAGGAGCCCACTTCGCCCCCCATAGTCCTGCGGCCGACGAGAATGCCCCGTTTCAGGTCCTTGAATCGGTGGGGGAACTCCTCGCCGCAGGAGATGTCGAATTCGTTGATCACCATCGCCATCGGCCCCGTGAAATAGTCCTGCTGGCGAGTCCATGAAAGCGAACTTTCCCGCATATTGAAATGGCCTGTCAGTGAAGCGCTTAAAATACGATTGATGTAGTCCTGAACGAATCCGCCGCCGTTGAATCGGGCATCGATTACGAACCCTTCCTTATCTCGTTGATAGAAGTATTGGCGGATGAAGTCGTTCATATCTCCCACGCCCATCGCGGCGAGGTGAAGGTAGCCAAGCTTGCCGCCGCTGGCCTTCGTTACGTAGGTCCGATTGTCTTCGACCCAACTCAAGTAGCGCATGCGCATTTCGCTCGGAACCGGTTTGACAAGATAGGTCTTCGCGCCCTCAAGGCTCGGCTTATCGTTGACACCGACTGAAATTGTTCGTCCAGCTCGGCCCGCCAGCTTGGCGTAGGGGTCTTCGCCTACGCGCACAGGTTCCCCGGCCACGGAAACGAGGTACATGCCCTCTTTGATGTTCTTTCCAGCACCCAGAAGCGGCGAACGCTCTCCGGTTCGGAATCCGTCGCCCTTGAGGATTTTTGCAATCTTGAAGTATCCGTTTGATTCTTCGGTGAGGTCAATGCCCAGATAGGCTCCGGGAAGGCGGGTCTTGATGTCCTGCGCGTCGCCGGGGCTCAAGTATTGGTGGGAGGATCCGATTTCGCCTTGCATCCATCGCATGAGTTCATCGAGCTCATCTCGGGATCTCACGGAAGGTAGGAAGGCGGCGTACTTGTTGCCGATCGCCTTCCAATCCAGTCCGTGCATGTTCGCCACGTAGAAATAATCGCGCAGGTGTCTCCACGCGTCCCAAAAGATCTGCTTCCATTCGGCGAGCGGTTCAACGCGAAGTCGAAGCCCGCCGAACGTCGCAACTTTCTTCACGTCCCCCGCGATAGAGACTGAACTGGGTGCCGCTCCTGGCAGGAAGACCGTTTGGTTATCGCCTGAAAGGGTGAATGTCGCCGCCGCCCCGAGGTCGACGCTTGCCTTTGTTACGATGTCATAAGACTTGACGGCTCCCTCGGCGGCGTAGATCACCTTGTTGCCAACCATCGCGACCTTGGTGATGTTCGTGGGAGCCACGGGTAGTTCGATCCGGCGGTCGAAGAGTCCTTCGAGGTCGATCCTAAACTCGGCTTTCTTCTCGGGCGGCTTGGGAGCATTTTCCTCCGGGTCCTTTGGGGCGAGGGGATCTTCTTCCTCCGCCTTCAGGGGAGCGATGCAGATAATGCCCATCGGGCCCGCGTTGAGTTGGTTCATCACCGGATCACCTGTGACGGCGATGTTCCGCGTCGAGGTGAAAATCAGAAAGCGGCCGTCGGACGAGAACGCAGGCAAGGTGTCTCCCGATCGGTCGTCGCTTACCCGATGCGTCTTACCGGTCGCGATTTCAAAGAGGTCGATCGAGCCCAAAGCTGTAATCGGAACCGTTTGGGTGAAAGCGACCCACTTGGAGTCGGGCGAGAACTCGATAGGTGCCGCGAACCAGGTGAAGGGGACATTTCCAATCGTCTTTTCTTCTCCCGTTTCGGTTCCCACAAGCCGGAGGTTCATTTTGGAGTCGGTGAATCCGATCCATTTGCCGTCCGGCGAGAATTGAGTTCCCCAAAGTTGACGACCAACATCCTTGGTCAGTTGTTTCTCACCCGTGCCGTCGGCGTTCGCCACATACACCTGCTGTTCCCCCGTTGCATCGCTGACATAAGCCACTTTTTTCGCATCTACCGACATCGACGGATGGCGATACCGAACTCCAGGTGTCGCCTTCCAAACCCGCGCTTCCCCTTCTCCGAGGGGCACGCTGACGATCTGGCCTCGCGCTTCAACGAGCAGCCTTTTCCCGGTTGGCGTAATGGAAACGCCTTGCTGAAAACTCTCGGCAAGAACAAGCGTCGGCCGGGTGTGGAGGACGTCTCCATCTAGCTTCATCTCAACTTTGGTGACCGTTCCGGTATCGGGATCGAGGATTTCCGCGCCACGTCCGCGTTCGAAAATGACAGTTCTGCCATCTGTGGAAAGCTCTCGAATTTCAACTTCACTGACAAGTTCGTTTCTCGGCTTTCCACCGCCGCTGGGCACCGACATCAGCGTAAACTTTGCACCCTTTTCGTTCACAAAGTA
>JBKJJL010000318.1:0-4112 GCA_046597875.1 Fimbriimonadaceae bacterium | reverse complement strand
TTGGTGGGCTGGTGGGTGGAGGGGAAAGAGGAGAAAGGTCCCTCACGGCCCCCTGTCGCCATCCTCTTCCACGGCTACCTCATGACGCGAAGCGAGATGGCTCCGGTTGCGCATCGGCTATGGGAAGAAGGGTTTTCGTGTCTTCTGATCGATTTCCGGGCTCATGGCCACAGTGGCGGAAAGGTGTGCGGAGTCGGCTGGTTGGAGCGTATGGACGTGCTGGCAGCGGTCCGATTCGCCAGGGAGCGACTTCCAAACTGCCGGATTATGCTCATGGGGAGCAGCATGGGCGCGGCGGCTTCGGCGTTCGCGGCAGCTGAGGATGCATCGGTCGACGCCCTCGTTTTGGATTGCGCTTACTCCCGCCTAGCCAGTGGGGCGCTTGGCTGGTGGCGATTTGTGGGCGGAAAGACGCTGTCGTTTATCCTTTCGCCGACGGTCCTGCTCGCGGCGCCATTCGTGAAGGTGAATCCCTACAAAGTGGATGTTGCAGTTGCGCTGGCCAAAGCGAAAGTGCCGACCTTGCTCATTCACGGCGATAGCGATAAACTGGCTTTGCCGAGCGAGGCAGAGCGTAACTTGGCGGCATGTGGAGACCTTGGGAAACTCGTATGGATGCCGAACTCTAACCACGGCGAGGGCCGATGGGTGCATCCGGAACTGTACTACGGCGCGGTTTTGGGTTTTCTTCGAGAGAACGAGTTCTTAGATTAGCCCCAACCGACAGCTGTGGCCGCCGTCTTGTTCCTACGTGCGCCTCTGTCTGAACACGGGCGCACCTCAGCGCACCGGACGACTAGGTCACTTCTTAAGCGGTACGATTGCTCCGACGATCCCACCCAAGACGGCTCCTACTGGAGCAGCGAGGATCAGCGCGACCGCGAAGTTTGGCAACCCCGAATCGCGCGGATTGTTCGGGTACTTGATCGTCAGGCAAGCGGTGAACACCGCGACCGCCATGGCGACGCCTAACGCTACTCCAAAAACGACCGCAAGGAATCGGTTGATGGCAGCAAGTGTGGCAGAACGCATACTTTAAACTCATCGTATACTCTTAAAATGACAACGCTCCTTTGCGCACTAGTCGTTTCGCAACTTGCGGCTTCCGACTTCAACCCGACCGGACCGAAACTCAAGGTCACGATGGAGCGTGGCGGCTCGTTTGTCATTTCCACCGACCGCGCAGGTTCGCCTAAGACCGTTGCCCACATTATTAGGTTGGTCAATCGAAAGTTCTACGACAAGCAGCGCGTGCATCGCGTCGAGCACTGGGTCACCCAATGGGGCGCGCCGGCGAGCAAGAACAAGCTGCTCACGACCGAGGAGGTCCTCGGCGGCGGGTCGGGTACGACTGTGGACTTCGAAGAATCAAAGTGGGACTACCGTCGCGGCGTGGTTGGGATCGCTTCCGAAGGACTTCAAAAGGGCGGCGATTCGCAGATTTTCATTCTCAAGAAAGACACGATGCGACTCTATCGCTCTTACGCTGTGCTAGGAAAAGTGACCTCGGGAATGAGCGTGGTGGACAAGATCAAGAAAGGCGACCGGATGATCTCGATCCGAGTTATGAAGAACTAGCCCAGACCCCGGTACGGGGCCAAGCTCACTGCACCAACGTCGACGGTGGGCAACGGTAACCAATCCGGCAACGCGTTCATCGCCGACATCGCGAGCATGCACCGATGATTCGCCAAATGTTCGGGAGGCAGCATGTAATCCCCCGCCGTCGCGTGCAAGGTTTCTCCACGCCGATGGCGGGCGTCGAGCGATTGAGCAAGTTCTTCCTCGCTCCGCGCGGCGATCGCTTCGATTTCCAAAGGCTCATCCAAGACCAGCCAACCATCTTCGCCTAGCAGGTCGATTGCACATCCAGAATCGGGATGGAGCAAAGGCCGATAGAGGTCGAGGCGATCAAAATAGACGTGATCCGACAGAGATTGTGCGTCGGCCGAAACCAACTCTTCTAATCGCGAAGAAGCTTCATCCTGGAGCATCGTGGCTTCGCGATGCATCGTTTCAAGCACCAAACTCGCAACATCCGCCCCCCACGTTTCGCCGCCCTCGATGGGGAAAAGCGTTTCCCGGCTTGGCGACAATCCCAGCGCGGTGACGATGCCGACTGAACGTTGCGACATCGGATCGAACGTCCGCATGCTCTCAACCTCGTCGCCAAAGAGCTCGATCCGGATCGGCAGGTCGTAGCCACTCACGTACACGTCAATGATGCCCCCGCGACGGCTAAATTGACCGGGCAATCGAACTGGCTCTTGGTTTTGATAGCCGAGCATGCCGAGTTGCTTGAGGAATCGATCTGGGTCGATCGAGTCTTTCGGACTGACGCTGATGAAGGCTTCGGCGAGGATGTCGCGCGGCAGAGTCCTTTCCAGCACCGCCGAAGCCGCGCCAATGACGATACACGGCCGATCGCTGATGATCGCCTGGAGGGCACCGATGCGGTCGCTCAAGGCCACAAATTCGGGGGAAGCGTCTTCAAAAAGCGACGACGTGCCGCTGGGGAGTTGGAAGATGTCGGATTCAGGCACGCCGCAGAGGGCGAGTTTTGCCTGCCAGGCGAGACAACGCTCGTAGTTGGCAGTCACGATAAGCGTTTGACGGGGTTGCTTCCTATAGATCGAAGCGACGAAAAAGGGGCGCGCCTCACCAGCGGCTCCGTGCCAGGCGACGTGATCAACCTGCCCGAACAATTCCTCGGCCGCCTCGAACTCGCCTACTTCTCGAACCCAATCGGCTACCCGCATCGGGGGTCAGTATGGCACTTCCAACGCACCAAACGATTGGGTCCGGGCTGCCCCTCCCCGCGAATGGATGCGTCACGGAGAGGGGCGAGAGGAAGCGATCACATACCGATGGGCATGATATGCTTCTTCATCGGCATCTTGCACTTTTTGCAGGCACCAGCCTTCGCAGAGGAAACCATGCAATGCTCGCATGAATAGGAGACCAGGCTCTTCTTCATCGGCATTTTGCACATTTTGCAGTCGCCTGCCATCTTCGAAGAGGTGTTGCAGTGCGTGCAGACATAAGCGACGCGACCACTTACCGCCTTCATGTCCATGCCACAGGCGCACTTGCCAGCCTTCATGCTAGCGACGTGACAGTGGTCACAGGCAAATGCCTTGGTCGCCTTTTGGGCGTTGGCCATCGGGGCAAGCAGCATGGCGAAGAGTGAGACGATCAGTAAGAGTGTTTTCATCGTGGGTAAACCTCCAGGGGTTGATGAAGAAAGCACCTGGGCGAATGACAAGTTCCAAGATAATTATGGGAACTTTGTTGTGACGCAGGCTCTTGCTTTAGCGTTGCACCTATGGGAGACTCAATCTTAACGATGTCGAGCCGCACACCCTTTATCTCGGCGCTCGGATTTGGCAAGCGGCGGGACTTTGAATCAGTAGTTCGAGCAGAACTGCCGTTCCTGTATCGCGTCGCCCGGCGAATGGCGGGCGAATCCGATGATGCAGGCGATCTCGTACAATCCACGCTTATCCGGGCTCACTCGGCTTGGGATCGGTTCGATGGGCGGAAACTGCGCCCCTGGCTTCTGAAGATTTTGTATCACGAGAACTTGGCGCGATTCCGACGCTCGCCAAACTTGCCCCTGCCCGATGACGAGACCACCGACTTACGCGCAGACGATCTGTGGACCAGCATCTTGAACCGAGATCAGGCCGCGCGCATTATGCGAAACATGGACCGCCTCCAAGATCACTACCGGATCGTCGTTCAGCTTTGTGATGTTGAAGAAATGAGTTACGAGGAAGTCGCTACTGCGCTTGAGATTCCGATTGGCACGGTTCGTTCACGGCTCTTCCGGGGCCGAGATCGCCTACGGACGCTCGTGTTAGCAGATGGTGGGGAGGACGCATGAAGACTAACTGGCACGCCTATCTCGACGGATCCCTGAGTTCGGACGCCATGCAATCCGCCAACGAAATGCTCGCAAACGATCCGGCCGCGAGGGAAGAACTTGAAGCCGTTCGCGCCTTCCTGCGAGACATCAAACGGGAGGGCCTCTCCGAGCCAGTGCCGCTTGAAGACCTGATTCGCATGGTGCCAGCCCGCCCGAGCCGCCCTCGGTGGAGGCTGGCTTGGGT
>JBKJJL010000231.1:0-4515 GCA_046597875.1 Fimbriimonadaceae bacterium | reverse complement strand
TGATCACCACGCCGCAGATGGCGGCCCCCGATTCGGCCCCGGCCAATTTTTCAAGTTTTGCGTCTTGACGTTTTCCCAGACTGCCCTCGCCCTCTATATCTATAAGTGGGTTGCCCCAGTCCAGTTTGCGACCGAGTTTTCGAACCCATGGGGAATCGTCATGTGGACGTTCATTCTAGGATTGCCGCTGAGCTTGTTTGAGTATCTGTACCACCGATACCTGCTCCATTCGGCCGTCCTTCCGTTCCTTCGGTCGATGAACCGGGCTCACAATCACCATCACGGGCTGACCGCTGTGAAGGCTCCCGTGACGCCCCACGAGCCCGACAAAATGGTTCCCGTTTTTAACGAGTACGCGATCGAGCACCAGCATCAGGAAGAGTCCATGATGTTCCCGGTCTACGCGATCTCGGTTTTTTACGTCATCTTCCTGATCTTGCTCGCCATCCCGTTCAAGCTCATTTTTCCCGGGCAGCCAATCATTGCTTCGACCCTCTTTACGGCGACGCTCTGCTACACCGCGTACGAACTCTGGCACCAAGTTCTACACCTTCCGTTTGACACGTTCTGGAAGCCCCTCATGACAGGGCGAAAGCGACGCACCGTTCGACACATTTATGCATTCCACCTGATGCACCACTGGCGACCGGTTTCGAACCTTGCCGTTGTCGGATTCTGGGGATTCGCAATCTGGGATCACCTGTTTGGAACCCACCGCCGTCCCCACAATCTTCCATTAAAGGGGACGCAAGTGAACTACAAAGACGTCGTTCTGCACAAACCGAGATTCCCGATTTCGCTTCTCGATAAGATGCAGCCGAGCCTGTTCAAGGCGTCGCGTGCGATTGAAAACTTCATGGCCCGTCTGTTTATGGGTCGAAAACCGAAGGCCAACTAACCGAACTCCCCTTCTCTCCTCCCAAGGGAGAGGGCTGGGAATGAGGGTTGGCTCTCGCTGAGTCTTTGCTTCTAATACCGAAAGCAAGGGTGGTCAAGACTCAACCCTCACCCTGGCGCACGAGCCATCGCCGCCCTCTCCCTTGGGAAGTGAGAGGGTCCGGGAATCCTTTACTGCCGATCCGTGATCTCGTAACGGGCCAGTTTGCCGCGCATTTCTGCGACTAACTCCGCGACGACGAGGATCCCGTCTTCGCGGTATTCGACCTTCGAAACCCTTCCAAAGTCGTAGCAATCCTGAACTAAACTCGATTCCGAGTACGGAATCAGCACTTGCACAAAGCCGAGCAACTCTTTGACCTGCAAAACGATTGCCTGCATCAAGCTGTCCATTCCGAGCCCCGAAGAAGCGCTGATCGCAACCGAGTTCGGCCACAACTCCATCGCTTCCTTGAGGTCTTCATTTTCCACTCCACCCGGAAGGAGATCGACCTTGTTGAAGACCAGAATCGAGAGCTTGTCCTGCGCGCCCAGAGCTTCAAGAGTATCCAGAACTGCGCCGTGGTGAATCTCCCATGCGGGATGCGAGATATCCACCAACAGGATCAAAAAATCTGCGTAGACCACCTCTTCCAGAGTCGATCTAAACGCAGCTACAAGTTTCGTAGGCAAATTGCGAATGAAGCCGACCGTATCTGTAAGGAACAGCGCGTAGCCTTCGGGCAGCTCCACTTTGCGTGTGGTTGGGTCGAGTGTTGCGAACGGCATCGCATCGGCGAGCAACTCGGTTCCGGACATCAGGTTCATCAGCGTGCTCTTGCCCGCGCTCGTGTAGCCGACAATGGAAGCGAAAGGGAAGGGGTGCTTGCGCCGGCTCGTGCGTTGCTGGTCGCGGTGCCGCTTAACGTCCTCAATCTCGTCGGTGAGTTTCGCGATGCGATCGCGCACCATGCGGCGGTCGGTTTCGAGCTTCGTCTCACCCGGCCCGCGCATACCAATTCCGCCTTTCTGACGCTCGAACTTTGTGTACACCGACATGAGTTTCGGCAACATGTAGGTTAGCAGGGCGAGCTCGACCTGGAGCATTCCTTCCCTGGTTCGCGCGCGACGGGCGAAGATGTCGAGGATGAGCTGAGTACGATCGACGACTCGGCATTCGAACGCGGTTTCCAGGTTTCGCTGTTGGATGCCCGAGACCTCGCCATCCACGAGGACGATGTCCGCTTCGGTTTGCTTCGCCAACATCGCGATCTCGTCTATCTTGCCTTTGCCGACGTACGTGGGACGGTACGGGCGTTCCAGACGCTGTCTTATCTGGGCGACAGGCTCTACACCCGCGGCTTCGCAGAGCCCGGCGAGCTCGTCTTCGACGTAGCGATCCTCGCTCTCGTCTTCGTTAACAAAGACGAGAACCGCCGTTTCAAGAGCGTCGGTCTGAACCTGATGCGATCGCGACATGCCTTACCGTTCTACCTGAGAACAAACTTACTTGCCCTTAGGTTCGCGCATATCCTATTCGGGATCCTTTATGCCTTTCGAAAAAAGTTCGAACTCTGCCGCCTCCAAAGAATTCCATCCGAAGTAACTGATCGAACCTCCAATCTTCGAGGGCACATAGTCTTGTGGGCTGGGAGGCATTGAGCTCTTTCCAAGTTTAAGGAAAGAGAGTAGCTTCCCGACGTCAATTCGGCGGATGTCCTCCTCCACCGGATCATTCCCGCACCAGTGCTCTATCTGAACAAGCCCCCATACGGTGCCATTTACATCAACCTCAACCCCAGAACGCGTCACAACCTCAATCGCGAGAGATGCTTTCGGCAGTGTGGTCATTCCAAGCGGCATGACAGTGCGACCATCGGCCAGTTGCAGGCCAGCGGTTGTCCAGCTCGTCACGCTCACAGGCTGACTCAGTTTGTCGATCCGATTCTTTGGGAACCAGCGGCCCGTAAGCCTGTACCGAGCGCCAAAGGCGAATAGGAAGAGGCTACAGGCGACTACCATGCAACTCAACAGGATGCACATCCACTTCATGTCCGTACTCATTATACGCCGCATAATTTTCAAGCCGAGCCGGTATCCTATGAACCTCCCATGAGCTTCTTGCAGCGTACGCACAATTGCGGTGAGATCCGCGCCGAACATGCCGGTCAGGTCGTCACCTTGAACGGCTGGGCCCACCGAATTCGTGACTTGGGGGGCCTCTATTTCGTCGACATGCGCGATCGCACCGGCCTCGTCCAACTCTTTATCGATCCGAGCGAGTTCACAAACCTGCAAGAAATCCGCAGCGAATCGTGCCTCAGCGTTACTGGGGAAGTCCGGATGCGAAGTGAAGTTACCCAGAACGCGAAGATGGCCACCGGCGATGTCGAAGTCATCGTCACCAGTTACAGCGTTCTGAGCTCGTCCAAACCGCTCCCGTTCCCCGTGAGCGACGAGGATCAGATGGCGACCGTCAACGAAGAACTGCGGGTGAAACACCGATATCTGGACATCCGCCGTCCCGCGATGTACCGGCGACTCGCGATACGGGCTGCCTCGATCAAGAAGATTCGACACTATTTAGAGGATCGACAATTCCTCGAAGTAGAAACTCCGATCTTCACCAAATCGACCCCGGAAGGCGCGCGCGATTACTTGGTGCCTTATCGTTTGGAGCCGGGCAAGTTCTACGCCTTGCCTCAGAGCCCCCAGCAGTACAAACAGCTCCTCATGGTGGCGGGAATAGAGCGGTACTACCAGATCGCGAAGTGTTTCCGCGACGAATCACAGCGCGCCGATCGCCAGCCTGAATTCACCCAGCTCGACCTTGAAATGTCGTTCGTAATCCAAGAGGACGTGTTGACCCTCATCGAAGGGATGACGATATCCGTGATCAACGAGCTCATCGCTGAGTTTGGTCTAGATAAAGAGCCTCTCAAACCCTTCACGCGGCTGACGTACGACGAATCCGTGTTGATGTACGGGAACGACAAGCCCGATCTCCGATTTGGACTGCCAATCTTCGATATCTCACCTATCGTCGCCAGCTCCGGGTTCGGGGTTTTTAAGAACACGGTCGAAGCGGGGGGGATGATTCGCGGAGTGCGATATCCCGGCGGTTCCGGCCTTTCGCGCAAGGATATCGGCGTGCTTGAAGAGTTCGCTAAGGAGTTTGGTGCGAAGGGACTTGCGACGCTCTCCGTTGTAAATCCCACCGACCAGGCCGAGCCGTCCGAAATCCCATACACCAGCAAATCTGGCCTAGGCGTTAAAGGCTCCATCGCGAAGTTCTTCACCCCAGATGAGCTTGAGGGCATCCTCGCGGCGAGTGAGGCGGAAGCCGGAGACCTTTTATGCTTCATCGCGGACAACTATGCCGCGGGGAACAACGTCCTTTCCCGCCTTCGAAACGAGATCGGAACTCGATGCGGACTACGAGATCCTCGCGTTCTCAACTTCTGCTGGATCGTCGACTTTCCCCTTGTCGAATGGAACGCCGAGGCGAATCGATGGGATTCGGTTCACCATCCATTCACCAGCCCGAAAATGGAAGACTTGGTCTATCTGGACTCGGACCCAGGGCGCATTCGAGCGGATTGTTACGACATCGTCTGCAACGGCATGGAATGGGCGTCG
>JBKJJL010000042.1:0-8196 GCA_046597875.1 Fimbriimonadaceae bacterium | reverse complement strand
ACGGTTACCGCCACCATCGCGGCGCTGAGGCCGAGCACGACCGGCTTGAGCACCTTCGTGTTCACGCCCAGTCGCTTGGCTGCTTCGTCTCCCAAAGAAAGTGCGTTCAGATGCTTACCTTGAAGGATCAAAACCGGTGCGCCAATCGCGAGCACGATCGTCATGAGGTGGAGGCGATTCCAATAGGCAGGCGTGAGGTGGCCAAGGAGCCAGCTCAAGATCACCGTCGTGTTATGGCCGCCCCAGAGCAGAATCAAACTGAGAAGCGATGAGAGTAGCGAACTGACGACGACACCGGTGAGCAAGAGAGTCGCACTATCGAGGACGCCTCGACGCACGGAAAGTCCCGTCACCAACGCAAGCGTCATGAGGCCGGTCACGGTCGCGAAAAACAAGGGACCGAGTCCGCTCATCCAACCGGTCCACGCCGCCCCGATGTTCAAGACGATTGCCAGCGCGCCGCCCACTGCTGCTCCCGAGCTGACTCCAACCACGTAGGGATCGGCGAGCGCATTCCGAAAGAACGCCTGGAACGCCGAGCCCACCATTCCCAAAAGGGCCCCCGCAACAATTGCCGACAACGCGCGCAATAAACGCAGTTCACGGACGATGATCGAGTTCGACGTGGTCTCACTCCCGAACAGCGCCGTCCACACCTCGCCGAGGCTCATTTGGGTCGTTCCGTAGGCGATATGAAGCAGAAGCGCGAGGAACACCAGACCCACGAGCGCCACCATCATCAGGATCGGCCGAGGTCGCACAGTGGGCATGGGCGGATCAATTGTAGCAACACCGCCCGGCGTTGAGACGTCTCAACGCCAGGAGAACAACCCATGCTTACACCTTTGATTGCCGCCATTATGATTCCGACCCCGACCCGTGTCGTCGCCGCATCGCTTTTCAAGAACGGATTTGCCCTCGTTTCGCGTCGCCTTGCCGTTACCGGAACATCGACGACGGTCGCGGAGATTCCGCAGGCCGCCTTGGGAACCTTCTGGATCACTACAACTGGTGACCTCAAGATCGGGGAACTCGTCACGACGATCGAGGAGAGCACCGAGAAGTTCACACCGGGCTCGTTCGAAGAGTTCTTGCGTTTGAATCTGGGGCGTGAAGTTTCGATTCAAACAATGAACATGGGTGAGCAGAAGGGAAAGCTCCTGAACGTAACTCCGGAGACCATCTTGCTCGAGAAGCCGGAAGGAACCTTCATGATCAACCGAGGAGAGATTCGCTCGGTGCTGGTAGGCAAGGAAGGAATCACGACAGGCTCGCGCACGAAGCAACAGCGTGTCATGCGTTTTAAGACAAGCGGTAGCGGCGAAATCGTGATGTTTGGTCTGGAACGGGGCCTCACGTGGGCTCCCGCCTATGCCTTCGACATGGTGAACGAGAAGCAACTGACGCTGACCGCAAAGGCGACGGTTTTGAACGATCTTGACGCGCTGAACAATACAGACTTGCGGTTCGTCACCGGGTTCCCGAACGTGCCTTGGGCGACAGCTCAGGAGCCGTTGCTGTCGGGCCAGAGCGTGGATCAGTTCACGAACTTCCTCGCGTCCGTCGGAATTCCGGATGCTGCATTTAGAGGGCGGCGAGACACCCTGGGCGGCCAAGGTGGAGCAATGTCAAACGCGCAGGGTGGCTTCGGAGGCGGTTTTGAAGTGAATACCGGCTCAGGAGAGCAGTCCGAAGATCTCTTCTTCTACAAACGTGGTGGGGTAACTCTTAAGAAAGGTGATCGGGCCTACTACGTCCTCTTTGAGGCGAAAAGCGACTACTCCCACCTGTACACCGTCGACCTTGAGGACGGAGTCCAAGATAATGTCCGCTACGTTGGCACAAAGCCTGGGCCGATTGATGTTTGGCATAGTTTGAAACTCAAGAATACGAGTGGGCAGCCCCTCACGACCGCTCCCGGAACCGTGTTCAAGGACGGTCAAATCTTGGGCCAAGACACGGTGATGTACACGCCAACCGGCGCGGAGTTCATGGTGAAGATGTCAAAGGCTTTAGACATTCGCGTTGAAGCACAAGAAGAAGAAATCAAGCGGGAACGGGTCCACTTGCAAACCCCGAGAGGCAATGTATATGACCTTGTGACACTGAAAGGTACGATTTCCCTGCGCAGCTTCAAAGGCGAATCCGTGGACCTGCGGATTCAGAAGGTTTTGACTGGCGAAGTTGCAGAATCCACCGGCACGCCGAAGGTGATCAAACTAGCCAAGGGCTTGATCGAAATCAACCCGCGGAGCCAGCTAACATGGACGCCCAGCCTGGAGGCTGGCAAGACAATGGAGATCACGTACACGTACAAGGTGTACGTGAATAGCTAAGAGGTTTGACCTCCCTCCCCTCTCCGCACGAACCATTCGGACAGGAGAGGAGGCCCGGAAAAATCTCCACGGCATGGTAGCCTCACGGGATGCGA
This sequence comes from Fimbriimonadaceae bacterium, assembly GCA_046597875.1. Classification (GTDB taxonomy): domain Bacteria; phylum Armatimonadota; class Fimbriimonadia; order Fimbriimonadales; family Fimbriimonadaceae; genus JANJUB01. Next base: position 5,765 of record JBKJJL010000042.1, on the reverse strand, counting down.
TGTGCGATTGTGATTCCGGCCCGAATGGGCAGTACTCGATTTCCCGGCAAGCCTCTCGCCGACCTGATGGGCAAACCGATGGTTCAGTGGGTTTGGGAAGCTTCGGTGGCAGCCGGCGTGGGGGATCGGGTGATCGTCGCGACGCCGGACCAGGAGATCGTGGACGCGTGTACCGGATTTGGAGCCGATGCGATCCTGACGTCCTTTGACCACGTTACCGGCACCGATCGCATCGCCGAAGTGGCGCGATCGATCGAAGCCGACGTTTACGTGAACGTTCAAGGTGATGAACCCCTCATGCGTCCTGAGAGCATCGTGGCGTGCGCCCAGCCACTTTTGGACGACGCAGAGATCCAGATGGGCAGCGTGTACTGCGAGTGCGCCGCCGAAGAGTACGACCAAGCGGCGGTGGTGAAAGTCGTAACAGATCAGATGGGATTTGCCCTCTACTTCAGCCGTCACCCGATTCCGTTCGAACGAAACCCGCGAGTTGCTCCCGTCAAGAAGCACATCGGACTCTACGCCTATCGCCGAGCGCCGCTGATGGCCGTTGCCACCTGGCCCATGGGAATCTTGGAATCTGCGGAGAGCCTCGAGCAACTACGATTCATGGAGCACGGGGTCCGCATTTTTATGGCACCGGGAGCGGGAACCGAACTGGCGGTTGACACCCCCGAGCAGGCCGACCAAGTACGAGTCATCCTCGCGGGCCGAGCATAAAAAAAAGAGGTGATGCAGGGCAACATCACCTCTTACGATTTCATCGGACGAGTTTCGCTTACTTGCGTCGGCGTCGGAGAAGAGCAGCTACGCCGAGACCGAGAACGGCCATGGTTGCAGGCTCAGGAACCGCGTCCCCACGGATTTCGAAGGCCTGATCCCAGTTCTCAGGGGCAGGGCCGCCTGGGTCATTGGATCCGGGAACAAATGTGTTGCTTACGTCCAGGTTTGCAAAAGCCGATGTTCCGTCGCCATTCGTATGGTTCGTGGACCACACAAACGCGTCATCGTTTGGAGCCGTATAGGTGCCACCGACATGCAACCAGTAGGAACCTGCACCCAAAACGATGCTTGTGTTGAAGGTGAACCGGAACTCGTTTCCACCGTTAGAGTTGGCGAATCCAGTGGCAACCGGAGTCAAAGCTCCAGTGGCGACTGAGTTTGCGCTAATCAAGCCAAACGTGGAGTTGTACACGTTGATCTGCAGGCCAGCGAGGTTGCCGAGGCTGGGCGGGCCGAAGAAGTTCTCCGTGCTGCCCCAGAAGGCGATCTGGGTTACCGTTGACGCATTGGCAAGGGTGAAATTGTCTGCCACAGCCGACTCGTAGAATGTCTGCTGCGACCCAGCATAGTTGATGCTGTCCGAGAAATAACCATCCGCATCCTGAGTCGGTTGGCTGAACAAGACAGCCGCGTTAGCTGCACCGACAACCATGAGGCCTGCCAGTACAGAGAAAATACGTTTATTGAAATGCATAAGAAAAACCCTCCGAGTCCATATAGTACATCACCTTTTGGGAATCTAGCATTAGATGAACTCAAAACAAGTAGAAATACGAGTAAGTTTCTTCAAGAAACGTGGAAACTGCGGGTTCTCGACCGGATACGATCCACGCAGGCCTTGCAACACGCCTCAACTTTGCATTCAGGGCAGGCGAAGTGATCCCTTCCGCAAACCTCGCACACCGCCGCCACCGTCGTCGGATCGCCGCAGGCAGAGCATAGCCCGAACCGGTGGCTCGCCTCCAGATTTTGATCGACCGCCACCCGCTGATCGAACACGAAACATTCCCCCTCGAACTTGGCGTTCGGGAACTCGGCGAGATATCCCAATATCCCGTCGCGAAGCTGAAACACCTTCTGAAACCCCCTTGTTTTCAGAACCATTGCCGCCTTTTCGCACCGGATCCCGCCCGTGCAATACAGCATCACCGGCAGTTCCCTATCCGCCTCTAACGATTCGGCGTAATCAAGCCAGTCCCCGAAGGAGCTGAGTTCAGGATCAACGGCGCCTTGGAACTTGCCGACTCCGATCTCGTACTGATTCCGAGTGTCAATCAAGAGGTGGGGCTGCTCGCTTTCAAGCATTTCTTGCCATTCTTGCGGGGAAAGGTAGCCATTCTCCGCGCTATCGGGCACAACGTCCGGACGTTTGAGGGTGACGATTTCGGATTTAATGAGAACGCTTACCTTCCGAAACGGCTTGCGCTTGCAGGACGAATCTTTGAATCGGACATTCTCAACCGGTATCCACTTCGCGAGGCATGCCCTGAATGCTTTTACGGCGTTCAGATTTCCCGCCACCGTGGCGTTGATGCCCTCGGGCGCAAGGATTACCAATCCGACCATGCCTGACCCTTCGAGGTGCAAGCGGATTTCCGCGGCGACACCGGTGAGCTTGGCCTCATCGATCGGAGTGAACTGATAGAAGCTCGTTACATGCCAGATAGCAGTCTGCATTACAAGATTGCCTCCGCCCTCGGGGTGCGCTCCATCAGCATGCCAACGGCTGCCAGCGGCTTCATCTGGCCTCGAAGGACCGATTCGATCGCCTCAAATGTCGGCATAGAAACCCCCTGTTTTTGGGCTAAAACCATGGTCGCTTCACTCGTGGCAACGCCCTCTGCGACCTGGCCGACTTGATCCATGGCATCCTTTAGAGCGGCACCTTTACCCAGGGCCAAACCAACCCGGTAGTTGCGGCTGAGGGTGGACGCGGCGGTCGCAAACAGGTCGCCGACGCCTGCGACTCCTAAAAATGTGTCCAGTTTCGCTCCAAGTTTTAAGCCGAGGGCAGCCATTTCGTGAAGGCCCCTTGCGAGTAAGGCACCCTTCGTGTTGTCGCCGAATCCGAGGCCGTCGCTCAAGCCCGCGGCGATTGCGAGGACGTTCTTAAGAGATCCCGCCAGTTCGACGCCGATGATGTCGTCACTTACGTACACGCGGAAACTCTTGCAACTGAAGGCTCCGCGAATGCGTTCCGCGTCGGCGGCATCCTTAAAAGCCGTTACCGCCGCGGTTGGTACTCCGCGCACGATTTCGACCGCCAAGTTAGGCCCGCTTATCGCACCCACCCTCGCGGTTGGCAAAACTTCCTGAACCACGTCCGCGAGGAGCATCGAGGTTCCCAACTCGAGCCCTTTGGAGGCAACGACAATCTGCGGATTCTCCCCAAGAATCCTCGCACACACCGATCGGACCGCTCCCGAAGGCACAGCGACAACCCACGCGTCGCACGGTTCCAGTGCATCTTCGTCGAATCGAACCGTAACTGAAGTCGGCAAGACGAATCCGGGGAGGTACGTGATGTTTTCGCGGAGATTCGCGAGCATGCGCATTTCCTCGCCATCACGCCCCCAAAGGGTGACATCATGCCCATTCCGTGCCAGCAAAATCGCCAGCGCCGTCCCCCAACTCCCCGCTCCCAGTACCGTCAGGTGCATCGCTCAGAATGATACACGCTGAACTAGAACGAGGTGGTCCCCAGGGAGGGACTTGAACCCTCACGACCTTACGGCCAACGGGTTTTGAGTCCGTAGTCGAGCTCTCCATAGCGTTTTGTCGGAGGCTATTCTGAACCTGAAAAGGAGTGTGGTGGTGGCTAAACATCCGCTGTTTCCATTGCGCGACGTGTTGGATAGTCGTCAAGTTAGTCGTCAACTTTGGGGGCGTTCTGCCAAGGTGGTTCTCCAAAAACACTTCGGGATATTGCTCCGGCCACGAAACTTGATGCTCCAACCGCCTATCAGCATTTCTTGAAGGGTCGTCGGACCTTGCCATGTTTGGACATTCACTCGTGTCGGGCACCAAAACCGAACAAAAAACAGAACGGGCAAGTCAGACCCCGAAGGGGCGGGCGGAATCGCTACAAAATTGAACGGTTTCAGAGCAGCAGAATCGGCATCCTGACTTGGATTGGCCGAAGTTGCAGGCTTTTGACTCGCGGCTAGGGGAGGCGGTGCTCGTGGATGGAAAGTACTGCAGGCTTTGGGGGGTGACACCTCGGGGGGCGATTGTTGATACGGGAGCGTTTGTGATCATAGTTGACCCCGAGGATGTTACGCCAGGAGATCCGGATCAGGGAAAGTAGGGGGGCATGCGCATGTAGGCACGGTGATTTCCCAAGACGTTCACGCCTACACGGATAACCTCATGATCCTTGAGGCCCCAGGCATGTTCGGCGAGAGTGGTCCGGAACTCTCACCCGCGATTCATCGCCCGATCCCAAAAATGCACCTGTCTCTTCGATCTTTGCCGATGAGTGCAGCACAATGGCACGCAATCTGCACCCATGTTTCATTTAATCATGAAAAAGATCCAGTATCTCGCCTTTTCTTTTCTTTCGTTGGTCATGGCCAACTTATCCCAAGCCGTGGTGTTCTCATGGACCGGCACCTCGAACGTCAGCGGCCAGACTCTTACAGCTTCCGCAGATTTCACCGCCGTTGGGAATGTCCTGACGATCAAACTCGTCAACGGCTCGCTTCAGGCGTCGAACAACCCCGCCGACACGCTGGGCACGCTTTTCTGGGATATGCCCACTACCTTTCTGGCCGGCAACGCCACGAACAATGCCTCTCAAGGCGCTTCCGTGGTCGAGCAGAACAACGTCGCCTACACCGGAGCCTACGACCTAAACAAAGAGTACATGTACAATGACGGCTTGGTCTTCCAGAGCGTTAACTTCGACCACGGCGTTTCATCCGTTGGCCTTGGCGCCGGCGGCTTCGCCACCAACAACGACACCTTCTATGAGAGGATGAAAGGACTCGGCAACGCTGGCAGTACGCCAGCAGACGCGTTCTCTATGGCGTCCGCGTTCGGCACGTCCGGCGCTGCCAACAACGTCCCGGTCGTTCGAAACGCGATGACCTTCACTCTAATCTCAGCTAGCCCGATTGACCTGGCCAGCATCCGCGACGTGAACTTCTCGTTCGGCTCGGGAGGACAGACTAACTCGGTCGTGCCGGAGCCCGGCTCAATCGCTGCCATCTGTGTGGGCCTAATCTCTCTTGCCCGCCGCCGCAAGAAGGCTTGCTAAGGCTTTGCTGCCCGCGCCCAGGTGTAAATCTTCCACGCATCTGGGCCTAGCATTCCCTCCGCCGACTTGACCGTCGGCGTTTGCTGTTGGGCGGTTGCCAATCCAGATTTCGGTTGCCGAAAAATATGGCTGAGGTCTCTTCGTGCCCTCGTGCAGAAGCTCCTTTGGCCATGTCTACTCTCTCAATGCCGGGCAGGGAGACGACAAGAGCGAACAGGTATAAGACCTTTCATCGTTGAAAGTCTCGGATGGTTTGTGCCGAGCTTTCCCGAAGGGCTCGCCGATAAAAGCTCTTATGTTGCTCGCCGGTAGTGGGTCACTGTTTTCGACGCGGGAGGTGATCCTCCTCCGTGGGGGATCGGCGATCCGGCGGCGAATTTTGGCGACTTTGAACCTAAAAGAGCGTGGTCCCCAGGGAGGGACTTGAACCCTCACGGCCTTACGGCCAACGGATTTTAAGTCCGCTGCGTCTACCATTCCGCCACCCGGGGAGAGTTCGCTAGTGTACCGGGCGGGTAACCTCATTTCCAGCGATGGCAAAGCTTGGATTTGTCGGATTGGGAGTGATGGGCGGTCCGATGGCGGGGCATTTGCTCCGGGCGGGGCATGACTTGACGGTGTGGAGCCGAACCCCGGCGAGGGCGGAGCCTCTTCGTGCGCAAGGGGCGGTGGTGGTCGGTTCTCTTCAAGAGCTTGGCGACACCTGCGACATCGTCATGCTGTG
>JBKJJL010000015.1:0-4949 GCA_046597875.1 Fimbriimonadaceae bacterium | reverse complement strand
CGGTATCCCTTTCGGGGTCAAGGTTGGGGGTGTTGCCGCCATTTCCCCGGGGCTTCGACCGCGCGGCTAAGTTCTCGGTATCCCTTTCGGGGTCAAGGGACGACCATCTTCCTACGGGGTGCGGCTGGCTGCCACCAACAGTCGGTCATAACTCTCTTCCAAACTCTGCGGCAAAACCCGCACTTCGCCGACGACGGTCATGAAATTTGTGTCGCCATCCCACCTGGGGACGATGTGCCAATGAATGTGCGTCGGAATCCCCGCGCCTGCGGCGCGGCCGAGGTTTACGCCGATGTTGAATCCATCCGGCTTGTAAGTTTTACCGATCCAGAGCGTGCATTTGGCGACGAGCTGATTGATTTCCAGCAGTTCCGCGTCGCTCAGTTCGCCCATGTCGGCCGTGTGCTTATAGGGCGCGACCATCAGATGCCCATTGGTGTACGGGAAGGCGTTGAGCATGACGAACGCGTGTTCTCCCCGATGGAGGATCAGGTTTTTGCGATCATCACTTTGGGCAGGGAGGTCGACGAAGATGCAGCCCGACTCGCCCCTTTCTAGGGAGGCGGATTCGATATAGCTCAGTCGCCATGGCGCCCAAAGGCGTTCGGACATGGATGGGTTATACCGATTGCGGAACGCCGCCCGCGCTCACAGCATTCTGCAGTTCGCGTCCCTGCCAGGGCTCGGCTATCTTTGGCATACTTCCGCCATGCCTGTCGCGTTTGCTTTGTTCCTTGCACTCGGTCAAAATGGCACTATGCCAACTGCTCCGAAAATCGCGCTTTCCGAATGGAAGGACGCCAGCGAAATGCGAGGCGTCATCGAGCGCTTCGTGGACGATCGGGACCTCTTGCGTCGGTCACTTGCCGTTCAAACGAACCCGACGGGACGGGGGCAGACTAAGGAGTTTCTCGGATCGTGGCGCACGCGGCTGAACGACATCAACTTCGACAAGCTGTCTCACGACGCCCAAGTCGACTATTTGCTGCTGAACAACCACCTCGGTGGGCAGGTGCGAAAGTTCGATTTGGACGAAGCCGACTACGTCAAAGCAGAGGCCCTGATCGGGTTCACGGTGACGATCTGGGATCTTCGCGAAGCGTTGCGGCGGATGGAAAAAATTGACCCCGAACCGACGGCTTCGAAGCTCACGGATTTGGAGAAAACCGTCAAGGATCGGCAAGCGGCCCTTGCCAAAGAGAAGCCGAAGGTCAGCCGGGCGCAGGCGAATAAGGCAGTCGCGATGGTGGGGACGATGCGCGACGAACTGAAGGAATGGTTCGCCTTTTACGATGGCTACGATCCGATGTTTACGTGGTGGTGCGCCGAGCCTTACAAACGAGTGGATGTTGCTCTGGAGGAGTTCGGAAAGAAGCTTAAGGAGCTCTTGATTCCTGATGAGAAGGAGGACCGGGTGCCGCCTATTGGGGTGGAAGCGCTGCAGGTTGAACTCGACTCGGAGATGATCCCCTACACCGCGGCGGAACTTGTAAAAATCGCCGAGCGCGAGTACGCGTGGTGCGAGAAGGAGATGAAACTCGCGGCCAAGGACCTCGGGTTCAAGGACGACTGGAAGAAAGCGCTGGAGCATGTCAAGAATCTCCACGTGGCCCCGGGCGATCAACCTCAGATGATCAAGGAGCTCGCACTTGAGGCAATCGATTACATGGAAAAGAACGACCTGCTGACCGTTCCTGAACTCGCCAAACAGACGTGGCGAATGACGATGATGTCGCCCGAGCGCCAACGCACGAGCCCGTTCTTTCTGGGCGGCGAAGTGATCATGGTTTCGTATCCGACGAGCACGATGACCCATGAGGAAAAGCGCATGAGCATGCGCGGCAACAATCGGCATTTCGCGAGGGCGACGGTTCATCACGAACTGATTCCTGGCCACCACCTCCAGGGGTTCATGACGGACCGATTCCGCGCTTATCGGCGGGCGTTTAGCACCCCGTTTTGGATCGAAGGCTGGGCGCTTTACTGGGAAATGCTCCTCTGGAAAATGAACTTCCCAGCGACGCCGGAGAATAAAGTTGGCATGCTGTTCTGGCGCATGCACCGATGCGCGCGGATCATCTTTTCACTCAACTATCACCTCGGAAAGATGAAGCCCGAGGAGTGCGTGGACTTGCTGGTCGACAAGGTTGGCCACGAACGCGCGAACGCGGAAGCGGAAGTTCGGCGCTCGTTCAACGGCTCTTATTCGCCGCTGTATCAGGCGGCGTACATGCTGGGGGCTTTGCAGATATGGCGACTTCGGGAAGAGTTAGTCGACACGGGAAAGGTGAAGGAAAAGGCGTTTCACGACGCGATTTTGCACGAGAACAGCATCCCGATCGAACTGTTGCGCGCGATTCTGACGAAGCAGAAATTGACGCGGGACTTCAAGACGTCTTGGCGCTTTTATCCGGGCATTGAGTCCGTCGCGTCGGTGAAGGGGTCCAAAAAAAAATGAGGTTTTCCGGGCCTCCCTCTCCATGTCCGATGGTTCGTGCGGAGATGGGGAGGGATCAGAGGGAGGGGTTCCGGGCTCGAGTCTCTGAACTTTCGGAACGACGTTTGTGAATCCCAAACCGATCGTCGTTGTCGGAGCCGGGGCGGCTGGCATCATCGCCGCGTGGCGGGCGGCTTCGCTTGGTGCGCGGGTGATCTTGCTGGAGAAAACCAACCGAATCGGCACCAAGATTCTCATTTCCGGGGGCGGGAAGTGCAACATCACCCACGATGGGCCGATCGAGGCGGTTCTGAAGGCCTTCCGGCCCAACGAGGCCCGATTCATTCGGCCCGCCTGCTACCGATTCTTAAACACCGAGATCGTCGAGATGCTCACCTCGCGGGGGCTGGAAGTCTATACCCGGCCCGATGGGCGCATTTTTCCGGTGCACCAAAACGCGAAAGACGTGGTTGCAATCCTTCGCGGTTACCTGCAGGAAGTTGGGGTTCAGGTTCGGCTCCAAACTCCGGCGCGCGGGATTCGGGCGGGAAGCGTGCAGCTGGACGGTGGCGAGGCGTTGGAGGCATCGGCAATCGTGGTGGCGGCGGGGGGAAGTTCCTATCCGGCCTCGGGGACAAGCGGTGACGGGTGGGAGTGGATGCGGATTCTTGGGCACACGATCGTCCCCACGATCGCGGCTTTGGCTCCGATAGAGCTCGTGTCGGTGCGGGTAGAACTGGCCGGGGTGGCCTTAAAGGATGTCGTTCTGAAGGGGCGACAGGGCAAATCCGTGCCGCGGTGGAGGGGGGATTTCTTGTTTACCCATCGCGGGATTTCGGGCCCGGCGACGCTCGGGGTGAGCCGCGAAGTCGCGGAGCTGATGGAGAACGGGTCCGTGGCGATGGAAGTTGACGTCGTGCCGGACCTGTCGTTTGAGAGGCTTGGGGCCGACTTGCTCGCCTTCACGAAAGATCAACCGCGCAAGCGCGTGGTGACCTTTGTGGAGTCTCTCATGCCCGCGGCGGCGGCTTTGGAGTTGATCGCTCTTGCCGGAATCGATCTGGAAACGACGGGAACAAAGGTCACGCAAAAGCAGCGCAACCGGCTGGTGGAAGTGCTGAAAGGGTGGCCGCTCGGAGAGGTGCGCGAAGTCGTTTTGGAGAAGGGAGAGGTCGTGGCGGGGGGAGTTTCGCTGGACGAAGTAGACCCGCAGACGATGGCTTCAAGGGTGGTCCCAGGCCTGTTCCTATGCGGCGAAGTGCTGGATATTGCAGGTCCGGTTGGGGGCTACAACCTACAAGCCGCGTTTGCGACGGGTTTCGTAGCAGGCGAAAGTGCGATCGTCGATAGAGGGGAAGGGCATCACCATTGAACTGCCAAAAGCGTTGTGTAGAAGCTCTGGGCTTTCGCAGTCAACAAAATCTTGGGTTAGAATAGGGTGTGCCACGTGTCGCGACAGTTGCCGGTGTCAGCATCTATGTGTACTTTCTTGACCACTCCCCGCCGCACTTTCACGCCATCAAGGCGGGGGACGAGGCGATCATCGCCATCGGCGGAGGCCTTATCGCGGGTAACTTGCCAAAGAGCGAGCTGAGCCAAGTTCTCGCGTGGGCTGCTGCGCGACACGCGGAACTCACCGTAGAATGGAACAACGGCCAGAGCGGTCGACCGATTGGACGGATCAAATGAGCAAAGTCAAGATGCCAAGAATCACCCGCGTGGTGCCGTTGCCGCCGCTTAAGCTTGTCTTGGAGTTCGACGACGGCAGCGTCGTTCTAGCCGACCTCCGTGGCGTAGCCGAGCGAGGCGGCTTGTTTCTGCGCTTGCTTGATGATCGCTACTTCAAGCGAGCGAAGATTGCGAATGGAGGCCGCTCATTGGCGTGGCCAAACCGGCTTGACTTTTGCGCGGACGCGTTCTATGTAGCTCAGGTAAATCGCCGACGCACGCAACCGATCACGAACTCCTTTGGGGCACACATTTTTTCGCCCGCGGGCAAGGCTATCGCTGCCTAGGCATAACGGACGGGGTTTGTACCAAGCGAAAACGCGGCCGACTGTTACCGCTCGAAGGGCATCACGCAGGGGTCGCGGCTTGCGCGGCGGGTTAAATCACAACTTCACTTTTTGTGAGTTTCGTTGAGCGAGACCCACACCCAGTTGTCATCGGGGATAACGCGGGTTCGGGCCTTTTGCTTCTTGTCGAAGGCGATTCGCCCTGGGTGCAAGATGAGCGCTTGGTCAACCAATTTCGGATGCGCGGCGCGGTGGCTGATGAGGAGTTCTTTGGGTCGCTCATGGTCAATCTTCCAACCTCTTGACTTCACGTAGAGCTCCTTCCAGAGTTTCGCTTCCGGTTCGTATTTGGCCTTGTAGCAATAGCGGTACACGAAGATGTGATAGGACTTTCCCTTGTCGACGGTCACGTATTCGCTTACGGTAATGGGTTTGCGGTTGCGAAATTCATGAATGCCTAAGGTGGGGGGCGTCTTCGGATCGAGTTCGGTGATCTT
>JBKJJL010000014.1:0-4614 GCA_046597875.1 Fimbriimonadaceae bacterium | reverse complement strand
ACGTTATAGTCCATCTTCGGACCCATGTCCTTCACAAACTTGACGACTTTGGCTTGATAGGCAGTCGATTTATCACCCGCCTGGTTCTCCCATACGCTGATTCCGGAAAACGTAACGTTTGGGTTTTTCTTGGCCATCTCCGTCAGGTGGGGAATGCTCTCGATGCATGGGCCACACCAGGTTGCCCAGAACTCGACGACATAGGCCTTGCCGGGCTTAAACTCGGTGACCGCGTTGCCTTTCACCCACTTGGCGACCTTCATCGCGGGGGCGTCGTCGCCGACCTTCAGCTTCTGAGCCGAGGCAATCGAGGGAAGAATTGCTGCCCCAATGAGCAGGCTGAAAAGGGGGGTGGCTTTCATCATAATTGGTTAGACGGCCGAACCGATCTCACTATTGTGAACGTTTTTTTGAAGATTCTGGGTTCCATTTTTGTGCAACCGTGACCTCCGACGCTTAATGTACGTCAAAATGTCCAGCAGCGCCGCAAGAGCAGCGCTTTTCCACGGAGGATTTTGAATGAAGCGAATAAGCTTAATGGCGTTGGCGGGCGCAGCTCTCGTTTCGATTGCAGTGGCCGATGGCACCGGATCGAACAAGGGGTTGAGGGGAAGGTCAAGAATCATCGTCGGCGTTCGGACAAACGCGGCTGAGTCAGGCCTTATTGGTGTCAGGCTGTACGATACGGGTCTGCGCGTTATCCAACTTTACGGATCACCAGACGAAGTTCAAGACGTTCTGTCTGGTGCGGGCCAATCGGTTGGCCCCGCTGTGAATCCCGGAGGTCGGGGCGGCGGCGGCGGCGGTAACGGCAGAGGCGGCGGCGGTGGCGGCGGTGTGGCCAATCAGGCAGAATGGAACATTCCGGGCTTGGACTATCATCCGATTAACTTTGCTCAAGAGCCACCTCCTCGAATCGGTGGAGCTGGCGGTGCCGGCGGAACGGCTCCGCAGCAAGGCGGGAGTGGAGGCGGAGGCGGAGGCGGACAGGCTCCCCAAGCCGGCGGCGGCGGGGGCGGAACGGCTGGTGGCCCAACCGAGAATCGCGTGGTCTACACCCGATGGGTGTATCGAAGAGGCAACAGCCGGTACGCGTTCATTTTGAATCGTTACAATCAGGTCATCCAGATTGAAGCGATCGGCATGAATGACCCCAGAGTCGTAACAAATCGTGGAATTCGATACGGCGCCCAGTTTGCCGACATTATGAATCGATATGGTGCTCCCGATGGCTACGAAATCGGAGGCAACAGCCTTGTGATGCGCTACCTCGTGAACAACAAGGTCGCCTTCCGATTGAATCGGCTCAAGACCGATGGCAAGCACGTGGTAACGGGCATCGTCGTCGCTGCCGGTAAGATGTAATGCGTGGCTGATGAGCTTGACGAAATCCGATCCAGGATCCGCCTCGTTGAACTCGTTAGCCTGTCTGTAAGCCTAAAAAGGTCGGGCCGTAACTGGTCCGGCCTTTGTCCTTTTCATAGTGAGCGCAGACCGTCTTTCACGGTCAACGACGCCACCGGCTACTACAAATGCTGGTCGTGCGGCGAATCGGGCGACATGTTCACTTGGGTCATGAAGACCCAGAACGTCGCATTTCCTGAAGCGGTCGAAATCCTGGCTCGACAAGCTGGGGTCACCCTCCGCAAACGCAAACCCGAAGATGCGAGCCTTAAGCTCACCTGGCAAGGCGCGATGTCCGAGGCGCTGGCCTTTTTCCGAGCCGAACTCGCCAAGTCGACGACTGCGAAGACCTATTGTGAAAATCGAGGTCTAAGCCAAGCAATCCTCGATCAGTGGGAGATCGGATACGCCCCCGACGTCGGTGAGGCACTCGCCGTCCATCTTAGCAAGAAAAACTACTCGCTTGTCGAGTGTCAAAAACTCTATCTGGTCGATCAAGATAGCTCGGGTGGGTTCTTCGACCGGTTCCGGGGCCGCCTCATTTTCCCGATCCGCGATGAGCGGGGTGAACTCGTCGCCTTCGGGGGCAGGGTCCTTGGGGACGGGCATCCCAAGTACATCAATAGTTCTGACACTCCTCTCTACCGGAAGAGTCGCGTTCTTTATGCGATGAACGTCGCCAAAAAAGCGATCGCGGACGGCGCATCTCCCGTTATGTGCGAAGGCTATCTGGACGTGATCGCCTGTCACGCTGCGGGCGTCGTAAGCGCGGTGGCCTCGTTGGGAACCGCTTTGAGCGAGGATCACGCCAAGATGCTGATGCGTTGGGCGAAATCGGGCGACACGGTCATCCTGTACGATGCGGACGAGGCGGGCGAACGCGCAGCGGCACGGGGAGCAGAAATCCTGGAGGCCGAGGGCCTAAAAGTGCGCGTTGCCCTCATGCCCGATGGTCAGGATCCGGATACCTTACTGAAGAGCGCAGGGCCAGGAGCGGTCAAGCTTGCCGCTGAGGGGGGACTAAGCCCGACTGAGTTCAAAATCCGGCAGATCGAACTGAAGTTCAAGCCTGCTGATGAAACATTCTGGAAACTCGCGGTCGAATCGCTCGCCGAGAGTCGCAGCGAACTGGAAATTGCCCGGCACGTGCAGTACTTGGCTCCCAAGTATCCGCACCTTCGAGACCCGATAGAGGCTGCCAAGGCACTCCGGCGCATGATTAACCAGCAGCGGCGAACGAAGGCGGGCAGGCCCGAGCCCACATCGCGGGCACCCGTTGAAGGTAAGCCTAAGCTAGGGCTAAAAAGTGCGGAAGCGACCTTGTTCCGGGCGTTCCTGAACGAGGATTTCAGGGAGCAGGCGCTAGCCGCGATCCGGGAATCCGATCTTTTCGTTACCGGACGGGCAGCCGAACTTGCCGCCGCCATCTCCGCCGCCTTTGGAGAGCCTCCGAAGGGAGCTGCCGCCGGGTGGCTTCATCTCATCGAACCCGAGGATCTGCGTCAGTTCCTCGTGGACATCGAAATGGCCAAAGAGGACCAGATGAACGTTCCTTTCGTGGACGAGACCATCGCTCTGCTTCGCCACAAACGGAGAGAGCGCTCCGTGCAGGACTTGAAAAACACACCCGACGGGGACGAAAAACTCAAGCTAATCCAAGAACGGCTACGGGATTTAAAAACATAATGCAGAAAATTGCTTGGTTCTTCGCAATTACTATTGTATAGTAAATGGTTGATAAGGCAGAGGCTGGGGAGGCCGAGCAGATGGTTGCATCATATCGTGTCCGTGACACTTCAAATTTAGAACCCTCCGGGGCTACGATGGCTCGGCTTCATGCCGAACCTGTCGCGTTGGACGATTCCGTCCGGATGTGGCTCCAACGCATTGGCCAGATTCCACTCCTGAGCGCAGCGGAAGAAGTGATCTTGGCGACGCGGGCCAAGAAGGGATGCGATGCGAGCAAGCAAACCATGATTGAGGCAAACCTACGCCTCGTCGTCAGCATCGCTAAGCGCTTCTTGGGGCGAGGTTTGTCCTTGCAAGATCTGATTCAAGAAGGCAACCTCGGCCTGATCCGAGCCGTTGACAAGTTCGATCCCAATCGGGGATTCCGCTTTAGCACGTACGCAACGTGGTGGATCCGGCAAGCTGTTTCTCGGGCCGTGAGCGACCACGGGCGGACCATTCGCGTGCCCGTCCACACAATGGAAGCCGTGAATCGCATGTTGAAAACTGCCTCTGCATTGCAGCAGCAGCTCGGCCGAGAGGCGACGGATACCGAGATTTCTGCGGCGCTTCACCTACCTTTGGAACGCGTTCGCGATCTCAGGCGCGCGATGTGCGAGCCCGTGTCACTGGAAACCCCACTCGGCGAATTTGAAGACAATGTGATCTCCGACTTGATACAAGATTTCGAGGTAGAAAACGCGGAGGAATGCGCGGGAACGGCACTGATCCGCTGTCGCATCAACGAGATCCTGGATACCTTGACGGATAATGAAAAGGGTGTCATGCTCTTGCGATATGGCCTCGCCGATGGGCAAGCGTACACGCTCGGAGAAGTGGCGAACGCCTTCCAGATAACTCGCGAGCGAGTGAGGCAGATCGAGCAAACCGGCCTGCGAAAACTAAAGCACCCCTCGCGGTCAGGGAGATTGCGAGAAATGCTGGACGAGAAGGTCTAGAGAGCAAGGTGGCAATGGGGATGCCTCGAGACTGTCCAATTGTATTGGTTTGAGAAGCAAACATGTGGCAACGGGGATGTCTTGTGCCCCGTTCTAGGTTCACGGAAGGCGCGGCACGAGGCATCCGCGCACCACATTTCGATTGTGACTAGGAAGGCCGAGTTTCGTATTCGCCATACCAAGGCGCGTCCGCTTCGCCGGGGTAACTTTCTAGCAGCATCTCTTTCGTGTAGATGAAATCCTCGCGTTTATAATCGGCGAGCTCGAAGTTCTTTCGCAACACGATCGCGCCGGTGGGGCAGGCGTCTTGGCAGTAGCCGCAGAAAATGCACCGGATCATGTTGATCTCGTAGCGCACCGCGTAGCGTTCTCCGGGGGAGAACCGTGCTTCGTCGGTGTTCTCTTCGGCAACAACATTGATACAGCGAGCTGGGCAAGCACCTGCGCAAAGTGAGCAACCGATGCATCGCTCCAAGCCGCTTTCGTAGCGTGTTAGATAGTGTCGCCATCGAGTTCGCGGATG
>JBKJJL010000310.1:0-5329 GCA_046597875.1 Fimbriimonadaceae bacterium | reverse complement strand
CGCCTGATCGACATCCTCGATCCGACGAACAAAACGATTGACGCTCTTATGAGACTCGATCTCCCCAGCGGCGTCGACATCGAAATTAAGCAGGTGTGAGGGGAAGGTGTTGGGGTATTAGGTATTAGGTATTAGGTATTAGGTATTAGGTATTTTCACATTCTCATACCCAATACCTAATACCTCAACACCCTAACACTCCTACTTCCCCAGTAGCTTCTTAACCGTCGCCTCAAACTTGCCGGCAAGCGACTCACTAAAGCCCGTTTGAACCTCGACGATCTTGCCGGTCTTGTCGACAAAGAGAAAAGCGGGGATGCCGTTGATACCTAACTTCGTCGCCAAGGCTTCGTTTGCCTTGGTGAACATGTAGCTGTATTTATGCTCCTTCTTGTACGAAGCGGCAGCCGTTTTGATGTCGGTGCCATTCTCGAAAACATTTGCGCCTACCACGACGAGACCCTGCTTCGCGTACTTTTCGTGCAGCTTTTGCATCGTCGGCGACGCAGCCTTGCAGGGACCGCACCAGGTTGCCCAAAAGTCGAGCAAGATAACTTTGCCCTTCAAACTGGCGTTCGTGTGAACCTTACCGCTGGTATCCGTCATCTTAAAAGCGGGCATTTTCTTTCCTTTCAAGTGCGGGCCAAACGGCTTTTGGGCGGCCGAAACGGCGACGAGGGCACCGATACCCAGGGCGATGGGGACGATACGATTTGCTAGCTTCATTTTCATCTCTTCTAAGTATTATGAGACGTCCAGAGTTCCCGAGCGAGACCATTGGTTGCCGATTCAAGGCGTAATTCGGTAAGCGACGACTTCGAGGTCATAGTATCTGTTCGTCGCCCCGATGAAGGTCATGCCCAGTTTGTCCATGACGCGCGTGCTCTTCGCGTTCTCCGGAAATGCGACCGCCAGTATCTCAGGCAGTCCCACCGTTTCAAAGCCGTGGCGGACGAGCTCCCGCCCGATTTCGGTTGCGATTCCTCGGCTCCAGTGAGTCTGTGCGACGTGCCATCCAACCTCAATTTCCGGATAGTCCTTTGGCGAGTGGCCCTCGCTCAGTACGAGCGGCTTGAGTAATCCCGCTCCGACAACCTCGCCGGTTTCACGTTCCTCGGCGGCCCAAAAGCCGAATCCTTCCTTGCCGAGAACTTTGTACTTCTCGATCACTTTCTCTAGGTTCATGGCCTGACTTTCCAAGCTCGGCTCAAACGAGCTGTTACCCAAATAGCGCGTGACTTCGGGGTCTCCGTACATCCGAAAGGCCGCTCCAACATCATCCATCGTCCACGGTCTAAGGATCAGGCGTTCGGTCTTAAGGGTCGTCATCGGATGTTGAAATATTGAGCGGAAGGATGGTGGACGATGATAGCGCTGGTGGATTGCTCGGGCACGAGCATGCATTCTTCGCTGAGTTCGATCCCGATATCTTGCGGTTCCAAGAGATCGAACAACTTGCGTTGATCTTCCAGATTCGGACACGCAGGGTAGCCAAACGAGTACCTGGCACCATGGTATTTCGCGCTGAATAGGAGTTTGAGGGATTCCGGTTCCTGATCGTCAATCCCCATTTCACGGCGGATCTGCAAGTGCCAATATTCTGCCAAGGCCTCCGCGGTTTCGACCCCCATGCCATGCGTGAAAAGGTAATCCTGATAGTCCCCCTTCTCAAAGAGCAGCTTCTCCTGCGCCGACACGTCGTCACCAACCGTAACAATATGGAATGCGACCGTGTCCTTCACGGGACTCGTGGTAGGAAGAAAAAAGTCGCTCAAACACAGCCGGCGGCCGTCGCGTTGGCGAGGGAAATGGAACCGCAACCTCTCGGTGAGCGCGTCCTCTTGGTAGATAATGAGGTCGTTACCCTCGGACGCGCAGGGGAAGTAGCCCCACTTCACCTTCGGCTTCAGGACCCTTGAAAGCTCGCGCTGGAGGCGTTCGAAGATCGGGCGAGCGTTGTCCTCCAGCCACTGCGTGAACTCGATGTTGCCCATTCCCTCTTGACGCTTGAACTGCCACTGCCCTCTAAAGAGTGCGATCGGATTCACGTATTTGAAGATCTCAAAGATGTCGAATCGGTCGAATGCTCGGGCTCCGTAGAAGGGAAGTGCCGGTGGAACCGCCATCGGTTCGATTTCACTCCGTTCACCCGTGTATGTGTACAGGGCCTCGTCTAGGACATCGACACGGTGGGACCGAATCCGCGGGGTGGCGGCTTCGTCGGGATCCACGGGTTCGGGCGGGTCGCCGATGGAATCCATCAGGTGCAGACCTTCAAACGCGTCTTGGGCATAGAAAACCCGCCCGTTATAGATGGCCCGCAAGTCCTCTTCAACATAGGCCCGGGTCAGCGCCGCTCCTCCGAGAATCACGGGATAGCTCTCTAGTCCGCGCTCGTTCATTTCGAGGAGGTTATCGCGCATGATGATGGTGCTCTTGACCAAGAGCCCGCTCATCCCAATTACATCGCATGAGTTGGCCGCCGCTTGGTCGAGAATTGCGTTGATCGGCTGCTTGATTCCAATGTTTACGACACGATAGCCATTGTTCGTCAGGATGATATCGACGAGATTTTTGCCAATGTCGTGAACGTCTCCTGCTACGGTCGCCAGTAAGATGCTGCCTCGTTCATCGCCCTCCTTTTTCTCCATGAGGGGCTCAAGGTGGGCGACGGCGGTCTTCATGACTTCGGCACTTTGGAGCACGAAAGGAAGCTGCATTTTGCCAGAACCAAACAGTTCACCGACGGTTTTCATGCCGTCAAGGAGGATTTCATTGACAATTTGCAGCGGTTCGTAATGGACGAGAGCATCTTCAAGATGGCGATCAAGCTGCTTCTTGATGCCGTTTATGATGTGTTTCTTGAGGATATCTTCAACGCTCAGACCAGCAAACGGATCTGCGGTATCGTTCGTCGCCCTCACGTTTTCGAAACGGCGCATGAGCTCGATGAGGGGATCGTAGGTACAGACTTGCTCCTGCTCGCTCATGAATTTGCCCATAAAACCAGGCTCGTGCCCACGTAGGAAACAGTGTTGGCGGGAGATGGCTCGTTGCCCGCCTCCCTTCTAGGATACCGCGGGTACCCGGATTGCGACCTTCACCGCAAGGAACTGCCATGATGGACACATTACGAGCGCATTTGCGTCAGAATAGTGTGAGGGCACGGGACCACATTGCTCTCCCCTTTGGTGGTCACCGGCCCTCTATCTCCTCCAGCTCGTCCCACGGTCCCTTTTTGTGATCGTGGGCAGCTCCAGAAGAACGGAGAAAGCCTCCTATTCGTCCAAGTATGTAGGACAACACATGAAAGGACTTACGCTTCCCCTCTTGGCCCTAACCTTTGTCGCTGGATTTACGGTCGCTCAGCAGCAAACTCAGCAATCTCAATCGGCCTCGCAAGGAAATGCCACGTCGTCTGCTTCCAGCTCCGCCCCCTCGGCAGGTCAACAAGGAGCCACGGTATCTAAAGCGGCAAGCAAGTGGACGGTGGCAAAACCGACTCACGCCATCTTCTACTCGCCCAATCCGGTTGGAGCAGGGAACACGGCGGCCACCATCAGCCCTTCGCTATGGGACGATCAGAAGAAGTATTTTGAGTTGCTGGGCAAAGAGGGCAAGTTGCTTTATGCAGGCCCCTACCGAGACGGCGTTGGCGCGATGCTTATCCTGAACTGTGAGAACGATCAGGCCGCGCAACTCATCGCAGATGAGGATCCCGTTGTCAAATCAATGCTTTATGTTGCCCACGTGCGAGCGTGGAACGTGACGTACATCGGCCCGTGGGTGGTCATGCCTGATAAGAGTCAGCAGACTCAAGGCGGCGCCACGACCACGCGATCTGGCGGCGGATAACTTTAGGGAACGTCGAACCTATTTTCCGGGAATCCCAGGCTCCGTGAGCAAAGCGGGGTCTAACACCTTCATCAACGTTGCCTCATCGAGCAGACCCTGTTCTCGAACCACCTGAGGGATCGACTTCTTTTCCTTCAACGCGGTCTTAACGACTTGAGCAGAGACTTGATAACCCAAATACGCGTTTAGAGCCGTCGCCAGCGAGGGCGAGGTTTCTGCGTAATGGGCGCAACGTTCGGCGTCGGCTGTGATGCCTTTGACGCAGTTCTCGGTGAAGGTCTCAAGGGTGTTCGTAAGGATTTGTAGGGAGAACTGAGCAGAAAAGGCCATGCCCGGCATCATGACGTTGAGTTCAAGTTGCCCCGCCATCACGCAGTTGTCGATCGTGTTGCATTGTCCCAACACTTGGTACAGAACGATGTTCAGGTTCTCAGCCATGCTCGGGTTGATTTTGCCCGGCATGATGCTGCTCCCAGGCTGTACCGGAGGCAGAACGATCTCGGCGAGGCCAGTCAGGGGGCCGCTGCAGAGGATTCGCAGGTCATTGCTGATGCGCGTAAGCTCTTGGCAGAAGATGCGCAGTCCCGCCGCCAGGGAGGCCATTGCGAGGTTCGATTGCATGGCCTCGCGCATGTCGGGCGAGGGTCGGAATGTGACAGCAGGTGAGCTCACATAGGTGTTCAAATAGTCAATCGCCTTGAACCTGTACTCCGGATGGGTGTTCAGACCCGTTCCCGCAGCGGAGCCTCCAATGCCCAGCTCCTCCAGTTCCCAAGCTGCCTGCTCCAGCCATCTGCGTGACTTCTTCAGCGCAACCGCGTAAGCGGTGAACTCTTGGCCGAGGCGAATCGGAACCGCGTCCTGCAAGTGCGTTCTGGCCGACTTGAGGATGTGGTCGAACTCTTTGCCCTTGGCCTCGAATGCCGCAATCAGGCCGTCGACCGCGGGGAAGAGGTCTTCGAGCATGAGCCGCGCCATGATGCGCATCGCGGAGGGGAATGTGTCGTTCGTGGATTGACCGTAGTTGGGATGGTCGTTCGGATTGACTCGGGTGTATTCTCCGAGCTTGCCTCCAAGGATTTCTTCGGCCCGATTAGCAAGGACCTCGTTCGTGTTCATGTTCAGCGAAGTTCCCGCACCCATGTGGAAGACATCGATCGGAAACTGGGCCCGCAGATTGGGGATCGCAGACTGTCGCTTTCGGATCCCGGGATAAGCGTAGGGTCCCTGCGATAGGATTTCTTCTGCAGCTTCGACGATCGCGTTGCCGACTGCCTTGTCGAGTAAGCCGAGGTCCGTGTTTGCCTGAGTGCACGCTTGCTTCAGCAGGACATACGCGTCAATCATCCGCGGATGCTCTGTGAGGCCGCTGATCTGAAAAAGCCCCCGCGAGCGCTCGGCTTGGCTTCCCCAATAGGCACCAGCCGGTACCTGCACGTCTCCAAGACTGTCCTTTTCGATTCGAAAATCCATT
>JBKJJL010000116.1:0-3612 GCA_046597875.1 Fimbriimonadaceae bacterium | reverse complement strand
CCGGTTCCGATGAGGGACGCCCGATTGACGATGAACGGGGGATACACTTCCTTGTAATCGCGCTCCAGCGTCTGGTGGTCGATCATGAAGTTGATCAAAGCACGTTGAAGCCTCGCGCCCCAGCCTGTGTAAACCGCGAACCCACTGCCGCTAATCTTTGCGGCCCGGGGCAGGTCCACCAAGCTCAGACTCTCGGCCAGTTCCCAGTGGGGTTTCGGTGTGACCTCAAATTCAGGTCTGTCCCCCCACTCCCGGACGAAGACATTGTCATCAGCGCCCTTGCCGTCGGGAACGCTTTCATGGGGCAGGTTCGGGAAGCTGAGGTCCAAGTCGCGAAGCTGGGCTTCGAGTTCCCGTTCCGTAGATTCGCCCTCGGTGACGGCCTGCTTGATTTCAGCGACGCTGGATTTAGCGGCTTCGGCTTCCTCACGCTTGCCTTGGCCCATCAAGGCCCCGATCTCTTTGCTGATCCGGTTCTGCTCTGCTTGCCGGTCGTTCAGTTCTGTTCGAACACGGCGAAACGACTCGTCAAGTTGAATCCACGCATCCACGGGCGCCACGATGCCCTTGCGAGCCGCTCCGGCACGAACGATTTCTGGCTGTTCGCGAATCAACTGACGGTCAAGCATGGGAGATTATGACGCCAGCGGGGCACTCTTTGGGGATTTTGCGGGTTGCAAAGTAGGTGAAAGGGTGGCGGAAGAAGGGGATAATCGCCCTGTTAGTTGGACTGACCCTCGTCTGGGGAATCAGGCATACTTGGGGAGATTCCACTTGGTTTTCCGGGTTGGTCATCGGTGTTCCCGAGCCGGTATGGACCGGATTGACCTTCCTTGTTTTCCTCATCACACTCAGCCCGCGTCACCGCCAGTTTTGGTTCATGGCTGGGCTGGGGATTCTCCTGAATCTAGCGATCCTGAATCCTGTTCTGCAACTCGAAAGGGAACCGGGAACTGGTGACCTCAAGGTCATGCAACTCAATATGCAGCACGGTGTTGCTGGGTCTGACAAAGTTGCCTTGCTGATCGAGCGTGAGAATCCCGACATTCTTTTCCTTCAGGAAACGGGCCCGTTGGATCAAGAACCTGGGCTTATTCCTCCGTCCTTAATCCGGACTCTCCGACCTTACCGCGTCGTGCGCAAACAGTTCGAAGCGATCGCGGTGCGGGGCGATGTCCTGTCATCCGAGTTCATACCCCTGCAAGACATGCCGGGCGAGGAGAAGATCGCGACCGTGGCGGTTGTAAGAGTTCAGGGGCGTAAGTTCCGGTGCATCTGCGTTCACTTGTCACCCAGCCAACCGAATCGCGTGGCGCCTTCCGAAGTGCTGAGTTACATGAACGCGATTGGGAAAGTCCACCAGGTTCAAGTTCAAATGCTGGTCGATTTGGTATCGGCTTCTGACGAACCCGTTTTGCTCGCGGGAGACTTCAATCAATATCCCGCCGGGCCGTGGTATCGGCAGGTAGCGTCGGTCGCTCAGGACTCTCATCGGCAAGCTGGTAGCGGATTCGGATTCACCATGAGCGCCACGATTCCCGTTCAGAGGTACGACTACATCTGGGCGCGCACCCTCACAGCGACTGCAGTTCGCGTGCGTCCGGACGTCGTTTCCGATCATCGGGCGGTTGTGGCTTGGTTTCGCTGATCGGTATAATAGAGGGGAACCTCGTGGGGGCATAGCTCAGCTGGGAGAGCGCTTGCATGGCATGCAAGAGGTCAGGGGTTCGATCCCCCTTGCCTCCACCAATCCTGATTTTCTTCGGTTTTCGCCAGGCGACCCCCGTCGAGGATCGGCGATGTTGGTGCCACCTTCCGCATCAAATCGAACGGTTTCCGCAGAATCACGTTCAGTTTTCCTTCGTCGAATTGACAGTTCGAGCACATCAAAGTGAGTAGTTCGTGTCGCTCGTTGGGGTTGGCCAATTTGAACCTGGAATGGGCGATTTGGCCGAGTTCGAGCAAATCTAGCGCTTCGCCTGTCGAGCGCTCCTGCGGGCGTTGAAGCGCGTTGAGTTCGGTGTGCGCATGGCCCAGTTCTTCCTGTGCTTTTGCACGAATGGATTGATAGGTTTCCTGATCAAGGGTCTCGTCGACCATGTCGTTGTACAGCCGTTCTAGTCGCTGTTTCAATCGGCGAACATCTGCCTCCAAGCGCTGCACCGTGGCCCGATTCGCGTCGATCAGTTCTTCTTGGTCCACCAGCAAGCTTTTCTTGAGCCATGTGAGGAGGTCTGGCGGTAGTGCCATGCCCTGAAGGATCGCGGACATCTGCTCGGTGATGACCTCCTCTTTCACATAGGGCTGGTCACAACCGGCGCGCCGCCCCGTGCAATGGTAGTAGACGTAGCGCTTCTTCTTCCGCTCGCCGGTCATAACAAGTCCGCACTCGCACGTGAGAAGGCCGCGGTAGGCGAAGTCGAGGGACCCGAAGCCAGTCTTGTTTCGGCACCGCCCAGCCATACGGTCTTGGATCCGATCCCACATCTCGACGGTGACAAGCGGCTCGTGGGTGCCTTCGTAAGTGACACCGCCCCATCGAATCTTTCCGCAGTAAGCGGCGTTCTTCAAGATGTCCTGGATGCCGCTCATCTGCACTTTGTTGCCTTTCTTGGTTCGCAAACCGATCTGCCAAGCAAGTACGGTCAAGGTCTTGAGCGATTGAAGCCCGAGATCGTATTCTTGAAAGAGTCGACTGACGAGCGGAGCGCGCAAGGGGTCGGGAAGGATGATCTTTCGGCGACCATCAGGGCCGAGCGCGTTCAGGTAGCCGAGGGGCGCATGGGTCGGATAGATCCCTTGCTGTGCTTTTTCGAAGAGCCCCTTCTTGATCTCCTCTTGAAGGTTCTCGCTGTAGTTTTTGGCCATCAAGACTTTAATCCCATGGAAGAACTTGTCTTGGCTTTTCGACCCGGGGTTCATGATCTGGCCTTCTTTCACGAAGTGGAGTTCGCAACCTAAGACGTCTATCAGGTTCCAGTCGGGCAGGTTACGGTACAGACGATCCGTCTTTTCGACGAGAACGCTTGTGTCGGGCGAACTCTGAAGGTAGCGAACCATCTTGCCAAACGCTTTCCTGCCCTCCTTCTTGGCGGTGCTTGCCTCTACAAACTCCGACACGACGTTAAGCCCGCGGTGCTCCGCGTACTCTTGAAGCAGTCGGAGTTGGGCAGGTAGGGACCAGCCCTCTTCCTCCTGTTCCTTGCTTGAGACCCGAGCGTAGATCACGGCCGTCTTGGAAGCGGCTTTGGCCGTCAGGGAGACGCTACGGTCTTGAGCAGCGGTTGCCATCTAACCGAGAACCCAGACGCTGACTCTCAGCCTCTCCAATGATCTTTGCAGGCTCAAGAGTTGGACGACGTTTCGGCTCAATCTGTCCAACCCGGAGACCGCTCGCGAATCGATTTCACCCGCCGCCGCAAGTTCCGCGATTTTCATAAGTGATGATTGGCCCATGGCCTGGCAATTGTCGATAATCACGTGTGTGGCCACTACGCCTACGGCGCTGAGATATGCAGCGATTGCCTTTTCTTGCCCCTCAATTGAGTCCCCGTTCTCTATGGCGCTACGCACGTTGACCGCTGGCCGCTTGTTCTTGATCGTGTTCTTCAT